>JADFGN010000458.1 GCA_022567695.1 Candidatus Poribacteria bacterium | reverse complement strand
TGATGCTGTTGGCGAATTCATCTAACGATTTTCGGAAAGTGAGTGGTAGAGTGGTGAGTGGTGAATTCATTGACCATTCTACCATTCACCACTCACCCATTATTACTGGATCTCTCGATTTCGCCAACAGGGTCATATAAGGTACGAAACGTATCCCAATCTCCAAAAATCGAGAAACCCACAACACCTCCGATGGCGAAGACACCAGCGATCCAGGCTATCTGCTTGACCGGGGCATTCAATAGGTTTTCTTGGCCGGTTTTCTGCAAAATAAGCACGACACCGATGAGAAGTGCCATTGATAGCATAGGTACCCACAAAGTCAGCGCAACAGGAATTCGGATTCCGGGGGTAATTTTGAACGCATACATGTCTGTCAGCAACAAAGCCAATAGAAAAACTGGGACCAGAAAGCCGAAATATTCCCACGGAGCATGTTTCTGTTTATGATTTACCAGTTCGACGATTTGGACAAGCACAAGAATGAAAGCGAAAGGCACGACCCCCTGCCATGCAAGAGCCAAGAAACCAATCGACAACCCGAGCAGGGAGCGCAAGGCAAAACCGAGCCAGCCAGAGTAACGCAATGCCAACATCCAAAAGTAACAGCTCGACAGGATTAAGAATAGGCACAAAGCGTCTCGGTCGCAAAACCCGACAGATGAACGCTCAAGGAGCACAGGAAAGAATAAATAGAAAGTCACGCTAAGTAGTGCGTACCCACGTCCTGCGAACTGACTGGCGATCAAGTAGAGGATAAACGCGCTGGCTATGAAACAAATTACCGAATATATCGTAGCCACATGGTATAGTGATACCCGCGAGAATACTTTATGTGTTATCTGATAGAGATAGGCAATGAGATATGAGGACGTATTGGCATGTGTGCGCAAGTCACGACCACTCGGCAGCCACCGTCCCGTGTCGATTGGAGGTAACTTGCCCTGTTCGACAATGATTTCTGCCTGACGGTAGAAACGGTAGGAATCTGTACCAAAAAAGACATCCGGAGGAAGATTGGCGAAATGATGGATTCGCAAAATGATTCCGAACCCGATCAAAATCATTAGCGAAAAAAGGCTTATTGCACGATGATATTTGGAAAGAATGGATTCAACCAATATCGTCTATTCCCCCCGCGTGGCTCGCACAGTAGTTCCTTGATACCCGACAGCCCCAAATTCTTTATAGAGTGCGTCCAGTTCTGCCTGATATTGATTGCGGATGGATTGATTGGGTGCATTCTCGACGGCCTGACCGAGGCGTTCATATTCTGTACGTAGAAACTCGGCGGTCTCCATGTCAATTTCCATCGAAATACCATTCTGTTGTAACAGGTACACGCTTCTTTCAACTGGAACGCCATTTTTCATCACGTTGAGTTCACCGTTATAGAAAGTCAAGACCTCATCTTTTCCGATATGGTGAATCCTTCCATCCGGTCCCTTCACCTCGAATTCCCCGTCACCTAGAGCACGTACCTGGTATTCGTCTCTCCCAAAATCTTTCCACATCTGCGTCGAATCAGCGTCATCCGATCGGCTTTCCGATTCGGGTGGCTCACCTTGAGCGTGCCCAAAGTCGGCCTCGGGAGAAGTCAGCTCATTGGCAATTCCTTTGACAACCTCATCCATGTATTGTTCCCACAGTTCATCTTGGAGTTGCTCGTCTTGAGATTCGACCTGCGGTTTAGAGGACGATGTCTTTGAAATCGGAACTGCTGTTGAAAACGGCGAGTCTACTGCTTCTCTTCGTAACTGGTGCTTGGCCCGTATCTCTTCCCGAGAGGGCGGAGAACTCGATTGCATGCTCCTCGCCACTAGGACTGCAACAGCAATTAGTAATGCGGGACCGGCTATCGATAGCCAGTTACGTGGGAAGTTCATCTTCATAGAAAACGTCCTCCATTCTTTTTGCTGAGTTCCAACTAACATGACTGAGATCGCCTTGGCCCAAAAGATACAATAGCTGGTGCTAGGGCACCAATGGGTGCCCTAGTTGTTGATGCTGCGCTTTAGGCAATTAGCACACTGTAATTTTACCGATCCCACTGCGCAAAAGCATCGAACCACGCGTCGAAGGATCCGTCATCCGCCTCGGCGTATGCGTCCGCGTATGCGTCGGCGTAAGTCGAATTAAAACTACCTGAAACCCATGCGAACGCCCAGGACCATGCACCGGCGTAACACCAGCCGCCTGAGGTCCATGAGTATCCATAGAAATCGGCATCCGCCCAAAACTCGATGTCATCACCCTGTGCGTAGGCTTCACTATAGGCATCTGCCCAACAATAGGAATTTCCCTCCGCGTAGGCATCGCTACTGGCAGAACTACTAGCGCCGCTTGGACCTGCCGAAGCCCATGCACTCGCATTAGCACTTACATACCATCCTGTGCTTACACCATAGGTAAGTGCCAACAGAAAGGCGCACGCCAAGAAAATCTTGGCAGGTGAAAGTCTTTTCATAAAAACCTCCTAAAATATTTAACGTGAGTTTGACGTAAGAACTCCGTATTTTAGCGGAGGTTGAACTTTTCTGCATGACTGCAATTAAGCAATCAGGCAATCAGGCAATCAGGCAATCAGGACAAGGGTTTGCGTTGATTTCCATTTTTACGACTCAGTCATAGTGCGGTTCGATAGAACTGTGCGTAACTAATACCTAGTTTTCGTGCAATGTAAGGCAGTTTTACCGATGGGTGGACTACCTTAGAGTTCAGTCACAGTCTGGCTTTGGAGACAATCAAAGGTAGGAGAACTCTCGACCCGACCTTTGCGACCCTTTCAACAACTGGATTCTCACGATTTTCTCCACACACTGAATGGGAAAATTGAGCGAAATCGGCTCAAATGCCCCCTTTTTGGGGCAAAAGGTACCCTTGTCACGATTGGTACCATTTGATTGGGCTGCTGTTCAGTCTCAGTGCGGGTTTGAGTGCCTTTAAGTCGGAATGAAAACCCGCTCTCATTGCACGAAATAGAGGTAATAGAATTAAGTAATTCCACAGGGGGGATACCATGCTTGAGAAATCGTATCGACTTTACACAAATGGTGCCACAAGAGATTGACATGGACAAGAAAGTTGTCGAACTTGATGAGAGCCCAAAAAGAGAAGGAGTCAATGCGGATGACGACTGAAATGAGTCCCGTTTCGATGACCGATAAACTCGCGGAATTTCTATTGCCCACAAAAGGGTTCCAATTTTCGTCCTATGCGTGGTGGGCGATAAAGCGGGGAATGGAGAGATGTTTTTCCAATAGTCGTGCGGTGCGGTTTCCCGCTTACCTGTTATCCCAATTCCGCCGATTAAATCAAGTCATTGCAGACCTCTGGCAAGAGGACGGGGAAAAACCTAAGGTTTCCCTGGTGGCCAAAGCTTTGGAGATGACAGAAGAAACAGATACAGAGATAACTGCCGCCAGGGATTTAACGGTCTACTTGTTAGCCCGCAAATGCCTGTTAAGCTATGAGGATATTGCCAGGATTCTGAGTTTTCGCAGTCCATCTCGTTGTGAGATGGCGATGATTCTCCACTTGAAAAAGGCAAACTTGGATGAGGAAAAAAACTACCTTGAAGCGGTACAACGTGAACTTGCGAGGCGAGAGGCAATGAATGAGAAGGTTACGTCATGACCCGAATACCCTATGCCGTTCCGACCACACTGCTGGGCATGGGCGATGATTTGAATGCCGATGATGATCGACGTTGGGAAGCTGAAGTGATGCAAGCTGAAACCGTTGAATGGCAAAATGCAGCGCAACTCGCGCAAGAAATCTTGGGGGGCGCGAGGTTCTTCCTCCCACCCGAAGGGCGATGATGCCACTACCCTACACAAATCTGCGTGAGGTCTGTGCTCCCACCCGAAGGGCGCGAAAACATGCGAGTATCATCTCTCATCACTTTTAGCTTCATACTGTCAATTGTGTTGAGCTTGGGTTGTGGTCAAAGTGATGCTCCAGGGTCTCCGGCGCATTCTACCGGTCAATTACCTCCCAAAGTGGTTTTCACCGTCTCGCCCACAAGTGCAGCACCGGGAACCGACTTTCATGTTGATGCGTCAGATGCGTCCAGTCAATTTGGGGAGGTTGTATTGCGGTGGGACTTTGAAGATGATGGTGTTTGGGATACGGATTTCTCGACGGAAAGGGTGGCCACACACGCATACACGTCTCCCGGTTATAAGAAGATTCGGTTGGAAGTCCGAGATGATAGACAGATAAACGCAACCACCACCAGAGAGGTCTTTGTGACTTCAAATGAGATGGTACATATACCCGCCGGAGAATTTGTCATGGGGAGTCTTGGCGGCGTCGGCAATGATGACGAACGCCCATCACACAAAGTGTTTCTCGATGCATTTCAGATGGGTAAATATGAAGTCACCAATCAGCGGTACGTCGAATTCCTCAATGCCACGGGTAAAAACGTGGCCGACGCCGGTCACCCGCTTATCGATCTGAATATCTCACCGATTAAGCGTCGGGGTGCGAGCTACAGTATCGCGAAAAAATGGGCTGACCATCCCGTCGTCGGCGTCACCTGGTATGGAGCCAACGCCTACGCGCAATGGGCAGGTGGCAGGCTTCCCACGGAAACAGAATGGGAAAAAGCGGCTCGCGGTACAGATGAACGTGAATTCCCTTGGGGCGAACAATGGCTTGCTGCAAACGCAAATTCCTGGGAATTTGGACGGCAAGCAACGGCACCCGTTGGCAGCCATCAACAAGGCGCAAGTTTCTATGGCGTTGAAGACCTCGCCGGAAATGTCTACGAATGGGTTGCAGACTGGTATGCGAAAGATTACTATCAAACAAGCCCGGCACGAAACCCCAAAGGACCGAATTCGGGCGAGGGGAGGGTCTTGCGAGGTGGCTCTTGGGCAGAGCTTGCTAACGCACAACAGTGAGCTTCTACGCTGACTCAGCCACAAACACCGCCTTGAGTTGTTGCCACACCGTTTTTCGCTGACGCATATCCTCAATCATCTGTCGGGAGTCGTCGAGTTGCTCGGTCAATGCGCCGATGTTCTTTTGGGACATGGCGACAATCTGTTGGATATGGTTGATTTGGTTGTCTTTCTCGGTAAGCTGCTCGCGAAGGGTTCGGATTTCAGAACTGAGGTGTTCATAGAGTCTGTCACGGCTTTCAGCATCTTGTCCGTTATTGCGGGCATTGCCCATGACAGGTTGCCCGTTGCCCTGAACATTCTCATCCGCAATCTGGACAAACCATCGCCCTTCTATAAGTTCAGCAGGGAGCTTACCAGACTTAATCCAGCGACGGATCGTCCGCTCGTGGACATTGAAATATTTTGCGGCTTGTTGGGTTGACAAATGTTCAGTCATATTGTCCGTAACGACGGACATCGGCATCCAGTTTCACCAGATAGCAAACGGACTTTTAATGAGAAGGTTCATCCTTATTGGTTCTCGGACGTGATTTTCTGAGGCTTTACAAGTGTGAATCAGGTATAATGTGATTTTGATGTGTTTGTCAAAGTCACCTGTGGTTATGACTTTAGTTTAATAGAATTCGACGGTGCGCTCTGGAGGAGCATTCGTGTAATGTGGGTTGAATTCCCACCATGTAATTCCGTCTATGTGAGTCTCGATTGCAGGTTTATCATCTGAAAAGATGATGGATTAAAGCTAAGCAAGACAAGGCGAGGACAGAGGCAAAAGTGGATAGCCCGAAGTCACGTCCGACTATGATGGTACGGTTCGCGAAAGTTAGCAGGTTGTAAAAAGCCTCGTTATCACGGAACAGGTTAATCCATAAGCAATAGCCTGTAGCCAATAAGGCAATGTGCTCGGTTAGGGGTCTCGTCGATACCTCTAACGACGGAACAATGGTCGGGGCGCCGCAAAACGAGCATTGGGGTAAAGACCTGAGCCTAACCCATCTGTGAAGTACACGACTGCAGAGCCAGAGATAGCCTTAAACCAGACTTCAGTTTTTTTTTTTTGAAGAGTGGCATGGGCCTTGAGGTCTAGCCGGTGTGTTTTTTTTTCATCGGGAAAGCTAGACTCGCAGTAATCAATCAGTTTCTCGAAAGTTGCGTCAGTACGAAAATCAGTTGAGGGTTTCAATCCAATAATACTGTCGGCTAGCAGCAATTAGAGATAGAAAGCTAATATCCTTTGGCTTTCGATAGAACCGATTGCGA
>JADFGN010000457.1 GCA_022567695.1 Candidatus Poribacteria bacterium | reverse complement strand
TTCGACAATACCGGGGATACCGAGTTGTTTTAAGTGTTTGATAATCATTCGACGCATCGTTTTTGAGTCATCTACTACAAGAACTCTCATGCGAATCTCCTTTCAACTAATTTTCAGGAATAAATTCCTGCAAGAAATCAGTCCCTCCGGGTGGGGGAGTCGAGCCCGGAGACGAGTCAGACCTCACGCAAATCATCGGAGCCTGTGTTTTGAAATATCTACTTTAACCTAAGTTTTGCCCAAAAACTCCCAATATGATGATCCAAAATGGCGTCCGAAGCCCGTTTTTTCGCATTTCGCACTTCGAATTTCGCATTTTGGGGCGAAAAAGGGAAGAATTTCAAGAAAACAAGGCATCAGATTTCACTTATTTGTACGAAATCTAGGTTAATAGAGAAGTTTAGTTAAGCAAGTTTCAATAATAAAATCAGATATTTATCAAGGAGGTATGGGATTAACAGAATGATATGTAGCCGACCTTTCAGGTGGGAGGAAGAACCTCGCGCAATTTGCAAAAATTCGGTTCTGAACCCTACGAGTGGGAGGACAGACCTCGCGTTTTACGAAGTATAGGAGGTCGTTGAAGCCGGCACCACGACCAATTCTGCCTGTTGGCTAGCCACCGCATGGTCAGCCATTCTACCGTTTTCACTAATCTTAAATTGTCCCACTAACTGTTGGAGTTGAGTGGACAATTCCGCTAACTGTACCGAGGATTGCACCGACTGTTGTGCGCCATCCGCCGATTGCTGGGTGACAGATGCAATCTGCTGGATGTTGCTGGCAATCTCGCCTGTGGTCGCGGTCTGCTCTTTTGCTGCCGTGGAGACTTGCCGAATCATATCCGTAACCGTCACGATCTGTTGAACAATCGTTTCTAACGCCTCGCCCGTCTGTGAGGCAAGCTGTGTCCCGGTTTCAACCTCAGCGACCCCCTGCTTCATCGAATAGACAGCGTTCTGCGTCTCATCCTGAATCGCTCTGATCACTGTCGCTATCTGCTGCGTGGATTCTGTCGTCTTTTCAGCCAGCTTTCGCACCTCATCGGCAACGACAGCAAAACCGCGTCCGAACTCACCAGCGCGGGCGGCTTCAATGGCGGCGTTGAGTGCCAAAAGGTTCGTTTGGTCCGCAATCTCGTCGATAACACCGATAATCTGACCAATCTTCTCGACGCTTTGTTCGAGCGTCTCAATGGCCGTTGCGGAGTCACGTACCCGTGAGGCAATTTGGTCCATCTCGTTGATAGTCTGTTGAACGACTTCTCGCCCGTTATCAGCCGTCTGTGTCGCCGAGTCCGCAGCCTGCACCGCCTCTCCGCAATTCTGGGCAATCTGCGAGGCCGTTACCGACATCTGTTCGGTGGCAACAGCAACCGTATCCGCTTGAGCTGATGTTTCTTCCACTCCGTCCGCAATCCGTTGAGCAGTCGATGACGACTCGGTTGCAGAGGCAGCTACCTGTTCTGCCAATTGCGCCACCTGTCCGATTGTGTTGTGCAGCTTTTCAAGAAATGTGTTGAACCCTTCTGCAAGGGCACCGATTTCATCCCGCGTTCTGATTTCAATGCGTTTTGTTAGATCAGATTCGTTGGCAATGTCTTTTGCGGTTGAGGTGAGAGATTTTATCGGGCCGGCAATGCTTTGAGCGAGCAGATACGCAACGCCAGCGGTGACAACCACCACGAGCACCCCGATAAACATCGACTGCGTTCGCAGACTTCTAATTGGCGAAAACGCCTCCCTCGCATCTTGGACAACCAAGGCGTGCCATGCGGTCCGTTCATCCGTCGCATAGCCGATGAGCTGTTTCTTTTGGTTGATTGTGTCAATCCGGTATTCGGTCCGTTCGCTCTCCGACGCTTCGTTGTGGAATCGTTTAATCACGCCATCGATCTGTTGGGCAAACATCTCGTCGAAAAGCCAGCCAGCCTCTCTCTGAGATTTGGGAGCTGACACCACTTTTCCGGTTTGGTCGGCGATGAGGATAAAACTGGATTTGCTGCTATTCTCATCAATCAACCGATGCACTTTCCCATTCCAATCGAACTGTGCGACGATGGCGCCATCGGAATCGTCTGAGCCTTTGAATGGCACGGCAAAGGTCAGCGTGAATTGGGATTCACTTCTCGATTTCACCTCGATTCCAATTTCCTGACCATCGAGGTTGTATTGATTCCGGATGACGCCCGGTCCCGCCCAGAGTTCCATTGTTCCCCCGGTCTGTGCCGCATCGGTCGAAGCAACAATGGTGTTGTTCGCATTGACACACAGCAGGTCGCGATAACCGTAATTCTGTTTCTGGTGTTCCAAGAAGGAAGCGATCTCGCCATCAACATCGTCGATCAGGAGTCCTAAAGTCAGAATATCAAGCGTTGTCCATGCTTCTATATCTTTTCTCGCTTCATGCAGCTGATCGACAATTTGTTCAAGAACACTGGTGCCCACGGTAGCCAGTCCCTGACCGATGTGTTCTTCGAGGTTGTTTTTCGCTTTTGTGTAGCCGATGAACGTCGCTAAAGTAAACGGCACAAGGGATAAGGCTAAAAGCGTGACGAGCAATTTCGCTTGAATCGAGTTTAGGATGAACAAACTTCTTTCTTCCTTTCCCCATACGTGCACTGATAGTCTAACGGGTTAGTGACTCCGAAACCGCGCATCAATCTCATTTAAGCAAGTTCAAGCGCGATTTTGACTGCCTTTTGCTGTTTTGCATCAGCGAGCGGCATGTAGCCAATAGCGCTCTTGAGTTTACTCACAACCATTACGACGGCTTTCGCCGATTTGAGTACCTTGGGTTGTGGCGGCTTCGCCGTGGCTTTAATCCTCACTTTCGTGTAGTGTTCCTTCATCTGATTGGGGCTTTTACCCAGTACCTTTTTGGAAAAGGCACCCCGAAGATCTGCCTTCGCCGACAGGTCGAGTGGCAGGATTGAGTCCCCATTTTTCCATTTCAATTCCGATCTTTCCCAGATACGCCTTAGGGTATTTAAGTCAATTTTCTGGTCATTGGACGGATGCACAATGACAGCAATTTTCTGAGCATCTGATTTTTGCGCATCCGATGAAAGCTGTAAGGTAAAGATTACAGCGAGTAGGGTCAAGCTCACGGTGAGGTACTTCATTTTTGACTCCTTTCCTTAAAATGCGACGCTCAAGGAATTCGCGAACATTGGGAAATTCCGAGCATCGTTCTCAAATCGATGTAAATGAAACTCCGTTTTCAACACAACACCGGTGGTCGGCTTATAGTTCAGACCAAACGTGACAATTCTGAGCTCACCGATCTCAAGGTCGAGTTTATCATTCGGATCGGAGAAGCCGGCACGTACAAATGGCGTGACTTTTCCGGCGGATGTCCAGATGCCATATGCAACCTGCCCATAGCCGCTTATCTCCCTAAATTTCGGCACTGTATTTCCAAATGGATCGACGGAATTGATGACCACTTCGCCTTGAATCTCAAAATGAGACAACTCAAGACTTAAATCAAGCCCAATCGCCTGGTCGGTGTAGCCATCAAGCGGTTCACCTCGCGCCGTGAAACCTCTGCTCATGAACCGCTCCATTAAAATGGGCGACATCCCCGACATATCCATGCCATCCATCTGATTCATATTCGACATATCCATTTGGTTCATGTCGTCCATGTCATCCATTTGGTTCATGTCGTCCATGTCATCCATTTGAGGCATATCGGGCATATCCATGTTATTCATGCCATCGGTCTTGTCCATTTTAGGCATATCCGTGTCGATCATTCCATTCGTCTTGTCCATCTGATTCATATCCGACATATCCGTCTGGTTCATGTTATCCATACCATTCATGCCGTCCATATTGTCCATTTTAGACATATCGTTTCCATCGGACATCACAGATGGTGTTTCCACCTCGGCGTCGAACACCTGTCCGATACGCCCCATGAGGTCTTGAGTCGGTATGAACTCCGCCTGTGAGACATCGCCACGGTAAGCGGATATTCCCAGCTCAATCTTCTGTCGGAGTGGGAGACGGATGGCAATACGTCCGCCGATCGCCTTGTCTTCGTTGGCGTCTTGAAGTGCTGCCGACGGTCCCTTGCCGTTGCCGATCCACGCATAATAGGAGAGCTGGAAATTCGCCGGGAAGATTTTACCATAGACTTGGACACCTGCAACTGATTCGGGAAAGAGTTGCTTCCTGAGTAAAAGTGGAGTACGGGTGGAAATCAGAATGGGACCGCCGTGTTCCACATTCCAGATGCCATACGGCGTCAGGAATTTTCCGACGCGAATGTTGAGTTGATTTCGGTAATTCCAATCGACCCATGCACGCTCGATCGACAGCGAACCTTGAAATCGATCGGCGAGGTTTTCCTCTGTAAAGAGTGTCGAAGGTTGATTCAGCAATCGTACCTCGCTGAAGAAGCGAAATCTGGGTGAAACTTGCGAATCGAAATAAATATTCAGATGGCTATTGCTGAAAGTCCCTTCGTCACTAATCAACGGATTCAGCGTCGAATTACTGGTGTCCAACTTATTGAATTCCATATCGAAGAAACCCGAGATTCCAATGTCTCGCTCGAAATCTTCTTCGCTGTCTTCGAACTCGCCGAGTAGTTCGGTGAGTTCCGGATCATCGAACTCACTGACGGCAGCGATGACCAGATGTGTTCCAATTAGCATCATTGCAACGAAAAGTGCAAGATGTACTATACGATGTTTCACTGTGACTAATCTCCTTTTGAGTTGTTGAGTATTCTGACGGAAGTGAACATAGGCAAATGATATGCCAAAATTTATAAATGCCGATGAAATTCATAATTCGACACTGTTAAATTAGAAAGAAATCCGCAGACAACGTAGGTTCTACGTTTTGAGGGGGTTGCACCCCTGACTGGCTCTCCGCTGGGGTACCTGGGGGTGGGAGGGAGGAAGAACCTCACGCACCTCGCGCACCCCAACTCAACGGAAGCGGAAGCGGTTTTTTGGAAATTACTTCCGCAGACAACGTGGAAAGTTTTTCAAAAGGGATCGTCGAGACCGGAGACGATAGATAAATGGCGAGACCGGAGACGATAGATAAATGGCGAGACCGGAGACGATAGATAAATGGAGTATAGGTAATACTCCGGATAGTCTTCTCTTGTGAGAGGGCGGTTTGAGTCATTTTTGTCGGACATATCCGCCCCTGAAGGGTTGCCACTAAGGAGCGCATAGATCTGTAAATGGTCTCACGCACCTCGCGCAGATGGAATTTTGATGTACACCGAAACTTGTCACTTTTGGTTGTGCTGATTTGTCACTTTCGAAATGTGCTAATTTGTCACATGCACACGCGCATAAAACGCTTGGACTTTTAGCATCTTTTATGTCATAATTTGCCCCACCAATTCCCCATCGTACTAAGAGGAGTGTTCTTATGCTTAATGAATCACAGATCCAAGAATTTCACGAAAGAGGTTATCTCAACGCGGGCAAGGTACTGACGGATGCGGAAGTCGAAGCCTTGCGAGATCGGCTTGACCGCGTTATGGATGAGAATGGCGAAGCAAAACCGGAACTGCTGCGAAACCTTTCCGGCAGCGACATCTACGTCAAGACAGACGATGAAGATGATGATCACATGCCAACGGGCGTGAAGATGTTTGCCAGTAGCGTCGTTGTGCAAATCGTCAACATCTGGGAGGCGGACAGCCTTTTCAATGCGCACATGTACAACTCGCAGATCACGGCGATGGTCGCGCAGTTGTGTGACACGGATGTGCTTCGCGTCTGGCATGATCAGATTCAATACAAACCACCCCGCGTTGGTGCAAAAACCGGGTGGCATCAGGATTATCCAGCGTGGCCCATCCTTGAGCCGGGAGACTTAATCAGCGCATGGGTCGCCCTAGACGATGCAACGGTGGAGAATGGCTGCATGAGTATGGTTCTGGGAAGCCACAAGTGGGGCATCCATCGTAGCCCAAAGAGCGGCCAACGCGGACTGGCAACTGGAGAGAATTTCGAGTTGAGTTACAATCCTGAGCTAGTTCCTGAAGGCGAAGTGGTAGAAGTCGTGCCGATGGAAGTCATGGCGGGCGAGGTTGCTTTTCATCACTGCTTGACGTGGCATGGTAGCCCCAAAAATCCGAGCGACAAAAAACGCCGCGCAATCGCGGTTCACTATATGCCCGGCCACACC
>JADFGN010000456.1 GCA_022567695.1 Candidatus Poribacteria bacterium | reverse complement strand
CCGCTTGCCCCTTAACTGCTTTCGCTTCCTTGCTGCCCATCGCAATGAATGTTTCAAACTCGTCATGCAGCCCTTCCGTCAGCCAAGTGTTCTTCTGATCTGGCTGGACAGATCGCCAAGCGATACTACTTCGATGTTGCAACCTGTCTAAGTCTCGTAGTTTGTCTTGCTTATGACCTGTTTCTTTGACCAGCACATAGAAAATGTTTGCAGCACGTGCGGGGGTTTTTCCCTTTTTCTTAACGAAGAAGTTGATGCTGACTCCTACCTTGATGTCAAATACGTTTGATGTAGGAAGGTTCTTAGATTTTATGTTTTTCCTCACATTGCCACCAAGATCCAGCACATAAATTGCATTAAAATCTTCTGTCAAGTGTTTGCGCATACCGTCAAAGGCAATCCCATCAATGAAACTGCTGTTTGTCACAAATGCAACGATGCCCTCGTCACCAATCCGATCCGATGCCCAACGAATCGCTTTAACATACGGGTCTGATAGTGCATTTTTATTCGTCGCTGTGGAATCTTTAGCGTATGTCTCACGGACACGCTTATCCATCACCGGGTACTTGCGATTCTTGTTGTTATCATTCTCGTTTACCTGTCCAGCGTTATACGGTGGATTTCCAATAATCACAAACATCGGTGTCTGCTTCTGTTTTTCGACCCTTTGCGTGTTCTCCTCAGCGAACAGCGGTAGTTGCCGATCTTCCGCCAAGTCAAACGTATCTACCATACAAATCCCTTCAAAGGGTTCATAGCTTCCTGTAGCCTCGTCGAATTCATGCTCGATGTTCATCGAAGCGATGTAATACGGCAGAAGCATCACCTCGTTGCAGTGAAGCTCGTGGGCGTATTTATGAGGGAGTGCCGTTTTCTTAATCTCCTGCATGATGCGCACGATGAAGTTACCCGTTCCCACAAATGGATCGAGGATATGCACGCCTTTATCACTCAGTGACCTGCCAAACTCCTTTTGCAGAATATCCTCGACGCTACGAACCATGAAATCGACGATCGGCTGTGGGGTGTAAACAATGCCGTGCGTATCTGCGACCTTGACGGAGAAGCCTTGGAAGAACTGTTCGTAGATGGTGTTAAGGAAGCCTTGCTTTTGGGAGAAGTCGTCAATGGTGGCGGCGGTTCTTTCAATCGCTACATAAAACCGATCAAGATTTTTACCGAATTCCTCGCGGCTGAACGAGTGAGAAGTCAGGGCATAGATCACCTTTTCGATCTCATTGGCGATGACGTTGCGGTGGGTAAAATCGGAGTTGTCGAAGACCTTGCGGAAGATGCGTTCGGTCAGCAGGTGCTGGATGAGCATCTCCTCAACCGCCTGCTCAGAAAGATTTGGGTTGATGGACTGACGACACTTTAAGGTGAAAGCTGAAAACGCTTGGATGAAGCGCGTGTTGGTCTGCCGTTCTCTTTCGATAAGTTCCACTAGCCCCGCCGCCAATTCGGGAACCCGATCTTTAAACTCCGCGACAGCGGTCTCCCATTCGACATAGTCCGGTGGTCGGTACTCAAAAAAGAGCTTCAGCGTTTCGATTAAGCGATCCGGTTCTCTCAGGTCAGCGTCCAAGAGCTGCCTATCATTCTGCCAGAGAATCGCCCGTTCAGGTGTCTGAAACAGAATGTTATCTCTGGGATAGCCGTTATCAAACTTTTTCTTTATCTCGCGCTCCAGATCGTCTTCCATATCTTTGGCTTCCCAAAATCCGTGCGTCAACCTGTAATCATCAACGAGCGCACCGTCCACGATGATTCGCTGAGATCTCGAACGCTTCATCGGCCATTCTGGAACAAGCGTCCAGCGGAACTGACGACTACAGGATACCAGCAAGTTCTGAAAAGCGGATCTCACAGCGGTTTCATGAGAGACCCCGATTGAATGGAATTGCTTCAATGATTCGTAATATGCCTTGACGGATTTATGTGTTGGCTTCAAATTCAACGTTTGCATCTCGCAGCCTCAACCTTAGTGAAACATCATTCATAGTAATACCCGAGCACAATGCACATCTCGTCTTCGGAAGTCAGTCCAAACCGAATTGGTTTATTCTTATCATGGTTGGTGTGCGTGCATTCATAGCGCAACCCATCTCCCCGATCTAAAAAGAGAGGCGGATTGAATAGATCTGTTGGCGCATCATCGTATGCGAAACTCTCGTGTAAAAGTTCCCCATTGAGCCGGAAAATTTGAAAGGAATCCCCGTGACGGTGCATGTGGGAAGATAGCAGAAATAGGTGAATCGGTTTATCCGTTTTCCACGTCGCCCCGGTTTTTCGCGTTTCTCCGGGAGGCACGAAAATATTCAAATTCACATGAAACAGCGGCTGTGCAGTATGTTCCATCTCCTCTTCTGGCATAGCGTGTAGATTGACGTACACCTCTCCCTTCAACGTATCCACGCCCGACAGATTAAGGAAGTGCGCATTCAAGTCGTAGACGCCATCGGCGGGGAACCGAATTGCAACGCCTTTGGGAAACTCATACGTCGTTTCTTCTGTCTGTGTGCCGGCAATAAAGCGTCGATCGAAAATCGCCAGCACAAAAGGTTGGTTTGGATCGAGGTTGCGAAATCCGTCCGGGACATTATTGGGATTTAATATTTCGTATAAAATGAAATGATGGCTGCCTGAAGGATAAAAGATTTCAATCTTGTTGACGAACAGGTCTTTATTGATTGGAAGCTTTGTTGAAAAGAAGACTTCTCGCTCGGTTCCGGCCGGAATGTCAAAGGGCGGTAGATGCAGTTGTACGCCATTTACGGGCGGCGGCGGTGGTGCAAAGGTTTCGGGCGGAAGGTCGGGGAGATTCGAGAGGTCGGGGATGCCTTCGACAATACCTGTTTGAGGCGCACCAGCAGCAATCCATTTGCGAATCGCCTCGATTTTTTCGTCATGTAATTTTCCGCTACTACGCGGCATACGTTCGCCTTGCGCCTGTGTGGGCCCGGTGAGCTTGGTGAGAAGAAAACTATTGTCGGGATTAGTTGAATCCACCCGTAGCATGCCTGCGGCTAATGCGTCATTATTCTGTGGTCTAACATTTACCAAATTTGCGTATGATGCAGTTGCTGTGAGATCTAGCCCACCAGTGATGGTTGGTGCCGCATGACATGCACTGTTTGCACAGCTTGCGTCAAAAATCGCTGTCTGGATGGTCTGAAACGTAGACGGTCCAGTATCTGTTGAGTCAGGAGTTGTCGGCGTTTCAGTCAGAATCTCCTCCGGTTCTTCTTCATCCGATGAGCAACCAATTCCGCCAAGTACCGATACGGTCATAATTAGCAGAAAAATGAATGATGAGTATAAAAATCTTGTGAACATGTTGGTTCTCCAATTTATATAGATTGTGATGGATTGCAGTTCCGTTCTGATTTTCATCGAGCTATCCCTAACGAATTACCGCACATTATTTTCTGGTATGATCAAAAGTAAGGAACTGAAATCTAATAAGTCATACGTTTCAACCCCCTATTTATCTATCGTCTCCGGGCTCGACGATCCCCCTTCGTAAGGGGAAGAACTGTTCCCCTCCTTGCGAAGGAGGGGTTAGGGGAGGTCGGACAATTGTATGAGTTATTTAATCGCAATTCCTAACTTAACGAACATACTCTTTTCCGCGATGCTCAATGAGCCAAGTTTTCAGTGGAACATCTGCATCTGTCGGCTGCCACCATCCTTTGATATCAACGCCATCCCCTAGCAATTGACGACGGATCGGCGAGCATTTGGCAAGGATCTCAGGTGGCATCACATTATAGTCGAGACCGCGCAACCAACGATAGCTGTAACCAAAAAATAGCACTTTTCGCGTAATATCGGAGTAGTTCCAGCCGCGAGAATGCCATAATCTCCTGTCGAACAAAACAGCGGTGCCGGGTTTCACCTGAACCTCAATTGCCCCATCCGGGTCGCCCTCTGGATCGCTCTGAGGCGGGCGGTCATTGAGTTTGTGGCTACCGGGAACAATTCGTATTGCGCCGCGTTCTGGTCCGTCAACATCACTCAACCAATAACTTATTTTTAGTGAGAGACGCGGATGGGGACGCTCCATTTCGGGAATCGGTCTGCCGCCATCCTGATGCCATCCCGCCCCTTTACGCAACCGCTCCGTACCCGGAGGTTCGGGGGGATAAACAATCATATGGGAGATATAAAGTTGGATGTTCCACCCCAGAATATCCCAGAGCAGAGGAAAAGTACGCGGCAGATCGAGGAGTTCGAGAAACAGGTCATCCTCCACGACAACCCGAAACTTTGACAGCAGTGCATGTGAATCAAGCCCGCGTTTCTTCCGTTCTTCGGCATCCATGCGATCGACAACGGCAGTTAGTGCGTCAACCATTTGTGGCGATAAAGCATCTTCGACAATCAAGTAGCCTTGATCGTTAAATGCCTGTAATTGTTCATCAGTAATACAGTATTTTAGCCAACTGGCATCCATGTTCTTTTCCTTCCCATACCGTAGCGGTATATCGCTCTGAGAATCCTCCGTTGGGAGGTGTATCTACTCAAACGTGCGGTAGTTGAGGAACGTCTTTCCATTTGCTTGGATTTCAACGTCAGGCAGGATTTCTGTCCGTATCCGTTGATTTCTGTTGTCCAAAAATGTGAGTGTAACATCGTGTGTTCCCGGCGGCAACGACATCCGGACAAGAAATATTTGATTCGGCAAGGTTTCCCATGAGCGGGTGTCTGCGCTTTCTGTAACAACATTAAAAAGATTGACAAGACGACCGACTAATTCGCCTTCCTTTTCCGCGCGGCGAAAGCCAAGGTATTTCAGCAGCGCGCGCACTACTGTGCGAAGAAGAATCGTTTTCTGTTCGGCGGCAAATGTCGCAAGGGCAGCCGCTTGCACATCTTCAGCGAGGACGCCACTAACCCGAACATTATCCACTTGTGCCTCGACACCCACGAGTTGGGGGCGATTAGACGTATAAGCGGGGATTGCTACCCGTAAAAGATATTCTAGGTTTACCTTTTCATATTGTAGATCTCGACGCGACGTCAGTTCATCGGCGAATTCCCAAATCTCCTTATCTTCCTGCTTATTTCTTTTCCTCTTTCTCTTCTGATTTCGCTTCTTTTTATTGTCATCGTCATCATTTTCCTCTTCCTCTTCGCTTCCGAATTTGTCCGTTGTAAAGATAGGAAGAACAATGTTTACCTCAGTTTTTTGTGGAACAAAACCGCTCTCGTAAATTAGGATGAGTTCACCTGAACCGGGAGCAGGTTGAGGTGGTTCTCCATAAAATTGGGCATATCGTTCTGCTTCTTCGCTAAATCCCAGCATCCGTGCGAGCCGAACAAGTGCGTATCCCACGTCTTTCGGAAATGGCACGCCGAGATGTTCCTCATACTGGTTATACCCCTTCTCTGCCCAACGATAGGAGATATAAGCGTCATTCCAGTCCCCGGTCCACTCGTAAAGGATGCCTGACAGATAGGAAAGGAATGCGGCTCCGGTAAACTTGTAGGTCGGATCTTTATCGGCATAGTATTGAAGCAGTTGACCCGCTCGACGGCACTCCACTAATGCTTCGTCCGGGAGATCGAGATAAACATAGTTGAGCGCACGATAATAGTGAATGAGTAGTCTCTCATACTGCGTACCGGAATATGGACGAACGTTGTCCGAAGTGAGAAGCGAAGCGACTTCCTTTGAAATACTCTTGGTATAAAGATCTTCACTGATGAGCTCGGCAATTTCCAACGCCTGGTTGCTTTCGTCAAAGCGATTCGCATAGTGCGTGATAAGCCCACGCTCGAACAGGTAAGGCAGCTTAGCTTTTCCTTTTCCGCCTTCGTCGAGATGTGCCAACGCGCCCTCGAAATCCCTTTCCTCGAATGCGAAGCGCACCTTTTCCATACTGTAGTGGCCACAGCCAGTTAATAAAAAGAGTGAGAAAAGTGTAAGACTCAAGAAGCATTTAAAAGTCTGATAACATGTTTCCATAATAGATTACCGTAAGCGTCAAAAATTATGGGATTGAGTGAAAGCCAATGTTCAAGCAGCAGAAGGTAAGGACGTTCTCCGCCCCTTCTCGACTCCATGTCTAGCTGTCGAAAAGACTCGCGGAGGTATCAACAAGCCGGAGTAAACTGAGTGCCGATGGCATCAACGCCAATCATTGCACTCACGTACGGACTCAAATCTCCATCTTGCGGATTAAAG
>JADFGN010000455.1 GCA_022567695.1 Candidatus Poribacteria bacterium | reverse complement strand
TGTCACATTATGAACCAATGTGCATCAACTGTAGTGACTCGATATCGAGTCGAATCGACCGAAACAGAAATCGGGTCACTACGAGCAAATGTGACAAAGTCAAGCTATAGGAGGGTAGAATATGGCTAAGGCATGGAAGGTCAAAGGTATTGCTCCACAGAAAAGTCTTGAGAAGTGTGCTCGGCGAATTATCACAACCCGACTACGTGAAATGATGTCCTTTAAAGAAGGTGCGATTGACGGAACAGACATTGAATATGTCCATGATATGCGTGTTTCTTCCCGACGATTACGGGCTGCAATGCGAAATTTTTCCGCCTGTTTTCCAAAAAGGAAGTTCAAAAGACATTTAAAGACGGTGCAGAATATCACAAGCACGATGGGAGACGTACGTGATTTAGACATATTGATTGATTATTTTCAGAAGGATGTGGAAACCTTGTCTGAAGAGGAACAGATCGGCGTCCAAAATTTAATCAAACATCTTCAACAGGAGCGGGAAGAATCTCGTAAACCGATGCTAAAAATGTTTAGCAAACTTGATACGAGTGGATTTGAAAAACAGTACTTAAAATTCTTTAAGACATAACGACAACGCTGTATTGCACGTAAGATGGCGATAAATTCTCTCACTGCCAACGACAATGGGGGTTATTAATGGTAGACGATAATAGAGAAGAACACCGCATGATGATCTTTGGAAATGATAGTGATTCGGTACAGAAACATCTGATCAGGGAAAGTTCCGAAAAAGGACGACCTAGATACGGCATCCTAAAGAGGAAAATACATGCAGATTCCTATACAGTCACTTTATATGCGTTATTAAAAGATTATGGTCTTACCCCCATTGTTCGGATTAAGCCCAGAATTCGATTCCACCGATCAAACTATGATAACCTCTCTTCCAGTGCGCCACTTGCGTATAGTCAGGATGACATCGTCCATTTTGCAGAACTCAAGCGGGGAGTTGAGTTAATCGAAAATGTGGACGTAGCTCTACTCGAAAGGGTCTTCGGAGATGGTCGCACAATAGAAGATTTATCCGCAGATCCGGCGTTACAGCTTGTTTCTCAACGGGATGTATTTTTGGGGCAACCTCCTTTTAAAACAAAGACGAAGGTCTTTGGTGAGGGATCTGGTGTACGAGGGATTCCAATCGGCAAATTCCTAGATGCACTAAATCAGCCCACCCAAACGGAGAAAATATTTAAACAATTCCCCCGGGGAGATGAGTTTGCCAAAGATCTCTTGGAAGCGTTAGAGTCCTTTCGGAATTTGGAATTTAAATTTGGGCTATATTCACGATATGAAAGGCGGGACTGTGTGCTTGCAAAGGGGGACTCAAAGGACCAGGAGAGCTACCGCACAACCTTTGATCCGTGGACGGCACTCGGGTACATCCGATTAGATGGGGATATGCAACAATGCCAAATTCTATCCCATGAGAGAGGTACGAGGTGGGAACATAAGATCATAGTTGAGCAGATGACACCACAGACACTTGAGTTAATTTCTCAAGAGATCCGCGCATTGCGCAGGGAAAACCTCATTGGTAGAATCATCTCTAAAAGCCTGACCGGATTGACACTTTTAGCAGAATCAAGAGAATCCCGATTAAATCTGACGCAGGACCTGTTTGTTGGTTATAATCTAAAGGTCGAAGTGCCTATCCCAAACAATAGGTTCCCTGATATCGAACACCGAAAAAAATTACGAGCCGCTTTTAACTCAAATGGTCAGTATCAGCTTCACCCTTTCAATCGTGAGATGATTGAGAAACATTGCAACCTCGCCAAAGGTGCAAAGAATGGTATGGTGTATACTTTGAATAACACCTATTTAATGCAAAGTCCGTCTTCCCAGAGAATAAACGACAATGGCGTGGTCGTTATTAGAGAACCTATCCCTGAAAGGGTTGTCATGAGATCTGCCCAAGACCTTCGGAATCGAATTCCAGACGATGGCTTTGAAAGATGCTGGAATGAGACCATTGATGAGGGTGGATATACTATCATCAGCAAAAAAACGAGCAGATGCTATACCGTTAGCTATGGAATAAAAGCAACAGGAAGTATCCTTGATGGCAAGATTACGAAGCAGGATGCAGAATACTACCTCTCTATTAAGTATTTGGGGGTTATATCTGAGAGTTATGCCGCTTCTGCTCCTACGGTGTCCGATAAGCGTGCCGAAGAAATGCGTGAAAGCGTACCATCTAAATTACGACTGTTTCTCTCAACATTGCTGTTCTTGAATAAGGAAAATCCTCCCTCTTTCTTTGACGCGATTGCACAGAAGGAAAATGAAGTGGTTGGCGAAATGAAGAATCTTACATTGTTCCTCAAAAATAAACAATTGATTTAGATCCGTAGTGCACTGTTAAATATGAAGCGTTGGATCACTGGTGTGAATATTGACAGTCGTACCAGCCAACACCGCCATCACATGTGGTATGAACTATTCCAAAACCTATTGGAGAGATCTGGGAAACTCGGTCCGACGACCATCTGGCGGATTATAAGCTCGGCTAGGCCTGAAAAACTCCCACCGCAGTCTCTTTATCACCTCACCGAGTCTCATCAAATCTAGTTTATCGACCACATGCATTTTTTGACTTTGAAGAAGAATGGACTTTCATGTCTATAGCTTGGTTGTTGTCGATGGCTGGTCAAGGGTTCTTCTGTCAGATGAGATTGTTTTATCAAAAGGAGTGCGTGATGCGTGTGTCATTTTGCTTTCTGCCTTTGCCAAGTGGGGAGTTCCGAAGGCCATTCTTTCTGACAACGCCAAAGCGTTTACTTCATTGCTCTATACATTACTTTTAGGCGTCTTGCGAGTGAAGGTCTATTATACGGCTTCGGGCCACCCGTGGGAGAATCCTATGCCAAGTCGCTAATCGGCACACTTCGAGCTTACTTTTACCCTCATGTCCAACGCCAAAAGACCACAAAAGGACTTACAAGAACGTGAGTCCGACCCTTATTAAGCAAGTCCACAGAGCAAAGCCGACAATGTGCGTGAGGTCTGTCCTCCCACCCGTAGAGGGGTTAGGAGTTTAAGGAGTTATAGGGGTTAAGAATTCTATCACTCCCATGCTCCTAAAACTCCCACGCTCCTACCACTCCCTAGCCGCTGGCTTTCTAAAAGATTCTTACGTCGAACTGACGTTATTTACTGAATCATCTCAGCAATGACTCATTGGTATGCTCTACGGGAGGTTGTGTGTCGGTAGCTCAAGCAGAGACTCCAATTGCTCAATTCCCGCTGATTGCGTTTTCAGTTGTCGAATCAGATTTTCCTCAAGCTGCTGGTTATGTTCAATTGCCCATTGCTTTGCGTTAGACCGGTTGCCCCAATAGAATCTCGAGCCCAGCAGATAGATACCCGCCGCGTCTACATAACGCTTATCGAGGATTGAATCTGCTAAGAAATAGAAGAAGGTCGCATTAATTGCGGTGGAGATGAATCCATTGCCGACTCGCCCCGCGTAGATTTGCCCAGTTCCAGGAATAAAAGTGGAGAGCCATCGGGCAAGTTTAGGTGACTTGAGTGGCAAAAGGGTGTTCGCTAAGGTTGCATCAGCGAGTTGGGTGGACACGGTGCCTAAAAGCGCGCCGGGTTGGATTTGATCGACTTTGCGGAATTCAGCGATTGCTTTGAACCAATTTCGATCATGAGCATAACACCACCCTCTTAGGTATTGCGCCTGTGCAGACAACCGCTGATCGCTATTCGCACTGGGGATAGGAAAAAAAAGGGAACGAGCCGTTGCATAATCCCCTTCGTCAAAATAAGTTTTACCAAGCATCAATTGAGCGTGGAGATAAAGGGGAGAGTCATCATAAATTTCCACGAATTCTTTGAACAGTTCCTGGGCATACCCTAAGTCACCACGATAATAATAGCTTTGAGCAATTCGGTAACGGGCAAAGTCAGTCAGATCTGTGTGTGGGGAATAAAAAAGGAAGCGCTTGTATTCAAGGATCGAGGAATCGTAAACCTTGCTGTCAAAAAGGTGTTCGGCATAGAGTAATTGTGATTCAGCAGGTTGAGAAAACCGAAATTCCGACAATAAGGGTTGGGCTTGACTTAGAGCAAGAAAAGGAATCAGAAGGTAAGGGAGCATTATATTGTAATATCTACTGGGTAAAACGTAACGCAAGCCACCAGTACAAGTGCATCGAGGTAAAAGTTTCGGCGAGTTGTAGAAGTGAATCCTTGGGAACAGAAAACTGTCTCTTTGTAATGTCTATTCTAAAACCAAACCGATTTTTTATTTCTACGTCTCACGACTCATTCCTCACATTGTTGCAGAAGCTCCTGAATTTGCTCGATCTCTGAACGCATTTGAAGCTGTTCAAAGAGTTTAAGTGCTTTTTGGAGAAGTTCCCTCGCATTTTTGAAATTTTGAATCTCAAGATAAACTTCGCCATGGTGCCGATGTGCATACGCAAGCTGTTGTTTAGCACCCGCATTTTCCGCGATCTTCGCTGCTTCTTGGAAGTATTTTACCGCTTTGTTCCATTGTGCTTTATGCTTTTCTACTAACCCCGCACTGTTGTAGATTCCTGCAATCGCCTGGGGAACATCTACTTTTTGAGCCGTCTCAAGTCCCTTCATCGCATACTGTGTAGCAGATTCAAGATTTCCTTTCGCTAGGTTAGCGTCAACAAGGCCGATATAGGATTGTACCTTTCCTATTTCATCACCAATCCGGTCACTAATTTCTAAGCTCGCAAGATAATGCTCTGTTGCCCAATCATAGTCCTTCTGTCTCAAATAGAGTGTTCCCATGGATAATAGAACGGAAGCGGCATCTTCCTGTGCGCCTGTTCGCCGCGCCATAGTCAACGCTCTATGATAATATTCGAGTGTCTTATCGAATGCCTCCATCCTCGAATATATCATACCCAGATTGATATAGGATTTTGTCAATCCTATGACGTAGCCGAGTTGTTCTTTGATTTCTATGCTCTTCTGGTAGTTTTCAATCGCAACATTGTTCTGAGCAGCAAGCTGGCTCATGAGGCCTACGTTGTTGTATAATTGGGCTTCTAAAATCTTGTCGCCGATCCGCTTAGCTCGTTTAATACCATTTTGGAAATACTCGATAGCTTGATCGAGCTGAGCTTTTCTGTAGTAGTATGTCCCAAGATTCTTATCAATCGCGGCAATCACATCGTAAGCCGTGGTGTCCCTAACCAGATTGAGTGCCTCCATTCCCCTTTCAATTGCCAGTTCAAATTCACCTTTTTTTGAGTGAACCCAGCCGATGGCGTTGTAAATCCGCGCTTCTTCAACCGCATCATGTTGAAGTTCCAGATCTTCAAGCGCCGCCGTTAAGGTTGCCATCGCGATGTCATATTCCCCTTGATTTTCATATACATTCGCCATCTTGCGTTTTAAGGACGCACGATGTAGAGCGTCGCGAGAGGTGTGTAGGGTTTTGGTATAATTTTCCAATGCGGGATCGAATTCCCCAAGTAAGGTGTAGACATCACCCAGTCCTTCATAGATGGTCCGTCGTTCTTCAGGGCGATCCACGCTTAATTGCTCCAAACGCTCAATTCCTTGTTGATAAAAGGTCAGTGCTTGCTGGTTATTAAATTGCTTTTTCGCTTTTGTCCCTGCCTTCGCCAAATAGATGACGGCTTTGAGTGCATCATCTCCATCTCGGTAATGCTGCGCTAAGAGTTCGTACATCCTTTCTAAGTGGGCTTGATGTTTCGTTTCCATGCAATCACCGACCTGTGTGTGGAGATGGCGACGACGCATCGCAGGAATCGCGGAATAGGTAATCTCATGGGTTACAATGTGTCCAAAAAGGTATTGGGGCGGATACGCCGGTGGCACCGTTGGCTCAATCATGTCCAAAGCTATCAATTGAGAGAGGTGCGCTTCTAAATTGCCGAGTCTTGGAGAAATAATTTCGAGAATGTCATACTCGAATGTACGTCCAATGACTGCACCGTTTTGTAAGGTCGCCTTCGATTCACCAGCCAACTTATCGATTCGTGCACCCATCATCTGTTCTAAAGTATCAGGGACATTGATTTCATTGATGTCTTTTACGACCAGCCAGCGTGAGTCATTGGGATTGTCGGGGTTGCGCTTGACAATCACCTCGTCATCAATCAACGCTCGTAAGACCTCCTCCATGTAGAATGGATTCCCACTCGCTTTCTCAAGAAT
>JADFGN010000454.1 GCA_022567695.1 Candidatus Poribacteria bacterium | reverse complement strand
GCTATCCGCGATAAAAGTGCAAAGTCCAGGTTTTCTCTTTGATCCAAGATTTGTCTGATATTTTTCCCGATTGGAAGCACTGTTATCCTCTCCCCTCCTGCTCGGCCGCCATTTTTTTTCTTTGTTTTTTTCTTTGTATTAAACCATCGATCACCTTGATTAAAGCACTTTGTTCTTTATCGTCGAGTTCACCGAGAAGGCGGAAATTGAGGGCAAGGTTACTGTCTTCCAGGAGTTTTATTAACTCGGGATTCGGATCTGATTTGACGGGTCTTTCCTCATCGACTTCAGTCAGGAGAAAAGAGACTTTGACGCACAGCACGCGAGCAATTCGTTCCACTTCCGCCATCGACGGACGGGCTGCATCTCGAAGAATTAATCCAAATCGGCGGGGGTCAATGCCGGCCAGCTTGGCCAAACGTGTTGGCGCAAGTCCGGGTTTCTTTGCCAATGCTTTTTCGATCTGCCGGCCAACACAAGTTATCACTTTCTAACCTCCTCCACCCAAGATAAAAGGCAATTTGCCGTTTAGGAACGGGCGATATGAATCTATTACGATTTTATCATATAATGAATCGGAATGATAGAAAATAATTTCGGGCTACAGATTGTGAAAAGATAATCCTATCTTTTTTGATGACTATTTTTTGAAAATCATTTATAATAGGAGGTGCTAAGTCCGAATTGAAAGGCGGATGGAATCATGAGACTCGTCTATTGGATCCGTTTCTGTTTAGTGCTTCTGACTTTTCCTGTAATGGCGAACCCTAATCCCGACATCAATGCCTTGCAAGCCGTCCGCGATGCCGGAGAAGAAGCCTTTGAGCGCAAGGACATCAATACCATCGAAAAACTTTGGGTACGTGATGGTGACGCGCTCATGACAACTGTACTTGGCACTCAGCACAAAGGATTTGCAGAAACTAAACAGGCACTCCTGAACCTGTTTGCATTACCCGTTCAGATGACAATCGAGACAAGCGATCTCTTTTTTACGCTTTTGGGAGATCATGCCTCTATTACAATGAAATATAGCTGGAATGTTGTGCCGGGTAAAATCTTCAATTTAACGGAACGTTATCGAAAGATCAATGGTGACTGGAAAATTTACATCTCGGATTCACAACGCCTGATTCTTCCCTTGCGTCCTGAAGATGAAAAGGCAATCAGAAGCCTTGCATCTAAAATTCAGCGGGAACTTCGCGCCAAAGATACCGCTTCAATCGCTGATATGGCAACTGACGATTTCATCTACACAGATTGGGATGGCACTCGACATGTTGGTTGGCAGAACAGCGTCGAGGTTTTGGGTACTGACTTAGATCAGTGGGCGAATCTCCAGTTACACAAAACCGTCTTGATAGAGAATCAAGCGTGTGTTCAATATATACTCACGCTCACCAACGGCAAAACTCGCAACGTTCAATTGACCTTTATCGGTCCAAATTGGAAGCTTAAAGAAATCAATCTCAAGCCTGAAACAAAATCGCTTGCGGTTGAGCCTAACCGCAAGACCGCAACGCTCTGGGCACGAATCAAAATTTTAACGCCCGACTAGGGTATAAAAAAAGGGCTTTGCGCGCTATGTCTTGGCGGACAGCGAAAGCCCGAAACCACATGGATTTCAATGGTAATTATACCATAAGAAGCCCATGTTGATCAATAGGAGAATCGCATGGATAAACACTTTGACACGGATGTCATCAAGTCTTCTATCGACATCGTGGATGTCGTTTCAAAAGACGAGCCCCTCCAAAAATCCGGTGATACCTATCGCAGCGGACACGAGTCTGCCGGGCATTCAAGCAAATCCGGCACATGTCTTGATGTCTGCCCAGCGAAGCAGGTCTACCTCTGCCGAAACTGCGGCGAAAGTGGCGACATCTTCTCGTGGGTCATGCACCGCGATAGCTGCTCGTTTATTGATGCGGCAAAGTGGCTCTGCGAAACCTACCATCTTCCACTTCCAAACCTTTCAAGTCAAGAATCTGCACGATTTGAATTCGAACAAAAAGAGCGGGTGCACATCCGCATATCACCGCAGACGGATCAATCCTTTAAGGGATTGATCCCCTCTGCGCCGATACAAGGAGGTTGCTATGTTTACTGAAGAACGTGCAACGGGTTTTATCCGCGTCACCCCTCAGAACCGATGTCCTGTCTGTGATTCTGACCATTACTGCTCGTTCTTTACTGATATGTCCGCAGTCGTGTGTATGCGCATTGAGAGTGATCGGTCGTATGAGACTGGAATTGGTATTGGATATATTCATCAACTCAATTCGGACCCGTCACGGTACCATGATACTCACCTGAATGCCTTGTCTCCTTCCTCTAATGGTCGGGGCGCCGCAAATGGTCAGGGCGCCGCAAAAAAGTCCAACCGTGCCACTCCCGCTGTTCTCCATTCGGTTTACACATTTCTCCGCTCTTCGCTTTCCCTTTCTTTACAACACCGTCAAAATTTAATCGACCGTGGACTGACTGCAGAGGAAATCAAGCCACTGGGGTATGTTTCGCTCCCACAAGCTCTTTCACGGCTACCGATGATCCAATCGCTAGTCGAACAGCATGGAGAAAAGCTACTTTCTGTACCGGGATTTTACGTGACTCGGTCGGGTAAACTCTGGCTTGCGGGTCGTGCAGGGATACTGATTCCGTGCAAAAATGTCGATGGACATATCATCGGCTTTCAGATTCGGGTTGATAGTGTACAAGGAGAGCAGAGAGGATCAATCCTCGGAAGGATTGATCCATCTGCTGGGAAGTATCGTTGGTTGAGTGCGACGGCAAGGCAAAGACGAAAGGGTGGGGTATCGAGTGGGACGCCAATTCATGTCGCTAAAGTTGATGCGCCGTTTCGAGGGCGGGAGAGGTTCCCGCGCTTAGCTATACACGTTCCCGCCGGCGATCGGGTATGGATTACCGAAGGGATTCTGAAAGCGGATATCGCATCGCTTTTGCTGAATGAGACGGTAATCGGTATCGCTGGTATCGGAAGCTGGAAGCTACTGGAGTTGCGTGATGTTCTTAACCGACTGGATGTGCGAAATGTCGTCATTGGCTTCGATGCTGATGCGAAACAGAATGCTATGGTGGCAAAGGCGCAAAAGCGGTTGGCAGCGGCTATCGCATCGATGGGGTATTCGGTCTGGACAGCAGATTGGGATATTGAGCAGGGGAAAGGGATTGATGATGTTCTCGTCAGCCGAACGGTACAAAGCGAAGCCAGCTTTGAACCTTTCGGCGTCGGTGGGGAAATTAAGCTTAATCGGTATTGCCCGCCGGTCAATGTGTCGAGCTTAAAGAAGGGAAAGCAGAAACGGAAAGTGACGTCCTCGGCGAGGAACCGCCCTCGCTGCGAAGCAGAAGGGTACAAACCCAAGGCTGAACGTGAGACTGAAGGTATTGGGGAGTTGAGGTTTCAGTTAAAGAACCGAGTCGAATCTTTTGCCCAGTTCGGCGATGGCGTATTACTCATCAAAGCACCCCCGGGTTTGGGGAAGACAGTGACGACTCTCGATGTCGTTGATCGGCTTCATGGAAATGGAATCCTTCGTCCGGTCGTAGCCATGCCCCGTCACGAACTCATCGACGAAAATATACGCGATGGGTGGCTTCATATCCGACCCCGCAAACCCATCTATCCTGACTGCCAAAATTATGCACCCTATGATAACTATCGCTACATGCGGATGCACATAGACGATGCGGCGTATTTTCGTCAGGTACTCGATGTCGGTGAGATGCCGATTCTGTGCTGTCACCATAAGCGAGCGGACATACTTGGTGGGAAACGATACAGTGTGCCAACAAACCTCTGTACGTCGGAATGCGAAATTGGGAAAACGTTCGGCACCCAAGGCTGTCCGTACTTCATGCAGTACCGAGACAATCGACCCATCATGACGGTTCATGAGACACTCTTTATCCCGGACTTCTGCGACAAGATGTTTGGGGCTGAGCCGCTTTATTTGAACCATCAAGCCGGAACGTGTTCCGCGCCTGCTGCTACAACCTCTCCGGCAACCCGTCAGATTTGTATCATTGATGAACCGTCGCCGAGTAAGTTCCTCGAGAAGGTAAACATTACTGTCGATGATCTCTCACGGGCGATTGTTTCTGCGTGGGACGAGAATCTTAAAAAGTTGCTCGAAGTTGTTCGCTCGACGATCGAAACGGTTGCTCGGCTCGACGGGGAGGCACGAAAACGCTTCCTCGGTCGGGCTGCGATGCAAGAGCTCGTTGATCAGGTGGGTGGGAGTCAGCAGTTCGGGCAGCTCCTCGATCGTGCGAATGCAGAATCGCCCCTGAAGCATGAGAAAGTTGTGATTAAGCTCGACGCCTTTCTTGATGAGACCAATCGGTCATGGAAAGTGCTCATCAATGGCGAGGTGCGTTTTATCCCCAAGGCACTCGGCGATCCGATTGATAATGAATCGATGAAGATGGTCAAAGGATATGCAATCAATCAAGGATTTCAGATTCTCTCTGAGATTGAGGGCGGCGATTCCGACGACATCCCGCTAAACTTCCAAACTGACCTTCTCACCGTGCTCCAGCGTGAATTTAAGTTATACCTGTCAGGTAGCCCTTACAATTCTGCGCTGGTCATCACACCGTTTTGCGGCGCCCCGACCATTGCACGTAATACGCCTTGCGTGAGATTGAATCTTCGCAAGGAGGTGTTTGTCCCGTCTGATGTGCCGATTCTGCTACTCGATGCATTAGGCAACCCCGATCTACTCTCCCTCCTGATCCGGCGTGACATTGACGTTTGTGAACTGCCTTCTGTATGCCCAGACACAGAAATCACGCAAGTCCTCGACGGGTCGTATGGTATTACATCGCTCTGGAATCAGAAGACGGACCAGCCAAAATCGTCACTCGATCGGCTGATGAAGAAAGCTGTTATTCCACTCTGCGGTAAAACTCCAGCAGAGACCTTGGTTATCACATGGAAGAAAGTAGCGGATTACCTTCGTGGATTGCAGGATAAAGGGGAACTTCCCCGTTCTGTCGCGGTTGAGCACTATGGGAACTTGGAAGGGAGTAACGAGTATCAAGACCGGCGAACGGTTATTCTACTCGGCACACCACAGATCAACCCTGCTGACCTCGAAGAACTCGCACATGCCTTGTTTGCCAATGACGATGAGCCGATCTCCATGGACACCCTGGAAGTGTTCAAGGCATATGACTATGTGGACTGTGATGGCAACGGATACGAAACACTTGTGAAGTGTTTTGTTGATGACCGTGTTCAGCTCCTCGCAAGGACATTTAGGGAAGATGAGATTATGCAAGCCGCGCACCGGATTCGCCCCTTGCTCACTGGTGGTAAGCAGATCGTGTTGCTCACCGACCTTCCTATCAATGACCTCCCCCCAACTCGGCTGACAACGCTCGATGATCTGGCTGCCAGTCTGGATATCGATATCGAGGTTGAAAATGGTCATGATCAAATTTCGCAGGGCTTTTTCAACGACATCGTCGAGCAACTGATGGCGGAAAACGAATCATTTTGCTTTGAATGGATGAAAGCCGCGCTATCACAGACGTTGGTCAAATGTTCTATAAGAGATATTAATAGTGAAAATGACCAACGTCAGTCCCCACCTACACTTGTTGCCGATTCAACCTTAAAACGCTGGCTGAACCAATTTGCGCGAGAAAAAGGCTGGCATCGGTCAAAGGTGAGTGTGGTTCGCCGGAACCCTAAGCGCGGGGGCGGTGCGACATGGGTGGTTGTCTATCACGAGGACCCGGAACTTGATTCTGCGCTTGTCCGGACGGATTATGCGGAGTTGATGGATCTTCAGCCCGGCGATAACATTATCATTGAGCTCGTTGAGTGGGAGGATGAGGTTGTGGACTTTGAAAACTATCGGCAGGGGGACTTGTTCTTTATGCCGAGATTGGAGTGAATGTATTCCCTTTCTGCCGAACGATTCGCCGGAGAGGTTTCCAGCAGAAGTTTCAAACCTGCTTGGGTTGGTACCCTTCTGCCGCCGCGCGGAACACGTTCCGGCAAACCGTCTCCGGTATTGAACCTTTCTCCACACACCTCACACATTTTTGTCGGGGGTGGATTGATGCATACCAATGCGGTAAAATCACTTGCTCGGATTGAAGCGCAAATCAATGGTTGGAGAAGTTTACCACTTAATTCGATGGAATGTGAGAA
>JADFGN010000453.1 GCA_022567695.1 Candidatus Poribacteria bacterium | reverse complement strand
GGTATAAACACGCCAGTCTCAAACTGAAGGTCTTTTTTATCTTGTGTTTTCAGCGACCGTTTGACCCAGAGTCGGTATTGTCCGTTGTCATATATCCACTCAGACTCAAGTGCTTGACTTTCGGCCGGCTGAATTTCTTGCTTATTTATTCCCTTTGCATTCATCTCTGTGACTTTGTCAGGCTCAGACATCTTCCAATACCAGAGATTAACGGCTCGACGTCCACCCCAGATAAAGTAGGGTTTTGGATCGGTCGGTCCTTTAGGGACTTTAACTGGAAACTGAATTGACAGGGCATCTTCGAGTATTTCCCCTGTGTTTTCTTCTTCTTGGGGCAGGCTGTTTGTTCGATCATTCCACGTAAAAAGAAAAGCAATTTCATTATCATTATAGAACGACTTTGCTGTTACAGAGTCGATTGAGGGGTTAAATTGACGTGGATCGATAATCACCTGGCCGACGAGAGGAAAGTAGCTGGCTATTTCGATTTCGTTCCATGCTTCGTCAGCCATTCCCGGCAGGTCACCAAGGCGATATTGGGACCGCAGTACCTTGTCACCAACCGCTGGTGCTGGCTTTTCTTCGGGCCCCAATGATTTTGCATAATTTGCCAGATGCCAGAATTTCACAGAAATTGGCTTCATTGCATCATCAAGCTTTTTCTGCTCTTCTGGTGTTAAGGCCTCACCCTCCTCTATTTTGAGCATGAGATCTTCATACTCAACAACTTTCGCATCAAGAGTTTCATACTCCGCTTCTTCGGCCTCTGTCATCTCGTCTTTATCATCTAACTCTGTCACACGGGCGTCTTCAGCTTCAGTGAGCCCCACTCGAAAGCCACCAATAAACGAAGGCATCGGCGATCCGGCAATCCCCCCAATGAATCGCTTAAAGATGTCTTCTGGCGTTGAGCCCCCTCGGAAAGTCCAGGGCTGCGTCATGTCAGCGGGCCAAACGCGGTACCCCCATTCATCCTGTAAGTCGGGTGCAGATGTTCCATCGCCTCTCCCGACTTCACCATGGCATGCGTTGCACTCGATATTTTTGTATATTTGGCGACCCTTTGCAACGCTCTCTTCGGAATAGGGGATTCTGTCTGCCAAATCAATTTCCTTCGGCGAGGCCTCTTTAAAACCATCGTGGAAGATCTTTATATATGCAACGAGCTGGTCAATTTGATCTGCACTGAGGATATTTTTCCAAGCGGGCATCGACGAGCCCGGCATGCCATTCGTGATAATACTGGAGAGGTCTTTATCAGTAGGAAGTTGACCACTGCTAGTAGAACGAATCTTGTAGAGCCCTTTGGTAAAATCCCTTGGCCGTGGCAACAGATTTACTGCTGCATGCCCTTCACCGTCACCCTTTACCCCATGACAATGGGCGCATTTATCCTCATAAAGTGCCTTTCCATCACTCTTATCTTGCGCAAAGACAGAGATTGCCATGAAACATGAAAAGACGAAGATATTTACCGCAAAGATTAAAACAGAGGTCCTTCTATTCATAGTAGGGCTTCCGAAAAACGATCTTGATACATTATATAATGATTCACTGTGTAATTTACTCAGCAAACATCATGACATCTAATGTGGCTCCTCACCAAATGTTCTGGGCTGATAGCCTGTAAAGTCAGACAAAAAGAGGATGACTTCCCAAATCTCATCTGCCGTTAAGAAATTCTCCCAGATGGGCATAGCGGAATCCCACGGTGTGCCAGCAGGGGGCAAACCTGGCCCTCCCTTACTGATACGCCAAAATAGAAAAGATTCCTGGAAGTTGGGGATAATCCCGGGATCTTGAAAGTTCGCGGGAGGAGGGTTGAAACCATGAGCGAAGTGCCCTTGCCCATCCAGATTATCACCATGACAGAAAAAGCAGTTCTGATAGTAGACACGACGTCCATTCTCAACATGAACTTTGAATGCCTCTGGCTCGTCCGTTTCGAGATGACGGAAGGGATTCTTCGCTTCTTGACTTGAGCCAATTACCTGATCACGATAGGTCAACTCGTCAGGTGGAGCAGGGTGAGCAGTCCTAAGAGATGCCGGCGGGTCTGCTTGTGTCGCTACCTTAGTAAATGTAAAAACGAGCATGATGAGCGGAATAAGTATGAACAGCGCAGTCCGTCTTGTTTTCTTACTCTCATCGGCTAATGTTTCTTTAATCGGGCGTAAGAATTCCCGAAATCTCTCATCCTCAACCGATACATGAACCAAAATTGCCAATAGAATCAATCCCATATACATTCCGATAACGCTGGCCGGCAATGGTACAGAGACAACACTCCCAATGAAAAATCTCAAGAAGAGCCAAAGTAGAACAAAGAGTATCAGACATTTCGTAAAAAGAGATAACTTTTTCATCGTGGATAGATCTCCTTATTCAGCGGGTTCCGCTTCCGCTTCTTCAGCAGGTGCATCGCCTCCCGTTGCGGAAGCAGTTTCGGTAGCCTCTGCCCCCTTGAGTGTTGACAAAAACGCGAGCAGGTCGTTGAAGTCGCTGACCGATAATAACTGTGGGAAATTACTCGGCATGGGCGATTTCACAGAGATACGCTTCCCGAAGGCGCGACTCGTCGTCGTCGTGTCAATGTCGAATTGATCAATGGTTCTTTCACTGCCATCGACATTCACGATAATTTCATCCTCGCTTTCCGAAACCAACTCACCAACAATCGGCTCATCATCGTCAAAAGTGATAACACTCACCTGAACCTTCACATTCGATTTAGAAATTTTCTGTGTTTCTGTCCCAACTTTCAAGGTAATACTTTCATCATCCTCTTCGACCAAATCACCGCTTATCGCAACTGTTGCGTCAGACGGTGTAATTTGTATCCAAAAATATCCTTTTCCTGCTAGATCTGCCAGTTCTTCAATCGGTTCGGCATCCAGTTCGCTGAGCAGAATCGTTTGCTCCGTTTCTGTGCCGTCGCTCTGCTTAATACGCATCACCAGTTTCTCATCATCTTGAGAAACAAGTGTTCCTTCTACTAAGGCTCCACCAGTGTGCACCGACCCTGAACCGTATCCACTGACAATTTCAGCATCCGGTATGAGGACGGATTCTTCAATATAACGGAGGCTGTTTAGCGCGGCAATTTCGGTTAAGTCCGGTGCGGTGACAACGACAACCCCTTCATCAAGCGTCTGCGCCACAGGTTTCTCAACTCCGGTGACATCGTGGCATGCTACACACTTTGCAGTATTGACGAAGATGTTCTTTCCTCGTTCCGGATTACCGGCAAGAATTGGCGGCAGTGCTTCAGCTTCAGCCGCAGTACCTATTACAACGGGCGGATTGAATGGCGTTACATCCACCTCTCCACCTTGACTTTGAAGGAAGGCAATGACGACCTCAATCTCCAGGTTCGACAAACTGATTGGGGGTTTCCATACCGGCGGCATAATCTTACCATAGCCGGTAACAAGAAACGCAGTGGGGTCGTACAGAGATTCAATGAAGTATTCTTTGGCACTCATTCCTGGCTTTCGGGTTGCGGCTCTGGCACCTATCCCCTCCATATTTGGACATCGCCCCTTTGTTGCCCCCGCGCCAAGATTGTGGCAGGTGTGACACTTGCCTTTTCCGTTAAAAATTGCTTCTCCTGCCTCAACGAATGCGTCCGGCGTCCGCTCTATACTTGAAACATCAACCGACGCCGTAGAAGTTTCAGGGATAATATTAGCGGCAAAGGCATAAAACCAGATGATCAGGAGGACGAAAGAGAGGAGTTTCATCACACGTTGCCACATAATAACATTCGCTAGCGCAAAGATAAAAAACCATGCAGACCAGGGAAGCAGATTCTCCGAAGATATTGGAAAAGCAGAAGCCCGTGCAAGATAGGCGATGAAACTGACTAACATTAAAATTAAACAGACAATTCGAATGAGTGTTTTCGTCATGTGCGTTTGTTCCTGTGATTAGGGATTCAGAATTCACTTGCGCACAATCCTGTATCTTGCATTTTGCGCCTAATCCTCGTTTCCTGAAATCGCTTGCACTTCAGGAACGACATCTACAGTTTTTTTCTTTTCACCCAACAAGCCAACCCAGAAGATAAAGCCAACCAGAGCGAAGAAAATGACTATGATAATAGCAATCACGTTGACAGCATCTCCAAGTCGTGGCGTGAAGGCATCCGGTGAGGTATCTGGCATTACCCCAAAGATGTGCCAAGCTTCGCGAAGTCCTGACCGCGCATAACCCATCAATCCCATGAGCGATGTAAAGGTGATTGCCAGTAAAATCAGTACATACTGAGACCTGTCCGTCATTTTTCCCCAACCGATTGTGCCCGACACCATTGCTTTTCGATACATAATTAGGTCAATAATCGCCACCGAGAGCATGACACCTAGTGCGATAAACACTTGAATGGGCGTCAGGGTATTGACTCGGAAATCAGTTGCGACTCTGAAACCTATGAGACCAATAAAGACTATGGAGACCACAGCGAGACCGAAAATAATCGCAATGGCGGTATTTCCGACTTTAGCCCAACTGACTGTCGGCGTTTTACCCAATCGACGGTAAAACAGAAAGCTCAAGAAGGTTGTCAAGATAATGAATTGAACGACTGTATTTTTCGCCGTCATCAAACCGAAGTATCCGATAAGCGGGTGATTGCGTCCACCAATTGCAGCCACCTCTTTTGGGCTTAAAATCAACGTGCGAGGTGTCATCCAGATAGCAACACATACGACGATTACCCCTATCATGATAGGCCGATAACGGGCAAATTTCCCGCCCCCCTCAATACGGCTCATCCCCGACCAGAGATAGTAATTTGCTCCGATAAATAAAACGCCAATCATAACTGCCTGTATGATAAATAACCATGAAAACAGGCTTCCCATCATGTTAATGCCCATCGTGTTATTAAAAAGGTAAATCTCCCGCCCTAACCAGTATCCCGCAAATGGTAGCGGAATCAGACCACAGAGTGCGATGAAATTCCCAGTATACCCCATCCAGTCGTAATGCGCCCTATCTTCCTCAGACTTTGCGACAAGAAAGCGAAAGGCGGAATATGCGGCAACAATTGACCCGCCAAAAGCGATGTTACCAATCAGCCTGTGGATATTGATGGGCATCCATGTGAAATTATTCATGGCTTGCCACGTGGTTCCAATAAAACGCCCGGTTTCTTCGTCTATGCCTGAAGGGCTTGTTTGGTATGTTAGCCAGGCGTTAGAAATGAACATAATCGCCGTCCCGAATACGTTCAAAAGCACCCCCAAAAACAGGTGCCACCCTTTGCGGTTTTGCATCTTATCCCAAGCGTAAGAGTAAAGATAGAGCGTAAAGGTCTCCCCAAAGAACAGGAATACGTAGATAATCATTGACGGGCCGAAGATCCCTGTCATTCTATTCATGACTTTGGGATAGCACCACATAAGGACAAAAACAAGCACACCGCCCAGCAAAGCTGTTGTGGAAAAAGCCGCCATGCAGAGCTTGATGAACTCTTGCGCCATCCGATCGTATCGTTTATCCTTTGTCTTCACCCCGATAAACTCAATGATAACCGCAAACATCGGCACACCTAAGATAAAAGAACCAAACAGAAGATGCAACTGAGCGGCAATCCAGACGGCATTGCGGCTTCCAATTTTAGGGAACGCGCGATACTCAGTTTCACCGACATCCTGAGCAAAGGTCGGTGCAAGGATTAAAAGGGAATAGACAATGAATAGTCCAAGGAAAAGATATAAACGTTTGTTATGTCCGTCTGGGAGCAAATACCCGATAAGACGCATTATTTATAGTCCGAAATTTAATCGGTAAATATACCAATCAGAGTGTTGATTCACTATTCTGCGTGACTGTTCGCAGCACAGTTATTATTTAGCCTTCTTCTTTTTGAAGTCACCGCTTGTGAAATTGACTTCGATTGCGCCACTGTCAGTGACTGTAATCGGTCTATTTGCCAAGCCGAGTTCCTCATGCCATACTTGCATACGATATTTACCCGCAGGAACATCCGTGATGGTATAGGTGCCTGCGTCACTCGATTTTTCGTAAGCATCAGAACTTATCCATTTTCCATCTTTATCTTTGTTGCCAGTAACGGCAAAATGGTCATTTTCTACGACGACGATGTACCCTGTCATCCAATTGTGAATATCACAGGTGAATCTAATCGGTTCGGCTTTTTTCAACGTCAACGGGAAGACTTTCCCTTGTTGAGCAATCTGCC
>JADFGN010000452.1 GCA_022567695.1 Candidatus Poribacteria bacterium | reverse complement strand
GCCGAACGTTTGTTGATATGTCGCCAGGGGGTGCCGATGGGATTCGTTGCGACATTGACGGCAATCTATGGGCGAGTGCCGGTTGGGCCGGTGAAGGCTATGATGGCGTCCACATTTTTGCCCCGGACGGCACGCTCATCGGCAAAATCCATCTGCCGGAAATTTGCTCAAATCTGTGCTTTGGCGGTGTCAAAAGAAATCGGCTCTTCATGACTGGCAGTCAATCGTTGTATTCCGTTTATGTCAACACTCAAGGTGCACTCATCCCGTGAGCGCAATTCCGGTTTAGCGCGATTATCGCGACTACAAGACTCAAAATTACTTTACAGTTTAACTAACGACCTCGGCGACCCACCGGAGTACGAGCCGCCACCTGAGCGTAGTTTGGGGCATTTGGCCCAGCAGACGGCCCGCAACGTCGAATCCGTTGCGTACGATATCCTGCTTTCCAAGGGTGTCAAAGGGATGATTTACTATCTGCTGTTCAATTACGCCTATGGTAATTTCGATGCCGCACTCGAAATGCTTGAGCATCCCAGAATGGTTCTCGGTCTCCGTGACGGCGGGATTACAAGTCGCACCCACGCCAAACAAAAAAGCCGTGCTCGTCCGCGTAGCGGACCAGCATCAATAGCATCGTTGATTGCTCCGCCAACCACAAAATCTCTTGCCGTGATGGAAGGTGTTTTTGGGCCGGGAAAAGGACTGAGTTTCCATCTCAAACCGAGCTCATTTGGCGGGGACGTTGACGCCGGACATCAGGCCGGTGTAACGGAATTCCAGGATGGCCCCGGGATGGTTGCGGGTGGCAGTATTGCCCCCCATGGCGCCCGACGTGACACCCTCGCTGTCGGTGCAGAGGTATAACGTTCTCTTGTCGGGAGAAAGGGCAATATCCCGGTAACGATTGGGGGTCTTGAAATAACCGATGGCATCGCCGACAGTCGCGCGTCGGTCAGAACTCAGCTTCAAGCGGTAGAGCGTGCCGCGTTTGAGGGTCGGCATCAGCAGCGAGTTTTCCCAGCCGGGGATTCCGTTCTCATTGGCCGTGTAGAAATCGAGGCTGGACGGGGCGACCGTTGGCCAGCAAAGATAATACTGTTCGTCTAAGGCGCAAGAAGGGTCCTGGAAATTGTATCCGTTATCGACCGTGTAAAGCGTTTTCAAAGGTGGGACAAAGTCCGGATGACTCCATTCACTTTCCTTTTGTTGCGGCACCGACGGTGGGATGGTGTAGGTGCTGTAGGTCAACGCGCTGCACGGGGGGCCGGTGGAGGCGGACCAGTTGCCATAAACGTAGGCTCGGTCATCCTGGTCGCCTGCAATATGAGGCCAGCCATAATTCTTGCCCGCCTCAATGAGGTTGACTTCGTCATCGGTCTTGGGGCCATGTTCACACGCATACAGCGTGCCGTCTGGCGCGAAGACGATTCCCTGTGGGTTACGGTGGCCATACGAATAAATGTGGCTCACGACGCCGGCGATGGTCGGATTATCCTTTGGGATAGACCCATCGAGATTCAAACGTAGCACTTTGCCCTGGTAGGTTGTCCAGTCGCGCGCCTTGACTTGGGCCGCCGTAGGCAACTGTTGCGAGCGAATCGGGTTGCAGAAGTTCGCAAACTGGTTGCCACCCTGGTCCCCAATGGTGTAATACAGTTTCCCATCAGGACCCAAAACCATCCGGCCCCCATTATGATCATCGCTCGCGGGTAGGTTGGTGATAAGATCCACAGGGCTTGCCAACGTGTGGAGAATGGCGTTATAGGTATATCGCCGAATCTTGACCCGGCGGTTGGGCCCGTTTGCGCTGACATCCGCATCATACGTATAAGCGAGGTAAACGTAATCGTTTCCCGTTCCCTTCAGCAGTTCGGGGTGCAGCGCCATGCCCAGCACTCCATCCTGCCCGCTGTCCAACTGGTAGACATCATCAATCGTCAGAGCGGTGGTCTTTTTGCCGTCCTTTGGCCGCACTCTGGTGACTCGCTTGCCCACTCGTTCGGTCACCCAGAGAAACCCGTCGGGGCCCCACGTCATCTCCCACGGAAAATCCAAGCCGGTTGCCACAACGCGGAAAGCGAAGGGCTCTAGCGGGGGCTGATCCGCGTGCAGGGCGTTGTTGGTGAGAAAGCCACCGATTGGCAGTGACAACAACCCGAAATAGATGATCACCGCACGTATGAATGCAACCGTTTCGACACGTAGTTTTCTTGCACTCAATAGCTGGATAATACTTTTATACCTGGTACCCGACCCATAAACACTTCGGTGAGAACCACCCTGACTGGCTTGGCAATTCCTTGCAAGATCGACTCTCGATTGCCTGCTGCAGTCAGCAGACGCAGGCCGGGGTACTGCAACCATAACCCTCACCTTTTCTAAGGGCCGGATCAATACATCCGCCAAGCTTCGTCGTAGGGCGTGGGCTGAAAAAACTTTCCAATATTGGAAAAGCCGCGAACAATGATGTACAGCCCACCGAGTCGAGCTAATCCCTCGCCCCGCCCCATTGGTGAGTACCTCCAATTTACTGAATCCCAAGTTAGAGTCCTTCATCTGGTTTAGTGTGTGCCTTTGTGGTTTGTCAGGAATCATCATTTCTCCTCCAATTACAAATGGGTTGACACTTCTACTTATCTTTCGGACAAAATTATAAGTTAGGGGAGGGCCAATTTCGCTCGCAAACGGGGCGACCTCAATGGATTAGCTGATTAAGGCGAATTTAATTCCCGATGCACTATCAACGGCGGGCGATTAACGCCGGCAAATGTGCCATCGAAGTGGAGGGCGGGAGGCTGCCGACAAAGGATTGGTTTACAAACCTTCAGATCCGGACTAGCAGCGGCTTTCTGTGACTTTACCATTTAATTCGATGGAATGTGGAAAATCGCTTTCCTTTTCCAAGAAGCTCGCCAATCATATTGGCGCTATCAAGTACTTCATTTGCCACTACAACCTTGAAAAAGCATTACATGTATAGCACTGCCGAACAATCAATCTCCAGCTGATTTGTTTGACCGTTTTCAAAGTCAATAGTAACGTTGATTCGCTCTGAAGCTCCAATTTGCTCAAGGTGGTTTGCAGATAACTCGTACAGATGAGGTGACAGCCCTTTCGCCGAATCCGAAAACGCATCCAGCGGCTGCAATTCACCGATATTTTCAATATGGACCTTCGTTTCTGGTGAGGCATCGAAGACATTGATAAAATGTCGCATGCTCTTTGCTTGAGTGTACCAAGAGGCGAGTTGTGATTGACTCTCTTGAAGCATCACGTATTGACTTTCAATTTGTCCACAAGTCACATCAATTACCCGAAACCCTTGCGGTTCGCCTGAGATGTTTGGACTCTCCAAACCATTTCGCCACCAACCACCCGCGACGGCTGCCGTCGTCAGTATCTGGATGCCATCAGCACGGTGACGACAATTTTCGTGGTCATGACCATGGAGTGTGGCAACGCTGTCGAAAGGCTTAAGTAGGTTTACAACCTTAGTTGCCTCTGTCACTTCATTGACCGGAAATTCCATACCCAGCTCTTGGCCAAAACGAAAAGGTGCGGAGGTCGATATCGAACAATGACTGGCCAGTATAATTGGCATCTGTTTTGGAATCCTAGCTAGATCTGTTGCCAACCACTCCAAATTCTGCGGATCGGCAATGAAATACCAATTCTGTGGGTGCTCATCTGTCGGCGTGAAAAATCTGACCGTATCGAATATCACAAAGTGGACACCATCGTGGTCAAAACTGCGCGAAAACTGGCCAGCCCTTTCTGGGGTTAGAAAACCGTTGCAAATCTCATGGTTGCCATTGACTTGATAAACGGGTATATCCAGCCCCTTAATCATTTCATGATAAGTGTTAACGGCTTGCGGAGTTACGCCTAAGTCGCCGCCGTTAATGAGTAGTTGAGGCCCAAAGGCTAACATCCTATCCAAGCATTTTTCAAAGCCGATAATAGAGTCTTTGTTTTCAAGAAGATGAATATCTGTAAAAAATACGAAACGCATATAATCCACCCGCACAACCTACAAGACAAATGAAAGACTGAGTTTTTTTGCCATTTTGATCAGTGGATAGTTCCCCTCTTGGAAAAGCTCTACTATCAATGGTGCTAGCAGAGCTTTTCGGTTTGATTAGTTCTGAATGATTAATAAAGTTTTCCGGCTAGGATTTCACCTCGCCCCAAAGGACTGCTAATTTCCCTTTGGTTGTTACTGCGAGATATTTTTCTATTCCCTTTTCCATGATTTCCTTAATCTTGTTTGCATCCAAAACTTCTGTCCAGATGGCAAAATCATCCATCGAGCCATGGAACCAGTGAGAGTCATCCCCTCTTTTGTCTCCACCAATCCGTTGTGGTAACGGTTTTACATCTGTAACAGCTCCATCTGCCTCCATCTCGACCTGACCGTCAATGTACATAATAAACTTTTGGTTAGACTTATCCCGTATAAAGACAAGGTGATGCCATTTTCCATCCCTCAAATCCTGCTTTGCTTTATGATCCCGCTCTCCATTGTTCCACCACCATCGAACTTGACCTAAGCCATGAAGCTCGATATTACAATTATTGGCCACATTGTAGTTACCCATTATAATACCCACTCGAGTGTTATTGTTAGCACCTTGTGGAACCTTGACCCATAGGGAGATACTAAGGTCTCTATCACCATATGGGTATACCTCCTCGATATCAATATACTGTCGTTTAGGCTCTGCTTTCCCCGCAAATGAAATGCCTTTTGAGAACTTACCCGCTTCGATCTTGGGGACTCCTTCTATTTTACCCGCAAACTTTTTGTTATCAACTTCATTGATAACAGTGTTGTCTTTGATATTATCGAAAGTATAGTAGGCGATCAAGTTGCCAAAATCCTTAGCAAATAAGTGTGTGCGGGTTGCGGACATAAAAACGGTTACTGAAACGAAAAGGACAAAAAGGTTATTTAGTTTTCTTTTCATTGTTATTGAACTCCTTCTAGTGGCCTGACTGTGTATGCCTGATGTTAATGTACCTCTATGTTCAGATGGCTTTGCCTGGCTCTGGTTGTACTGACGGTATTCGGTTTCGCCTGGATGATAGATAATGGTCGGGCTGTGGTAGCGCGACTTCATTGTACTGCGATTTGGCGAGTGTCGGGGCAACTCATAAAGCCATCCCGACGAGTTTGTTCTGAATCGTATTAAAATCGGTTCTTGACGTCTCCCCAAGTTGTGGTCAACTTATCCGTCTGCTCAACGGCAAGGAATTTTTCGACCCCCACCTCGACGAGACTCTTAATTTCCTTGTCCGTCAACGCCCGCTGGAAAATCACCAGTTCGTCTATGGTTCCAGCACCCTTATTCCCTTTTCCGTCATCACCCACACGCACGTTGGCATCGTTCCCATCAGTTGTTGGAAGTTGGTTTGTTGCGTCATCTTCCTCACCATTGATGTAAAAGGACACGGTTTTGTCGCCGTCATGAGTGACTGTTAGATGCATCCATTCATCATCCAACGCAATCTTTGTAACCCCATGCGTTTGACCATTCGGCTGGTTTTCGTAATCCCAGATTTTGTCTTTCCCGATCCATGTGTGAAAGTTATCTTCTTTGGGCCCACCGCCAGACGTTTTCGAGATAAACGGTGACCAGCTAGCGCCCTGTCCATCCCATTTGAGCCAATAACTGATTGTATGTGCTTTTGTGAGGTTTAGATTTTCTGCATGTGGAACTTCGACAAAACCCTTACCGTCAAAACGCATCGCCTTGCCGATTTTTCCTGCAACCCACTTGACATCGCCGTCTACGGTGCCATCGTTTTGGGCCGGTGAACTGTCTTTGACATCATTGCCCCCACCTTCATCAAAAGAAAAATACAGTACCACAGAATCATCCGCCGCTGTACCGGAGCTACAAAGCACGATAATAATAACCGCGGCGAATAGCATAGAGACTCGCGTTTTCACTGGGATTTCTCCTATAATAAAGTGTTGAGAATTTAAGATTTCACTTCGTTAGAATTTAGCTAAAGGTTTGACGATTCGGTAAAAATCACACAACTTGAGCACCTACCAGCGTTTGGCGCCTTTGGGAAAGTGTACCGCTTTGAACGATGCACAACGCGCCTCTAGCGGCCTTTCAATCGCCATGCGTTCGATACTTGACCCCAACTGCACGCCATGGCAGTTGGTGAAGTCAAGCATATATTGTGCGTCATCAGGATTCACCAAAGC
>JADFGN010000451.1 GCA_022567695.1 Candidatus Poribacteria bacterium | reverse complement strand
GGTGTTAAACTGCTTAAACATTTTGTGTTTCCTCATGATTTCGGTAGCGGTGCATCGTCGGAAAGAGGACACCTGCCGGCGCCGCTTGCGCCGTATCCAGTCCGTGGTGAGAATCAAGTTCTCAAGCGTTTGTATGACCGGTTCAATGTTCTCAACTGGTATATCTCCCTCTAAGTCAATCATCTCAGCGGTGATCTTAACACGGTCAAGGTTTTGTTCAAAGAGATAGTCATTCAGCGCACCGGGGTGGATGTATATCTTTGTGTCCCACATTCTCGTGTGGTTTACCATTATCGATGACTTGGAGGGTGATTCTCCTCAGTCCATCGAAAAAATTTAGACATAAAAAAGCCGAAGTGTGCGGAGAATCAAATGAAAACGCGGGATAATTCCAGTACCGTTTGGAGGACGGTATGTCGCGTTCTGTTGATTTCTTTGACTTCGGAAACGCAGCCACCCTGCATCTGCGAGGGTCTGTCGCTTTGCGCCCCGCCGTTTCGGACGGTTTGCCTTTATCGGTGTTCGATGTGCGGATTTTTGATATGATATTGGGGGGTAGCTTAAAATAAAGCAAAAGCTGTGCCGAGGGCATCGGTTCAAAAGGATACCGACTCAGAGGGGGAAGGGGAAGCCTCTGTTGGTACGGGTTATTTTCCGTTATGAAAGTTGAATTAATGACTCTTCAGCCCCTTGCTGGCTTGGTTAGAGGATGTTTTCAGGATTTTAAGGTCTGTTTCTGACTCGGTTGAAGGTGTGTGAGAGATGTGCGAGTACTTGTCCGCACTTTCGTGAGAAAGCCTCGAAAGTGTTTGGTTTCGTGATAGGAATCCGGTACTTTGGAGGTAACTGAGCAATAGCAGCAAGAATAACCTCCGAGCCCTCCTGTTTCACCAATTGATCAGGTAGAGGTTGTATACTCTCATCAACGACCCTCTCCAACTCGTCGATATCTTGAGTGCTTTCGACTTGGTGATACATCTCAGGGCGGAATGCTCTGAGCCAGTCTATACAGGTTCCGAAGACAATTCGCCTCAACCACGACGCAAATTTAGCGGGTTCTCTGAAGTTACCCAGATTCACGTAAGCACGAATGAATGCCTCCTGCGTCAAATCTTGCGACTCGGTCCAGTTGCCTACCAGTGAATAGGCCAATCCATAAGCGCGGCCTTGATAACGCTTAACCAGTTCGCCATAGGCACAACCCTATTCCCGCGTTCACGGACAAGCTCGACGAGGTGCTGATCGCTGAACTCCTTCATAGGCGACATTTCCCTTTCGTTACGACTTCACAATATAGTTCCAAGGTTCGTAAGCCAATTTAGGATTGAGATTAAAATGACTGATGGGCTTTTGCAGTTAGCCTCAAATGAGGTCGTGCGTTATCCCAAACCAATTTCGCAGCTTATCAAATTGTCAATCCTTAGTTGTCGGAGTATCAGTAGTGTGGTATAATTCGGAAGTCAGAAAATGGTATCTTGCAGACAGGCATTGAGCTAAAACCTTCTTGGAGGTCACAATGAATCACAAATCGACTTTCATTTCTATTCTTACCCATGGCTACCTGTTTTTGTGGCTTCCGCTCATCCCTTTGCCAGTTTTCGCTGAACTGGAAAAGGCACCACGCCCTAACATCATCGTAATTATGGCAGACGACATGGGGTGGTCAGATATTGGGTGCTATGGCGGTGAAATCGACACACCGAACATCGATCAACTTGCCGCCGAAGGACTTCGCTTTACGCAATTTTATAACAACGGCAAATGCACCACAACCCGCGCTTCGTTGGTTACCGGATTATACCCGCGCAACGGTGGACGCGGGATTAGAAAATTGTTGACCGATCAGATGGTGACAATCGGCGAAGTTCTCAAAACCGCAGGTTATCGAACCGCCTTGAGTGGCAAATGGCATCTAGGAAGTGAGCCACCGAATCGTCCGATAGACCGGGGGTTTGATGAATATTACGGGCTCATGGATGGGTGTTGTAGCTACTTCAATCCGGCTCAGCGCGATCCGGATTTTAAGGGCAGTCGAATCCGCGTCTTTGGCCATAACGACCAAATTATCAAAGCGCCGTTTGCTCCCGATTACTACACCACCGATGCGTTCACCGACCATGCCATTGAGACGATTAAACAATTTGCCGAGACAGGCGATCCGTTTCTCATCCACGTTTCCTACACCGCACCGCACTATCCACTTCACGCCAAGCCGGATGACATTGCCAAGTACCGTGGGAAGTATGAAATCGGGTGGGATGAACTCCGCCGTCGACGCTACGAAAAACTGATCGAAATGGGCTTGATTCCTTCGACGTGGAAAATTTACCCTCAAGACCCGCGAGCGTACAGTTGGGAAGCAGCAAATCAAGAGTGGGAAGACCTGCGGATGGCGACCTATGCGGCGATGATCGATTCGATGGATGGGAATATCGGGCGAATCATGCAGGCACTCAAAGACCTTGGAATCGACGAGAACACAATGATTCTGTTCTTTTCTGACAACGGCGGTTGCGCAGAAGAACCGGGCGGGCGGGATGATACGCAACCCCCCGGACTTGCTGAAACGTACACCGCTGTGGGGCCAAGCTGGGGATGGGCGCAAAATACGCCGTTTCGTCGTTACAAAGCAACGATGTATGAAGGTGGCGTTGCAACTCCGCTGATTGTTCGTTGGCCGGATGTCGTTGGGCCCAACACGATTACGAATGAAGTCGGTCATGTCATCGATCTCATGCCGACCTTCCTTGAGATCGCGGGGGCAACCTATCCAGCGTTTCACCAGGGCAAGTGGATAATTCCTCTCGAAGGAAAGAGTCTTTCGCCAATTTTGCGCGGCGAAAAGCGGGAGGGCCACGACACTCTGTATTGGCATTTCAACGGCAATCGAGCGATAAGGCAGGGCAAGTGGAAGCTAGTTTGGGACAAGTCCTTCAAGAAGTGGGAACTGTACGATTTAACCGCCGATCGGACGGAGACCACTGACCTTTCCGAAGCGAATCCGAAAATCGTCAAGAAACTTCGGACCGCATATCAAACGTGGGCGATTCGCACGGACGTTGAGAAAGCGAAATTTGCAAAAGTCCAATACAAGCGTGTGCATCAGAAAGCCCTGCGACAAATTCTCTCTGGCGATTTGGAACTGCCCATCCAAACGATGAAGTCCTTTGTCGATCAAAATCCCACCGATGTCGAATCACGTTTCATCCTCACGCTGGCTTACCTCCAACAACGAGAAATAGAAAATGCGAATGCAAACATAAAGCAAGCGATTGAATTGGGAATGCCGATTGAGCGATTCATCGCCGGCCCAAGAGGCTTGTTTCAAACATTTGCCAATCAACCATTATATCGTGAACTACGCCAATTTCACGATGGCGTTGTCCATGGTCCGATGGTCGGAAGTGTGACACACGAAAGCGCGAGATTTTGGGTGCGGACGTCGGGAGAAGATGAGCTTGAAATTAAGGTCTGGGCAGTGAACGAACCCATCCGAAAACAATCGGTGTGGACACGCGCCAATCAGGATTACACAGGTGTTTTGGAAATCACCGGATTGCGTCCAGACACTGAATATCAATATAATCTCAGCGGATTCAAAGGCAAATTCCGCACATCACCGTCCCCGAAAAGTCACACAAGATTTACAATTGCCTTCGGTGGCGGAGCGGGTTATACGCCAGAAAATGAGCGAATGTGGGAGACGATTAGGTCATTCAACCCGCAGGCGTTACTGCTTTTGGGAGACAACATCTACAGCGACGACCCACAAAGCACAGCGATGCAGCAATACTGCTACTATCGCCGACAATCACAGGAAGAATATCGCAGACTTTTGGCGTCCACACCCGTCTACGCCATCTGGGATGACCACGATTTCTGCACCAATGACAAATGGGGCGGACCGGAAATTGACAATCCGCCATGGAAAAGAACAGTGTGGCAGACGTTTGGGCAAAATTGGGTGAATCCATATTACGGCGGCGGCGAAGCACAACCGGGCTGCTGGTTCGATTTTGAGATCGGCGATGTTCACTTCATTCTGCTCGATGGGCGTTACTATCGAACCGATCCGAAGGTTGAGACACCTTCTATGCTCGGTCCGGCACAAAAGGCGTGGCTTTTTGAAACGTTGAAAAATTCCAACGCGACCTTCAAAGTGCTCGGTTCGCCCGTGCCGTGGGATTTCCGTACAAAAGGCGGAAGCACGGATACATGGAACGGTTTTCGCGAGGAGCGCGAGGAAATTTTCCGTTTTATTGAACAGAACCGAATCGAAGGCATCGTATTAATGTCTGCTGACCGGCACCGCTCGGATGCGTGGCGAATCGTGCGCCCCAACGGCTATGATTTCTACGAATTCAACTCGTCCCGTTTGACCAACCGACATGTCCACAAAACGATGGATGAGGCGATTTTCTCCTACAATGAAAAGCAGTCGTTTGGCATCGTCGAGTTTGATACAATGATTGAAAATCCGAGTGTCACTTACAAGGTTGTCAACATCGACGGTGAGGTTGTCTGTGGCCTTTTGGTGACACGAAGTCAACTCACATTTGGTACGAAACAGACGCGATGAACGCCGGCAAGAGCGTCGGAATCGATGATTTCGCAGAACATGAAGGAGAAATAAACGAAAAATGAATCCGCTCATCATCGTGTTGTGTACGGTGGTTATGGCTTTCGCCTCCGCCACCCCAACCGTTACGGAAATCGAGAAGACGAGCCAAAAGCCTGATACAGAGAAACTAAAGCTGCCCGAGGGGAATTCTGGCATCGCGGCGAAATATCCCGGCGACGTGGGAATGGATAAGGACCCGAACGTCGTCTTCGTTGAGAATTTCGAGGGAGTGGATGCCGTGAATGCCCTCAAAGACTGCTGGGAGAGCGTCCAGAATATCGACATCATGTCCTTCTCGAATGACACCCCGCCGGGGAGTTTTGGAAAGCAGTCGCTCTTGATGACTCACATCGGTGGAGAGAGCAACGGTGGGCATCTCTATCGAAGGCTTTTACCCGGCCATGAGAAGTTGTACCTGCGTTTTTACGTCAAGTTCCATCCTGATGGTTATCCCATCCACCATTTCGTTCACATGGGCGGCTACAATCCGCCCACCCCTTGGCCGCAGGGCGGTGCAGGTATCAGACCCCACGGAGATAAGCGGTTCTCAACAGGTATCGAGCCGCACGGTCAGAGATGGGTCTGGGATTATTATACCTACTGGTGCGAGATGCGAGGTAGCCCGCCTCGGGGACAAACGTGGGGAAACAGTTTTATCCGCGACTCCTCGCTTTCGGTCGCACGGGGAAAGTGGACCTGTGTCGAACTGATGATGAAGATGAACGACAGTGGCGAGACCAACGGCGAAATCGCTCTCTGGTTGGATGGAAGATTAGTCAGTCACCTGCACAAGGGCTTCCCCAAAGGCAAGTGGATTTACGACAAGTTCATACTCGGTGAGGGAGGCGAAGCCATCCGCTGGAATGACGCGAAAGGGGAAACGGAGTTCTTCGAGGTTTCCCCCGGTGGTCACCCCTTCGAGGGCTTTCGCTGGCGAACGGAAGAAAAGCTGAACCTCAACTTCCTGTGGCTTCTCCTGTACATCACGAAGGCACCCGCTGGGCATGTGAGCCAGGTTTACTTCGACGACATCGTGGTTGCCACCGAGTACATCGGTCCGATCGCCAAGTAGAAGCCGTACCTCAAATATCGTCGGGTTCGCACAAACGGTTGAACTGACAACGCCACTGAAATTACGGGGTGTGGACATAATCTTTTATGTTTACTAGGCAGGGGGACGGTCTAGTATTGGTGCTGTTTGCACGAGGAGGAGTGGTCGAAACCTACCACACTTCATTTCGAGGATTAAGACGCAGGGAAAGTCTTTTGGATGAATCTTGCATCTTGCATCTTGCATCTTGAATCGTTTAGCTTTTAAGCATCTTTAAGGATTCAAGCGACAGTTCTCAAATCACTAAACCCGCGTCAATACTGACTTTGGTGAAATCAAAGCTTAAAGGTTTAACTAATTTTCAAGAATAAGCTATATATTTTGAAGGCCATAAAGACCTTGTTGGCAAAATCTTAAAATTCAGTGATAATGGGTAAGTCCTCGACCATCCTGCTTTCGGAAAATCGGCATCTCAATTCGCCAACCGCATCCATAAAACAGTGAATTTGATACTGAAAATTAGTTAACTAAATTTCTCTATTAAAGTATATATTTTAAACCACGGGACCCAGATGATTT
>JADFGN010000450.1 GCA_022567695.1 Candidatus Poribacteria bacterium | reverse complement strand
TCTCTATCATTTTTCTGCTTGTCTACTGGGCTGTGGTAAAATTCTTCATAAATACTGCTAACCAGTTCAATGGGTACGATTTCAAAGTCATACGCCCAAAGGAATAGCTTTTGCTGCTGAGTATCAGTGTCACCGAGCAAAAAACCTCGGAGCAGATCGAGGTGTTCTTGTGTAATCGCTCTTGCTTCTTTCAGGTCGTGGGCGAACATATCCCCATTAAAATGGTCAGCGAGTTGATTAAACAAAGCATAGGTAAATTCCTTGTTGCGAAGGACACGAGAATAGCGTCGTTTCGCGGAGTTAGGAGCAAGGTCTTTTTCGTCTGCCTTTTGTAAAATCCCCACCCATTCGGGCTGATTCGCATTTTCAGCAACGTTTTCAAAATATTCAGGAGTAAGTATGCCACGATCTTCTAAGTAGCGAACAAAAATAGAGCGACCTATAAGGGCATGTATGTATCGTTCGATTTTGGGATTGATGTTTAACAGGGATTGGCGGACTACTTTCAAATCCTGGATAAGGCGTTTATCAGCCCGTTGTTCGAGTTTTCCGAAATTCCTTTCGTGAAAAAACTGGCCCGACTCAACCTGTTCCCGTCGGTAGGCTTGCAATTTTTCACTGACGTCAGCAATACGCTGAATTATATCAAGTGGCTCTATTTTTTTCCAGTCTGCGACTCCTTGAGCGGGATGATGATTTAAACTATAAACTTTGAGTTCACCCGGACTGGCTATGAAAAGACATTGAGGACGAGCCATACACCAGACTCGGCGGAAGGTTTCAAGTAGATGTAAAGGTTCATTATCGGGAACTTCACAAAATACGATGACCGGGTCGTTTTCAACAAAAAAGACCTTCTCAGCCTTAACTTTCTCAGCGAGTGCAAGCCAATCTCCCTTCTCCAGCCATGCTTCAGCCTCATCGGTATCTGGTTTTGGCGAAGGGGTTGCATTCAAAAGCTCACCGCTTTGATAGCCAAGATTTTGGTAGACAGCATCTAAAAGTGCACGTGATGATTCAATTGACCGATTTAATTGGGTCGTGTTGTTCATATTTTTTTATCTGCCTTTGGGTGAACCAAAAACTTACTGATCATTCATCACGAGAACACAACAACAGCAGGGCGTTTTGACAGCAGCAACCAGGGGTTCAAAAAGCAAGTTTTTTTTGGTCAGATCCATACCGGGTTTCAAAGACATAACCCTTAAAAATTTCGGGGATTATCTTCTGTTTCAGTGATTTCGGGAAAACCCATCATAGCCGAGCCTATTTTCAAGTTGACTTCGGGTATCATATTGTCTGCTTCTTGTAAAAAAGAGCAGATCGTGATTGTGCCTCCGTCGTTGCGATGAACTTAACACTTGTATGCTATGATTTTTTAAGGTGTTAATTCGTGCTTGATATTCTATAACATTTCCGAAGAATAGACAACTCTCAATATATTGGTCAATGCGATTGAAAATTAAGATAATCTCTTCTGTCGAATCATGCTATAATCTCAAAACAATTTTTCCAATGAGGAGAAAACTGATGCTAACCGAATACGAAAAATGGCACTTTGATTTGCTGGGATACATTGTACTCAAGGGAGCGGTTCCACAGGAAGATGTCAAACGCATGGTCGAATTATGCGATACATGGCATGCCCTCCCGGACAGCGAACTTCGCCCGCCATTGCAGTCATACCGCGATCCGGAGACCCATCCGACACTTCCGCGTTCAATTAACAACGCTCATTATGGTGATGAGGTATTTCAACGTCTCGCCCTCAATCGGGAAATCATGCGATGTGTGCTTGCGTTAACAGGAAATAGTCCTCAATTGCTGGCGGTTTCGCTCACCCGGAATACCAAGGCGTCCGATGACGTCGGCTTTCATGGCGGATTTAGCGGCGGTTTACGAAACCCGGCAAACGATTATCAAGCCGCCGATGGGCAAGTTCTCGCAACGTTCCTCAACGCAGCAGTTTCACTTGTGGATGTCCCAATCGGTGCTGGATTTGTATGTGTGCCGGGGAGTCACAAATCGCACTTCCCCAAACCGCCCGATATTGACATTTATAGTGATCCGCCCGCAGTTGTCAACGTTACACCGAAGGCCGGCGATGTTGTCTTGTTCACCGAAGCACTCTGTCACGGTGCACGACCTTGGCCCCTCGATGACCCTCGGCGCACCGTCTTTGTGCGTTACAGTACCTCCTATGCGTCTTGGTCACCGGGCATTGGCCCCATTGAAGAACACCGAGATAAGCTGTCCGATGACCTCTGTGAACTACTTCAGGTGGCGGGGTTTCAACATCGAAAGCAGGTTGTAACGAAACTCCTTGCCGAGTTTGGCGAAGAATCGGGATAACCGCGCTAAAGTTTGCCGTCCTGACGCATCTGTGAGCCGTAGGCCTCGATATCCACCTTCTCCGACGACGTCAGCGTTTCTCGCTCAGACAGCGCGTTTGCAATTCTGCTGAATCGCTCGACGTCTCTTAACCCCATTATCGTCAAATTCACGGCGTCGTGGCTCAGCACATAACGGTAGAATTGCTCAGGAGCAGGTGCGTTTGGGCCATCAAAAAGCTTGTCATTCCGCGAAGCGTTCATGATGACCACACCTGTGTTGTGATTGCGAGCTTCGGGGAAAACTGTATCTTCCGGCTCCTTCATGGCACAGTTGTACCAGCACAGAACGGTATCAAATAGCCCTGTCGCCACCGCCTGCTGTATCTGCACCCAATCATGCCCAGTTACGCCGATGAACCGCACCAGCCCTTCTTCCTGCGCCTTTTGGACGGTCTCGATTGCTCCACCTGGCCCCAACGCTTGGTCACGCTCCGGTTGCGTATTTAGGTGATGAATCTGATAGATGTCAATGTAGTCGGTGCCAAGGCTGCGCAGAGATGCCTCGAGGTCGCGTCGCGCACCGTCAGCGTCACGCTTCTGGGTTTTTGTGGCGATGATAAGTTTGTGACGTCGCCCCTGGATGGCCTCCCCAATCACCTTTTCATCCTCCCCATCTCTATACGCACGAGCTGTATCCATATAATTTACACCGCAGTCTAGTGCTCGCCGATAACCATCTGGGGATTCACAATACGCACCGCCAGTGCCGAGTCGAGTCACCGTCAAACCGGTGCGGCCGAGAACGGTTTTTGGAATCTTATAAGCCATGGTGTTAAACCTCCTGTCTTGCGTGTCTGAACGATTGATTTTGTATAGTCGTAATAGTTACAACAGTTACGCACTTTGTATCGAAAAGTTGCATGATGCCTGCATCCTGAATCTTGAATCTTGATCACAAGGAGTTTTGACGTTGAACCATATGAAAGTGGAAAAACTAAATGCAAAAAACATAAGCGCGGCGTTATCTCTGATAAATCGAACCTATGCTGATGTGCATGGATTTACGCCTCTCACAGAAAGTGATTGGAACGTAGAAAAAAGCGCAAGCTGCTTCTTGGGCTTTCTTGATGAGAAACTCGTCAGTCTCGCATACGGCCCTATCGCGGAAAAAGACAAGGGGCACGTCCGTTGGGCGTGTGCCCAGGAAAACTTCCGGGGCGAATGTTACACCCTCTTGCCAATGGAAAAGTGTATCACTGACCTCAAATACAACGGGGCGAAGCAGATTCGCGTGGATAGTTGGCTCGATGCCCCATACCGTCGAATGTTGAACCATTTTGAATCGAAAGGGATTCATGTCGAGCATGATCACCTTTTAATGCGTTTGGATATGCGACAGTATAGGCATCAATTGCCGGCCCTAAAATCGGGATATACGTTGCGAACATTTCGATCGGGCGACCAAGCGACATGGGCCAATGTCAAAAACGCCGTATTTGGCAGTTCGTCCGAACCGAAGGCGTTTTGGAAACAAGACTTCCAGGGTGTTAAAATGACATCAGATTTTGACCCCGAAGGATTCTTCTTTGCCGAAAAAGACGGGCAACCCATTGGAATTTGCGCCGGTCTTGTTTTGCATAACCGACAGGAAATTGGTGGAACGTTCCCAGGCAGCATCGGTTGGACAGGTATTTTAGAAGGACACCGGGGCATAGGTCTCGGTAGAGCGTTGATGATGAGTGCCTTAAATTATCTTGATGATAAAGGCATCAAGATAACGGAAATCGGGACGCAGTTTTATCGAACCGCTGCGGTGAACCTATATGAGAGCCTTGGTTTTCGGATTCACACCGCTTCATTTAATCTGCTTTAAATTCAGACACACCCTGGATATTCTCTGCCGCGCAAGAGCAGGAAATCAGGCTTTTCGTGGGAAGCGATCCATTTGGAGTCTGCCCGCATGTAGCTGGTTACCATTCCGCGACGGCGATGTGCCGTCCGGTTTTCACCGCTGCCGTGAACGGTCAAACTGTGGTGGAAACTGCATCCGCCTGCCGAAAGTACAACGGGTATCGCGAGGGAATCATCTACGCCTTGGGCATGCAGAAAATCCGTCCGCTCATGAGGCCAAAGCCCTTTTTTGTAACTGCCGGGGAGCATCCGCACACAGCCATTTTCCTCCGTCGCGTCGTCCAAAGCCGTCCAGCAGCTCACAAGTGCCGGCGGCGCAATGCTCGTCCAGTAGGCAGAATCCTGATGCCATGAGACAATCGAGCCATGCATGGCTGGCTTCATCAAGGTCTGTGTGTGAAACAGCTTGATGTCTTCTGTGCCTAGAAGTTGCTCGACAACCTCCAGAATTTTTGGATTTCTGGCATGGTTAAAAATCACTTCGTCGTAGCCATGGGGATCCAAAAGTTGCCATACTTTATCGCGGCGTGTGACGTTCTGAAGTTCGCCCCTTTGAGCGGCGGCTTCTAGCCTTACCCCAATTTTATCTGCATTGGGATGTTCACCTGATGCCAGTGCATCAATCCGCCCGCGCAACGCCTCTAATTCTTCCGCCGTCAGGAGATGACCATAGATTAAAAAGCCATCCCGCTCGTAATCTACTTTCTGTAATTCCGTTAAAACCATTCAAGTATCCTCCATTAACTTGAAATATGTCACGATGATTTTCTGTGCTGTCGAGTGATTCAGTCAATGTCATGTCGGGCAGAATAGCAATCTGACTTATTATATCACGACTCAGAAAATTCATCACTTAAAAACGCACTCTCAAAATTGTGCCTTTGAATTTAGATCGACACCAATTAATGAATATGGTAGCATGGCATATTGCACCACAAAGACAATCTCACCGAACCTGTAAAATTGACTGATGACAAAAAGGAAGGAGTTCATGATGTCGTTGAAACCATTAACCACATTCGGACCCAAAGAACATGAGAAGTTTATGGAGAAAGGTTATCTCCGCCTTGGGAAAGTCCTTTCTGACAACGGGCTTGAAGCATTACAACAACGAATTGATGACATTATGCTCGGCCGGATTCGCTATGAAAACATGCGGTATCAACTCGACAGCAAAACAGGGGTATACAGTGAGATGCCCGTGGAATCTATTGGTCACAAAGGGGAGACACTCCAATATCGAAAAATCATGGACCTTGAACAAGACCCGCTTCATCTCGCCTATATGCAGTGCCCTCTTTTCCGTGAGATCACGCGCCACTACATCGGGGAAGATGTCTCTATCTTTCGGGCGATGTTCATGAACAAGTCCGCGAATCAAGGGACTGTCTTACCTTGGCATCAAGATGTTGGCTTCGGTTGGGGGCTGGATCGGAATCCGATTATCACCGTTTGGACGGCACTCGACGATGCAACCGAAGCAAACGGTTGTATGCAGATTGTGCCGGGCGGACACAAAGTCGGCGTTGTCAATGAACGGCATTTCATTTCGGAGGCAGATGCCGAAGCACACGCATTGGAGAAAAGGGCGATTTATCTGGAAGCAGAGGCGGGAGAGGCAATCCTGTTGAACAACCTGACACCGCACCGGTCCGGCGTGAATCGGACTTCGCAACCAAGACGTGCGTTCAGTGCGGCTTATATGGATGCCGCAACCCGCCCGCGCTCTGGCGATAAAGAATTTCCGATAATTTTTGGAGAAAATGCATTATAACTAAATTTCTCTATTAAAGTATATATTTTAAACCACAGGACCCGCATGATAACTGATTTCTTGCGGGAACTTATTCACGAAAATTAGTTATGCGCGGCAAAATCGTGTGTATTGATGAAACGGAATCGCTGCATTCACCTTGCGGCATTCAAACGGCTTTGAAATCTTAACTTAAATTATAAAATAGAATTTGCGCTTTGGATGCCCCGCTTGAGCGGGGTTCCGACTGTCAGGCATCCAAAAGT
>JADFGN010000449.1 GCA_022567695.1 Candidatus Poribacteria bacterium | reverse complement strand
ATTAAGGCAGGGACGTCATCAGAGGCAGGTTTACCAATATACCCTAAGGCAAAAGCTACGCTACTACGGACACCAGAGTCTTCATCCCGCAATGCTTGGATCAAGGCAGGGACGACATCAGAGGCAGGTTCACCAATATTCCCTAAAACATAAGCTGCGCCATCACGGACACTCGAATTTTTATCCCGCAATGCTTTGATCAGGGCAGGGACGGCAGGCTCACCAATCTTCCTTAAGGCAGAAGCTGCTCTACGACGAACATCCGAATCTTCATTCCCCATGGTTTTGATCAAGGTTGGGAGCGCGGGCTGTCCTATTTCTGCTAAAGCATCAATTGCCTTTTTGGGTGTCAGCTGATTTCCGGTTGAATCTCCATAAAGCAGAACCTCTGCCCCTTCTGGCGATTGAATGTCTATCACTCCCAGGCTCGAAGACGGTCTCCCTAGAGCCGTTCTTGCCTGAGCAAGAATCAGTTCCGTACCACCTCTCTGCTTAAACCAGGGAGTTTGCTTTTTACTGCTCAGATCTTTTTCGAACCAGACACGCATCTCCTTTTCTATGTATTCTGTCAATACGTGCCCAACAACCCTTCCTTTCTCGTCTTGAGCTACTTTTTTTTGTAACCCCTCCAAAAGGAAATAGCTAAACACCCCATGGTCCAAGCTTTCAAACTCATACGCTCGCTCTCCTTGGCTGCAAGAAAACCACGTAGCAATTACAGGAGCTTTACCCCCTTCAGGTATTACCGGCTCAACCATGATCCCTTTCCAGAACCTTTCCTGTAACAGGTTATCTTCTCCATATCCACCTCTTGCACGTGTCGGCATATTCCGACACACATCAAGTATCAACACGATCTGACGCGCTTGTATACGAGAAATAATCTCTCGTATTTCAGTAAGCTCAAGAGCACTCTTTTTTAACGTACTCAGCGTTCGAGCATCACTGTTGATACCCAGAAGAAAAGGAATATCATCATGGAGAATTCCATGTCCTGAAAAATAAAAGATAAAGCTATCCTCCGGCTTAGTTACCTGAGACAACTGCTCTAACCGGTAGATAATATTATTGGCGTTGGGAGAGTCGGTTCCCTGATGTTGATCTGTCATCAGGAAAACATTTTCTTTGTTAAACCCACCGATTGATGGATTAACCAATATGTTATAGAACTCCTTAATATCGTTCACACAAAATCGTAAGGGAGTGATATCAGGATCGTCGTAGTTATTGATCCCAATCAGCAAAGCCCTTTGGACACCACCACCGATACGGTTGTCCGCGTTTGGGACTGGTTTAACAACCACAGTCTTTTGTGCCGTTATAGGTGGGATCGCTATAACCAGAAAGGTTATTAAGGTCAACGTAAACAGACGTACTATGCCTTTCATTTGACAAATCCTCCTCAAACTGTTGCAAAATATGAATTATCAAAGAATCTAATTTCCCCCAATCCGTCTTCAGGGATAAGAGTGGTAAGAGCAAAGCCTAAAGTCAATCTTTTTATCGTTCGGCAAAATCCTAACCGTAATTTTTCTGCGTTTTTTCCGAACAATTGCGTGTCTCGGATGCCTAATACAACCGAGACCAATGGGCCGGGAGATTCGTAAGGCTAAATGTCCGACGACACAGTTTTGGAAACGGTCGAGCTGGTCAGCCAGAAGATCGAATATTAGAACATGCACGATGAAGTGGACTCCAGTCGTGTATTGAAAGGACAACAATCATGAACCGTTCTCACACCATTCAACACAATGACTTTGAGGGGACTTCATCGCACATCAATGTCAACTTTGATTATACCCAAGCCGTTTCGTTTTTAGCAGAGCAACGAACAAAAAGGGAATCCACATACTCTAGCAAGCCTGTGAATTCCCTCGGTTTGTTGAACTAAGGGACGCAGATATATTCCAAAGCGTCCCTTAAACCCATATCATTATACCATAGCCGCCGGAAAATGTTTCACAAATCTGACATCTGATTTTCGTCGGGAAATGGTATGATGACAATTTGATAAGGAGATTATCATGTTACGCAAATGTTTGGCCACACTTATTGTGGCACTTTCAATCGCCATCATCGGCATTTCCTCAGCAGATGCCCGCGGAAGACGGGGCCCCAAAAGAGGTCATGTCAAAGACGTCTTATCGCAACTTAACTTAACCGATGAACAGCGAATCGCTACCGCCGAAAAGGTCTTTGAACTGCGGGAGGCAGGCGCAACCAAAGATGAAATTCGGGATGCGATTCTCGAAATGTTCGATGAGTTCGGCGTCGAAATCCCGGAAGAACTTTCAAACCGACGCTATCGGATATTTCATCCGCTGTTCATTCTCGGCGACCTGCTGACCGATGAGCAACGCACGGAAATTCACGAAACCGCCCGCCAAATCGCATCTGATTTGAAGGAAGATGGCGTAGACCGTGAAGAGATTCGAGATGCGGTTCGGGTTGCGGTAGTCGATTTGTTGGTTGGATGGGGCGTCATTGACGGCAACGGCGATGATGGCAACGCAGCGGCAGACTTGGCGGTGATTGACGCCGAGATCCAAGCCGCTCCGAGCGTTTCTCCTTCAACGAAACACCGAGCGACCTCATGGGGTGCTATCAAGACAGAACGGTAGTCCCTGTCTGGCCCCAAGGCAAATAAGGCGAGAAACCATTCTCGCCTTATTTTTTTAATCCAAAGGGAAACTCACCTGCCTAATACCAACCTGAGTTCGATTACATCACATCAACACAAAAGACGTGGAAAAACATAATGAGATCGAAATTTGAAGACCTATACATCGCACTTATCCTTATTATCATGATTTTTGCCACCTCCGCATGTGGCAGCACGAAGTTGCTAGATATCGACAAAACCGCAAAAAGACTAAGCTTCACCGAAGCACAACTCGAAACCATTCAGCCCAAGGTTGAGCAAATTGAGAAGATCGTTGAGGATTACAAATTGGAAAAGAAAACACTGGAATCCGAACTCAACGAGATGAGAAATCAGATGCGTGCTGGAAGGGGAGGCGGTGGATTCGGCGGCCCACGAGGCGGTGGCGGCGGTCGGCCTGGCGGTGGAATGCGCGGCGGTTTTCAGAACAGGATACAGGCATTCTATAAACAGCGTACCGCGTATCAGAAGCAGATCGATGCGTTAGTAGCAAAAATCAAAGGACTCCTTGACGAAGACCAACAACAGGCCTTTGCTGACATTAAACTGCCGGAGTTAGAAATGCCAGAAGTCGGACGCGGTGGCGGCGGTGGTGGTCGCAGACGTGGCGGCGGTGGTGGATTCGGCGGCAGATAATTTTGAAGAAAATGTATGAAAATTGCGATTGTGAAATTTCACCCAAAAAATCGTTAACCGGAGGAGGATGACATGATGCGTCGATTCTTGCAAATGACATTATTCATCATTTCCACACTTGTCCCGATTGTTTCCGCTCACGCCGCCCCCAAAACACCAATCGAGAAGCGTAATCCTCTCAGTGAATTCCAGACCAAATTTCCAACCGCTTCGATTCTCCTCGACGATAGCACCGGTACCCCGACCATCATCACCAATATCCAATCGGAACGGCGCTCCAGAACGGCGGTACAAATCGCACACGATTTTTTGCAGGCGCAAATGAACCTCTTAATACCGGGCGGCAGTCCTTCTGAACTTGAATCCATGAAAGTCCAACGGAGTCGGAACGCCGAACATGTCCACTTCCAGCAGGTCTATCGCGGTATTTCCGTTTATCGTGGGATTGTCTCCGTCCATATCCAAGATGGACGGGTGATGATGTACACCGGCACGTATCACCCGACCGCGTTATTCCGTGACTTGCCGCTACACGCCTCGATCTCTGAATCGCAGGCAGAAAGTGCCGCGATGCAGGAGTTAGGTGGAATCGTCCGGGGTGAAATACAGACAGAACGTTACATCTATCGCTCAGACGCCGGTCGGTACCACCTCGCGTATCAGGTGAAAGTGCTCGCTGCAACTCCGTTTGGGGATTGGGAGTTGATGATTGACGCACACACGGGGGCGATTCTGCATCAGCGTAATCACTTAATGCACGCTGATGACGCTGGGGGAAATAACACGGTCGGTAATGCATCTATTTATGAAGAAAATCCGCTCACCACCCGTATCCTCGTCGATACCGTTTTGCCAAATCTTGATGGGTCAGGTTTCCTCAAAGGGAACTTCGTTGACGTGCTCATTTACGATGGCCCGGCAGGCGTTCGTGTCGATAGTCGTCAGTTCGACAATGGGCTCAGGAACAACGCCAAGTCCTTAGACAACGATTTTCGTTATGCGGTCAATGACCACCGTTTCGACGAAGCCAACGTCTACTTCCACATCAACCGCATCCACGATTACTTCAAAGGAACCTTCGAATTCACCGAGCGAGATTTGCCGTTTCCGGTCATCGTCGGCTACCCGGCATTCAATGAGAAAAATGGTCGCGTCTTAAATGAGCCGATGAATAACGCCTTCTTCTCACCGTTCAAGCAGCGGCTGGGTATCGGCAGGGGAACAGGGCGCGCAAAGGGTGGGTTGAACAACCTTGCCAGAGATGCAGACGTGCTTTATCATGAGTACACACATGCGGTCATCGATCGGATTACCGAACTCGGCGTCAATGAGCACGACTTCGGCCGCGCGATGGGTGAAGCCTACGCCGACTACTTTGCCAGTTCGTATTTCAGCGATCCGGACATGGGGGAGTGGGCGGTGAACCGCCAAAGTGGGATGAGGAATCTTGAGAATAACAATCGTTTCCCGGACGACATTTATCACCCAGGAACCGGCGCACCGGAGGAACACTACACCGGCTTAATCTGGGGCGGCGGATTATGGTCGTTGCGCGGTGTAGTCGGGCAGAACGCGGCGGACCAGATCATTTTCAATTCCCTGTACTTTCTACCGAAAAATGGAACCGCCAATTTTCAGATCGGTGTGACCGCACTATTGGCAGCAGATGCGTCCATCTTCGACGGCATACATCAGGCCGCGATTCGCCAAGTCTTCGAGGAACGGGGCATCTGTGAATCGACCGGCTGTCCGCTGGTTTCAGGCGAAAAAATACGCCGTTCGATTAGCAATGTCGAATTGCTGGGCGCCAATCAATACACCATCGAAGTCCCAAACGCTCAAACCACGTTGGATATCGAACTGCAAGCCGCTATAAAAAGCCGTGACATCGATCTCTACGTCCGCTTTGATAAACCGGTAGAGGTCGTCCAGAGACGGAGAGCTACGCCACAAATCACAGCTGACTACGAATCGGAAGGTGAAAACGGTATCGAGTCCATCACGATTACACCGGAATCGGAGCGGAAACTCCAATCGGGAACCTATTACGTGGCGATTGTCAACTGGGAAGAAACACCGAAGCTCATCGACTATGACCTGACAGTGACAATCGGTAAAAGGTCGCCGATCGAAAACCTGCCACCCAAAATTGAGATTGATGTGACGCCGACCATTGCGACCATAGAAGTCGGCGGTCAACAACAACTCATTGCTACGGTCGAAGGCTCTGATAACGCAAGGATCATCTGGGAGGTTAATGGTATCTTCGGGGGTAATAGTAAAGTCGGCACGATTCGTTCGGATGGTGTTTATATCGCCCCGCAAAACGTTCCCGAAGATAATCCAATCACAATTACCGCCATCAGTGAGGCAGACAGAGACATTCGAGCCGAGATTTTAGTGACAATTACCCCACGCGCGGAGCTAACGCTTTCCACCGAATCGACGATCATTCCTGCAAAATCTGCGCTCTTGCCAAACTACCCCAACCCTTTCAACCCGGAAACGTGGATTCCATATCAGCTTTCTAAGCCCGCGCATGTTGTCATTTCAATCTACGACGTGACGGGTCAAATGATACGTCAACTTGACTTGGGACAAAAAGCCGCAGGCACGTATATCTCGCAAGGGGCGGCGGCATATTGGGATGGACAAGATCGGTTCGGTGAGGTGGTGGCTAACGGTGTCTATTTCTACCACATCCAAGCGAGTGACTTTAGTGCCACGCGACGGATGGTTGTGGTGAAATAGTCTAGCAATTCAGGAAAAACTTAACCAAGATTTGGCATTGATAATTATACGCTGGCTCACTATAATTTAGGGAAAGTCTTAAAACTCACTCAAAACAAAAAAAGCACCGAGATTTCTCCCGATGCTTTTTACCCCAAAGTTGATATGACTGCGGGTGATATTTCATTCCCCTAATCTTTTATCGGTCGCAAGGAACTACGTTATTTAGTTTTAGTAATC
>JADFGN010000448.1 GCA_022567695.1 Candidatus Poribacteria bacterium | reverse complement strand
TTGATATAGCTTGGCGAGAACGATATGCTGCACGGACCCTTCATCCTGAAGAAGATGCCGAAAAGGTGCTCGTAGACGGAGAGCGTATCATACGTATCCGTCGTGATATTCATCCCGACGCGGCGCACGGTGAGTATATCGGTGTTGCGAAATTCAGCCAGCGTGGCGCGGAGATTTTTCATTCTCACTATCAGCGTGTTTGCAACGAATACGACGGTAGCCCTTTTCAAGGCGTTGCATCGGTTCAGAAAGCGTATCTCATCCAACTCTTTCAGGAGATGATTGAGCAAGGCGTTGAGATTCACAAAGTGGATGTCGCCGGTGGATACTATGAAGTGGACACCACGCAGGATTATGAGATTGCCAACGAAATTTGGTGAAGCGAGCGTCTGGCCGGTTGTTAATGAATTGAGAGCGGAAAATTTTCGTGTCTCGCCATTCGATGTAAACATACTCAAAATTGCTTCTGACATTTATAATCTGGAAATCAGGACCAACTTTTTGGGCGGTTGCGGCTCTGCCGAAAACGGTTGGTTATCATCTGTATCCTACAGCCTTGGATGGTTATTGTCTATATCCAACACGCATGATAGCATACAGCCACAACGCTCTATGAGAGACTTTGCCCTTCTTTTTTGTTGTGTTGCTGGTAGCAGTATCCCAAGAAGTGTTGGCTAATATATGTTCGTCGACTAAAGAGATTCGTCTCATGAATCAAGGGTTTTTAGCAGGTCTTTTTTCGGCGACTGTTTTCATATTCGTTTGTGCGATCTCGACCAATGCTCAAGATTTACGAAGTGAGGGTGGCAAGACGCTGACGCTCGGGATCAATCGGCCCAACTTGGTGTGGTTCAGCGGCGGCGACTTGGGACGCCAGAAGCAAGTTCTAGACAGCATGCACCGCGCCGGAGCGAGTCGCGTTCGGTTGGCTCTCCAGCTTCCGTATGAGAAAGCTTTGGAGCACATCCTTCACTGCAACCGGTTGGGCATGGACGTGACCATCTGGATCGGTGCGGCGGACCCAGCATTTTACTCCGACGGTGCCATTAAACGGGAAGGCATCCCCAATCCTGACGGACAGTTTCCGTTGCTCTGGGACCAGTATCGCCTTGCAGACCTCGACATCCGCCGTTTCCGGCGAGTTCTTGGCGGTTTCCTGCGCGACTGCCGTGACCGCGGCGCACGGATCGAAGCCTTGCAGATCATGAACGAGGTCAACTGGGCTGACTTCAACGGGGACTTGCCCCTCGTTGAGGGCGGCTGGTTCGTCGACGACACGACGGCCTGGGACGACGAACGCTTTGTCGTTGTGCGGAAGGGAGTTCGCAGGTGCGGTGAGGCCATCAAGACAGCAAATGCACTTGCCGATGAGATCTACGGTCCGGGACAGGTCAAGATTCTGACACCAGGCATGGCCGATCCCCCCGATTCATGGGTGAGGTCTGTCAACGCTTCGATCGTCCGGCCCGCGCTCTACCTGCAACTCCTTCGCGGTAGACATGCGCGGCAGCAGGACGCGGAGGACTACCTAATGTTCGCCGATGGCATTGGGGTGCATATCTATCCGGCAGTCGACAAAGGCAGGGACACATCGCTGCGGCAGATCCGGGAGCAGATGAATCCCATTCTGGACCGAGTAGGAATGGACCTCCCGTACTGGGTAACCGAATGGGGCTACCCGAGGCACATGTTCGGCACGCCACCTGACGAATCGAAGCGACTGGTGCAGTTCCGTTACTTCCTGGATGCTCTCAAGAGCTACCGGCCCGCCCAAATCACCTGGGGGCACGTCATGCTCTTCAATTTCGATATGATGCCCCAGTACGATGTATACGAAGACGGTCGGTTGCTTGAGAGTGGCGAGATCCTCAAGTGGACCGAGTTCTGAGCGATTATCGGCGTAGTGGATTTGATCGAGGGCACCTAGTCGCTAGTGCTGATCAAAATGATGAAGAAATACAAAACAGCGAAACTTTTTTGCTCTCCAATATGTCTCCGCAAAAACCCGCGTTCAATAGGCAAATATGGAGGGCTCTTGAAAGTGCTATTAGAGCCTTAGATGCAAAAGAAGAAATACTAGAAACCTATGTGATAACAGGTCCCATTTTTGACTTTAACACGCCTATCGAGATGATTGGCGAGAATGATGACCATGGTATTAGCATTCCTGTACCAAGCCATTTCTATAAATGCGTGTTGACTGAAGAAAGGAGTGGGAAGCTCAAAATGTGGGCGTTTGAGATGAAAAATACATCACTTAGTGGTGATTTAGAAAGTTATATAGTATCTACTTCTTACATCGAACAACGCGCTGGTATTTTTCTGTGGGACAATCTGACAGGGCCTGAAATTGAGACAGAGAAAAACCAAATTGGAGACATGTGGTAATAGTCATTAGTTTTGCGGTTCCGGATCGCGAGAGCTCTTGATTCGTCTGGTTTATCCCAATTTCTCACAGATCGTGTAAAAACCCAACTGTTGGGTTTATTCAACGGGCCATTTTGGCTCAAAAATGGCGATCTATGAACCGTTTTGTGTGTCGAGATGTCTAACAAGTGTCGGACAATGTCCGACACGCCAAAATGGCAAAACTAATGAATAGTATGAAACTCTTGAAATTCAATGCATAACCAGTGCATTCACCCGACACTTAACAGCGCGGGTGATGCTTGACGTTAGGCGGAAGCAGGATGATGGAGGTCTCAAATGAAAGTTGAAGCGATAAAAGTCGAAAATGGATTCCTAATTCCATTCAATGAAGCCCTTAAAAAAATAAAGGAAGATAAAATCCTAATCGAGGTTGAAATCATTGAGCAAAATAAACTAGAAGAAGGATATGCTATTCTTGATGAGTTGGTTGGATTCTGCGAATCCAATCAAACAGATGCTTCTGTCAATCATGATGCAATCATCTATCAATCGAGGTCGCAACCATGATTTTTGTCGATACGGGTGCTTGGATTGCCCTTTCAGATCGGAAGGATCAACACCACAGTGACGCTGTGACAATTTACACAAGATTGAAACGGCGGAAAGAGCGACTTTTAACGACAGATTATTTGGTTGATGAGACCGTAACTCGGTTAAGATATGACTTGAGTCACTCGACAGCTGTTAAGTTTTTGGACTTTATTGAACGTGCTGAAGAAACAGGTGTTTTAACTGTCGTAGAGATCGATAGAACCCTATTTCAAGAGGCAAAGCGTCTTTTTCGTCAGTACGATTCTGCAAAATTATCATTTACCGATTGCACGAGTTTTGCGGTTTGTCATATGTATAAAATCTCTGAGGCTTTTGCTTTCGATCAACATTTTACGATGACGGGGATTACTTTGCTTCGATAGTTGGATTACTAAAAGCGGAATCACAAGCATTGTTTGGTAGCAACCTGTCTGTGAAAGAATTGAGATGAGGAGGAGTCGATGGAAACGAAAATCAAACTGGTTCAAGGCGATATTACCAAGGAACAGGTCGATGCCATTGTCAACGCCGCCAATTCCCAACTCATAGGAGGGCTAGGCGTTGATGGGGCGATTCGTCGCGCAGGTGGCTCGGAAATCGACCGCGCGTGCGATGAGATTCGGGCTCGGCAGGGCGGGTGTCCGACAGGAGAAGCGGTCATTACAACGGGCGGGAATCTCCCCGCGAAATACGTCATCCATACTGTGGGGCCAATTTGGCGGGGCGGAAACAGCGGTGAATCGGAACTTCTCGCAAGTTGCTACAGAGAGAGTTTATCTCTGGCACTTGACAATCGTGTCAAAACAATTGCTTTTCCCTCCATCAGTACAGGTATTTACGGTTATCCAATTGATAAAGCGGCGGCTGTTGCCCTCAGTGCTGTCAAGGAATTTTTGATGCAGGGTGATGGGATTGGAGAAGTTCGTTTCGTGCTCTTCGACGATTCAACTTACCGCGGTTATGAACAGGCACTTTCTGCACTTGAAGGGCAAACGTAAAATTGGAGCAAGCTATGTCAAATCAAGAACTCCCTTTATTTCCAACAACGGTAGTTGGCAGCATGCCGAGGCCTGATTTCGTCCGCGATTTGCTCGCATTGGAAAATGAGTCACGGCGAGCCAGTCCTGAATTCCAGAACCAGATAGATGCTGCTGTAAGCTATATCATTGCGCTTCAGGAATCTGCCGGTATCGACATTATCTCCGATGGGGAATGGCGTCGGCGTTCCTATATTGGCGTGATTGCTGACATCGCAAGCGGCTTTGAATTGCACATGGAAAATGGAACGCACTGGACGACCATTGTTGATAAAATCCGTGTCAAGGAGCAGGGAATCATTGCAGCCGAAGCGACATTTCTAAAACAGCATACCCGTCGAAAGACAAAAGTGTGTCTTCCTTCTCCGTATCTACTCGGTCAACGAATGTGGCACCCTGAAAAGTCGAGGGACGCTTATCCGACCCGTGAGGCGTTCATGTATGACCTCGTTGATGTTTTGCGAGGCGAGTTAATTGCCGTTAGGGAGGCGGGCGCAACCGTCGCACAATTTGATGACCCACACTTGTGCCTTTTCGTCGATAAATCGGTTCGAGCACAGTACGAGCAACCCGACCGTGAAATGGATCTGTGTGTCGATTTGCTGAACCAAATTATTGATGGTGTCGATGGAATTCAGATTGCCATCCACCTTTGTCGGCGCAATAAAGGGCGTGACGGTTGGATCGGTGAAGGGGGATATGAGCCAATTCTCCCTTATCTGAAACGGCTTAAAGTCGATCAATACATGATGGAATTTACCATCCCCGTCGCGGGAGATGTCGCCGTATTGAAGGGCATCCCTGAAGATAAAACGGTCGGACTTGGGTGCGTCGATTGCCGGGGCGAGCATATTGATACGCCTGAAGAAATTGTTGCGCGTGTCGAAAGTGCGCTCCGTTATATGCGTCCAGAACAGATAACCCTTAATCCAGACTGCGGATTTGCGCCCGGCAGCGCTGCGGACATTCCAATTGATGAAGCATATCAGAAACTCAAGAATGAAGCGAAGGCGGCAGAAATTCTGCGCGAGAAGTACGGCGGATAGACTGACCCACAGATAATGCAAAATCCAGAAAAGACACCGTTTACCCGACGCTCGCTAATTCTGCCCATCTACCTCCCCGCATTTTTGACCGCCTTCGGTCGTGGTGTTATTGCCCCAACACTGCCTATATACATAAAATCGTTCAATCTCTCCTACGCCTTGACGACCTTCGTGATCGCCATATCGGTTGTAGGCAACGTGCCAGCCGGTATTTTGGTCGAGCGGATTGGACGAAAGCGGTCGATGGTGATTGGCGCAATTGTGGTTGCCCTATCCCAAATGGGTATCGGATTTGCGCACAACCTTTTTGAACTCATCATTTACCGACTGATGGAAGGAATTGGCGGTGCCTTATGGGCACTTTCTCGACACGCCTACATGACGGATGTTATCCCGATTCCTGAACGGGGAAGGTCTATTGCGCTTTTTGGAGGCGTTAATCGGATTGGTACTTTCGGGGGGCCGTTTGCTGCAATTTTTCTTGGTAAGAGTTTGCGCCTTCCCTTCTTCATATCTGCGGGGGTCGTAGGTTTGACTTCTATTCTCTGTATTTTCTTTGTGTCTGAGACTAAACGTCCCACGGCATCTCGTCATGCACCGACACACTTAGGACACTTTTTCACTTCGCTGAAAACACACTATCGCTCGTTAGCCACGGCAGGAGTGGGGCAAATTTTCGTCCAAACAGTCCGGAGAGGAAAGGGGATTATTGTTCCACTTTACGGAAGTGAGGTGGTTGGATTAGACGCCCGCGGGGTGAGATTAATCATCATGATTTCTTCAGCGGTCGATATGTCAATGTTCCCAATAGCTGGATATGTCATGGATAGGTTTGGTAGAAAGTACGCGACGATTCCGTCCTTCTTCATCCTTGCCGCCGGATTGGTGATGATGCCATACACGAGAAGCTTTGGATGGTTGCTGATGACAACCATTGTGATGGGATTAGGCAACGGACTGAGTTCCGGCGCGATGATGACGCTCGGTGCAGACCTTGCTCCAAGAGAAGGTACAGGAGAATTCTTAGGTCTATGGCGATTGAGTGGGGATTTCGGCGGGGCGACGGGGCCTTTGGTTGTGGGAAATATCGCAGACCTATGGGGGCTGGGAATTTCTAGTTTTGCCCTAGCAGGAATTGGTTACGCAACGGTGTTGATTTTTATCTTCCTCGTACCTGAGACTTTGCGTCGGGAGTAGAATCCCAGTATGCGGGTCCAATTCCCGACTCCGAC
>JADFGN010000447.1:5224-6311 GCA_022567695.1 Candidatus Poribacteria bacterium | reverse complement strand
AACCAGTGGTGGATTAACTTTCTGTTGTGTTTCGATTTGACTCATGGGTGGTTTATCCTCGACGATGTGCTGATTCAAAAGCCGTATGCGAAATGGATAATCGGATTATACAACCAATATGACCATACTCAGCATAGACATGTCATGGGCATAAGGCTTGTTGTGGTGCTCTGGACCAATGGAAAGGTCCGGGTGCCAATTGCCTTTGCCATTTGGCATGCTAAAAGCTTTGTCAAACGGTATCGGACAAAGAACCAGATCGCACGGCTGTTGATTTACAAGCTCACTCGTTGCGGCATACCTCTTAACGAAAGCGAGTTGGTCTGCGATAACTGGTACGCTTCAAAAGCCAATCTCCGGTTCTTTGAACATCTTGGAATCTCTGTTGTCACACGACTGAGAAAGAATGCTTGGGTGACTCTCGATTGCCAGCGAATTCAGCTTAAGCAACTGGCAAATCTTGAGAATATCAGTAGCTATCACTACTACCGTTGCCTTGATGCTTACGTCAAGAGCTACCTCGTGGAGTATCCGCAAGTCGGTAAGATTCGCGTCGCTGTCGTCAAGCACGACCGACATGCTGAACCGGGTCGAATTAAGTTTCTTATAGCCACACAACTCCAATTGAGCAATCCACAGCTGGTACAGCGGTATCGCAATCGATGGATTATTGAGCTTTTCTTTCGAGATGTCAAACAACACTTTGGCATCGCTGATTGCCAAGCGAGAGAGAGCTATCAAGTCATATTCCATTTCCGAATGGTTTTCCTCGCTGCATTGGTCATTGACCTTGTAACTGACCGAGATTCGGCGAAAACTCCATTGACCGTTGAACAAACGATTACCAATCTCAGAACTTTACGGGTCATCACTGTTGAGGGATCACCACCAGCGCTCGTTGAGATTCACGCAGATGGAAAAATAAACCCTTTCAATTGGAACACCTTGATAAACCCTGTCAGGACATACCTTTCTGCTAATATTGATGACCATATCCCAGATGCCATCTATGATCTCAACATCGCTGCGTAACTAATACCCCATGTCCACAATGAACGAAACACCCCTTAAACTGCCCTATCGCTAC
>JADFGN010000447.1:0-5214 GCA_022567695.1 Candidatus Poribacteria bacterium | reverse complement strand
ACTACACGTCGGATTCTGGCAGAGAAATCTTTGCTTGCCGGTTTCCGTTTTTCCATGTTTGACGACATCCACCTCACCACAGGTGGGGCACTCAATCGGTTTTAATATCATATTCTCCTCTCTATGTCTCGATAAGTCGTTGACAAATCTGACATACGATACCATAGTTCGGTGAGCAAATCAACATATTTATAACACTACCTCAGGCTTTATACAAATTCAGAAAATGACTTATACTAAAAATTTCCGTTAACATGAGCCTACACTTTAATCGATGAAAGGGAGAACGTGCCAATGCCGTTCGATAAACTGAGTCAACGATTAAAGGGATTAGAAGATGCCTCAAGTATCATCCATGGGGTGCTTCTAAAATCTAGCTGGAGAGCCGGATGATGGCAAACTATCAAGTCCGGTTCGGCGGGAGGGCAAGGGTACTCCCTCTGAGAATTCCTGCCCTACCCTATTTTTTATTTCAATATTTCTGCAATCGTGCTATAATATCTGCTTTATCTGAGAAATTAAGATGATTGCTGACTTAAAAGGGGGTTAAACAATGTCCCAATTACATCGGTTGGAAAATATGTGTATAAATGCGACGCACCGTTTTACCCAACTCTCCAGAGATTCCCGCGGCTCTACTATCCTATTTGTCCTCTCATTGATTGCGGTTTTCGTGCTACTTGGTGGAGCAATTACCCAGCGCACGATTTTTGAACTTCGCGATGCGAACCACGTCTTACAGCGAAACCAAGCCTTTTACCTCGCGGAAGCGGGTATTCAGCGGGCTCTTTATGAACAGAGAGCGGGTGAATTTGGCGCAACGCTTGATACCGGAAGTTATTCGGTACAGGTCACTAACTGGGGCTCAGATGGTGTTGACAACGATAACGACGGGGATACAGATGAAATAGATGAGGCGGTTTTTTACGGTGTGACTTCGACAGGTACAGCCGGGTCAACCACCCGGGAGGTTCACGCCGTAATGACAGGACAGGTCGCAACTTAGGAACTTTTTTATCACCACGCCATTTATGCCGGTAATACCTCCCAAACTTCCTACACAATGGTGTTTGGTGGCAATGGAGGCACGGCCGATGATGTGGACGGCGATATATATATTAACGGAAACATAGATGTTGATGGTGATGCCGTCGTCAGATCACCGGAGAACTATAGTGATGATAACAGCAATGGCGAGTGGGATCCGGGAGAGTCATTTACCGATAGCAATTCAAACGGTTATTACGATTTCGGCACGGAGGCGACTGGAGGCATTTCAGGGGTCAGTGGACTTACCGGCGGGAGCGGAGAAATCAGTCCACCACAATTATGGGCCATGAATTATCAAACCCTTGCAGATGTCGATGTGTTACAGGAATTTGACGATTATTATTATTCCGCCGGAAAAATGGTTAAGTTGATTAACAGAGGCATTGAAAGTTGGGCCAATCCGGGATCAATGCACAACAAGGTGTGGACGGTCCCCGAGTCCTATCCCGCTCACATATTTGCCACGCATGTGCTGACCGATTACGGGCCGATTGATGACGTTGTGGCTCCAGATAACAAAAACTTCTTTCTGGGAGATTGGCATGAGACCTCCGGTGGGTGGTATCGAAATGGCGAAAAGATTACCGTCAATTCGAACGATAACAACAAGCTCTACTTTGTTGATGGAAACTTGTGGATAGAGACAAACGGTTACGGCCCAAAAATCTATTCTCAAACCAACGGAACTCGACTCACGATTGTTGTTAAGGGAAATATCTATATTGCAGATAAACTCCTCTATGAGAATAAATCCTTAGATGGGCTGGCGTTGCTGGCAATGAATGATGGAGAAACCTACACCGACAAAGGAAACGGGCAGTACGATGAAGGTGAACTCTACGAGGATCTGAATGATAACGGGTCTTGGAATACGGGTGAGCCTTACAATGATACGCCGGATTGGCAATACACCCCCGGCGTTGACGAACTTCATGATTATGGTTTAGATGGTGTGCCAAATACGGGGGATACAGGAGAAGGAAATGGCATCTATGAGGGCAATAGTGAGAACAGTGGAAACATCTATCTCGGAGATCCAAACGTTGGCCCGATTGGCGAGATCGATGCCTTTCTATACGCCCAAAACGACTTTGTTGATTACGTCCTCAACGATAACAACCGGAGCCCTGAAGATTTCAAGGTATTTGGCACCATGGCGGCTGGAAACCATGTGACAATTAACCGAGACCGTCAGATTAACGTCACCGTGAGACCTTGGCGTAGAAGGTGGAAAGGAAAAACCATCACCTATTCAGTGACGCAGCATACAAAAATGACCGTCGAATTTGACGATCGGTTACGAACAGGGACTTTAGAACTGCCACATCTGCCAAAAGGACAGAATCGTGTTCTTGAGGTTGGAGGTGGGTGGGGACTTTTGTCTTGGTATTAGATTTCCGCTTTCGGCTTTAGAAATCACATCTGTGGATGAAAGGAGCAATGGAATTATCATGAGAACAATGATTAGCCACAACACCCATATTTTCTTAACGGCCGTGACGTTGCTGTTACTGAATGTGTCTCTGGCAACCGCTCAACAGATGATACTCATCCCCGCAGGAAGCTTCGATATGGGAGATCGTATTGACGAGATTAAAAAGAGTGAACAGCCTCAGCATACGGTTTATCTTGATGCATATTACATTGATGTGCATGAGATAACAAATGCGGAGTATGTGACATTTCTCAATGACGTGGGGAACCATGTCTCTTCCAATGGCATTACATGGATCGATATTAGTAGCGAGGGGGCATTAATCGAGTTGACTGAAGTGGAAGAGGAGGAAGAGGAGGAAATTTATCAGGTGACCCCCGGCTTTGAGAATCATCCGGTCGTTAAGGTCAGTTGGTATGGCGCGGCGGTTTATGCGCAATGGGCTGGCAAACGACTTCCTACGGAAGCCGAATGGGAAAAAGCGGCCCGTGGGGGACGGATTAACAACCGGTACCCATGGGGAGATAGGATTACCTATGATCACGCCAATTATAGGGGGACAGGCGGAGGAGACTATTGGGAAACCACCTCGCCCGTCGGTAGTTTTCCACCCAACGACTATGGTCTATACGACGTAGCAGGCAATGTTTGGGAATGGTGCATCGACCAATGGGATATGGATTTCTACCAAACGTCTCCACTTACCAATCCGGTTTCCGGCGGTTGGATATCGTTCGTCGAGAATTCCCTTTTTGAAGAGGTCGATGAAAATGAAAATCGTGTGTTTCGTAGTGGAAGCTGGCTTAATAGCCTAGATAGCTTACGGGTGGCAAATCGCGAAAACGACCTTCCCACTAGCATGCACTTCGATTTAGGGTTTCGCTGCGCCAAAACCGCGAGCCAATAATTTCTTGCTCATTAACGAAATGGCAATCGGAATTGTAGACAGAACTCAAGAGCGAGGGAATCCCTAAGTGATCTCACAGAGACCATAAGGGAGAGGAGATTGGGTAGGTCGTTGTTAGACCAAGTCCAATCAGCATCAATGTTGTGGAAAATGTTTCTAATGAATCAAGTCATGAAGGAGTGAAAATCATGGAAGCTCATAGCTTTCCTTGTCAGCCTTATGAGAAGGATGTATTTAATCGAAAAAACATCAGTAAGTGCCAAAAATACGTCTTTCGCATTCAGAGGAAACTGGACGCAGCGGTTGCTGCGAGTGATAAACCCAAGATACGTTGGTATCAACATCTACTAACAAAACGCTCAAGAGCTGTCAAAATCCTAGCTGTACATCGTATAACTAAGGAGAACGATGGCAAATACACAGCGGGAGTGGACAAGGTCGCAATACCCAAAAACGCCTCAAAAGAGTGCACTCGAAACCTATCTTTCGCTCATTTTTTTATTGGTGAAGCGACTTCCAGATTTCCATCAAAATATCATCGGATATTTCCTCAACATCCCCAGGCGATCCGTGAGGTCTAAGATTTACCTTTACAAGACCATACACTTTAGGATAAAAGGTGTGGTAAATGGTGGTGAATAATCGATTGTATTCACTTTCGTTATTACCGTTCAACTTTTGGTGGTAAATCTTGGCCACCTCAATCGCCTGTTGAATAATATTGCCAACTTGGCGTTTCGTTTGTTGCATAGAAGCACTCCATATTGGATTGACCAACCTAAATTCCTGCCACGTTGGGGTGGTCGTGTTAAGACGGAGTTGACGTTTTTATCACAGCCAGCTAAAGTAATTTTAGGATTCAAATCCGATGTTTCTTCACACACAAACCGGTACTCAAGGAATTGGCTGCCAAGATGCCGACGAGTTGTTTCCCGGAGGGCTTGTTAGCTGTGTGAGGCCTGAGCCATCAATATTTCACATTGCCCCGTCTTATCAGGCGCAAGGGATACTCACCGATGGATTCAACAGTACCCAAAACAGCCTTTCCCAACTCTTCCCCTTTGCCAAGTTAGCCAACTGTATGCTACACGCTACATTCAAGCTGCCTGCCCAAATCCAGGGTGTGACCAAATCCGTCCGCCAAACGCTGCGGGGACAGTTTTGTCGCATCTTTTTCGTCAACAACGCTCGCAAAATCCCGAACAACCGGTCGCTTTCTCAACGGCTGCGACGATTCGTTGAGCAAGTCACCTACCTCGCCGGAGAAGACAATGGCCAGCGGGTACAGAAATGGATACAGCGAAAAAAGGCGGGCTGGCACGTCCTGTTTGCGGATGCCACTATTCCCCAAACAACGACGTTGATTGACCAATTCCACAATGCGATGGACCGGAAGCTTTTCATGATGAAGGGCTTTCATCACGAACAAGGAAATCAACGGGTCTTCCTCAACGGTTTTGCGATCTTGGCGAACTTAATTCCTTACCAACGGCGAGCAATAAACTCAGGGAAATGTGCCATCGAAGTGGAGGGTGGGAAGGTACCGATGAGGGATTGGTTTGTTAATCTCCAGATCCTTACCAGCGGCGGGTTCCAATGACTTTACCACTTAATTCGATGGAATGTGACAAATCTGACATACGATACCATAGTTCGGTGAGCAAATCAACATATTTATAACACTTCCATCGAGTTCATCAAACCCATGATTATGGGGCGTAACCCTCAGGATATCGGCAAAATATGGTGGGAGATGTGGAAGATGAATCGCTCCGTGTCGACCTACGTCATCGGGGCAATAGATATCTGCCTGTGGGACATA
>JADFGN010000446.1 GCA_022567695.1 Candidatus Poribacteria bacterium | reverse complement strand
GCTACCGATGGCGAGTCCGGCATCTCTAGCTGTCTTTACAATTTCAGGTGTGACATCACCGATATCGACAGCGTCAAAACCAGCGTCTGCGCACCAACGACAAAATTCATCAAAGGGCATCTGTCGCCCTGCACCGGGAATACGTAAACCGATTTTCATAACTTTAAAAGTCTCCTTTTTTATTCGTTGGTTTGTTAGATTTCTACATAATTGGATGCTGAGTTTTTTAACTGACGGAGAAACGATATAGTCTGGTCTTCTAGGATGGCACTGACGTTTTCGGAGGCGGCGAGAGTAATAATCCCCGCGGCGGTGGTTTCGATCAGGATGCTCCCTAACGCATTGACATCTGACAATCGTTCTCCGTCATGGCGTCCAAGAATTTCATCGATCTCGACCAAAGCACCCTCGGCGGATTTGCGAATTGCCGCAATCGCCGCTTTGCGTTCAACACGTGACAGACGACGCCCTAACTTCCTCTTGGCGCGTTTTGTGTGGAGTAGGACAATGGCGCGGACCTTCTGGTGTGGGGCAACCCCATCCAGTCGCGCTTTGAACTCGTCACTGATTTTGTCTTTCTGAGGTTTGTTTTTGCCTTGAGTCGATGTGCCAGCCATGTAGGTATATTCGTAGGTCCCGTCAGGTCTCTTCTCTGGAGGAATGCAAGAGTAGACCTGCGCGCCGGGCGCAACGAGATCGGGCTTCGTTACCACACCCCGTCTCTTCAGTCTATCCGGGATGCGTCCACGGAAAGGCTCGGAGAAGAGTCCGTCGAAGAGTCCATCAAAAAAGTCAACGACTTGGTCTTCAGTAGAAATTTGCATGTTAGCCTCCAATCAAGCGCAGCGTATCCCGCGCTATCATCAGTTCCTCGTTGGTTGGAATGACAAGAACTTGAACCGGAGAATCCGCACGGTGGATGGCTTTCTCAATACCAACATCTTGATTCTTTTTCTCATCAAGATTGATGCCGATAAATCCCAGTTTTTCACAAATCTTCGCGCGAATCTGTGGTGCATTTTCGCCAATGCCGGCAGTGAAAATCAGTGCGTCCAAACCACCAAGCACAGCCGCATACTGACCGATATATCGCCTCACCCGATAGCAAAACATGTTCAGCGCAAGCATAGCCCGCTTGTTCGAGGGTGCATCGAGGAGATCACGAATATCCGAACTCATTCCTGAAATACCCAACAAACCACTCTCGTTGTTGAGCATTTGATGGATGTGTCCCGGTGACATCTGGTGTTCTTCGACGAGGTGAAAAATGAGTGCCGGATCGATGTCGCCACAGCGGGTTCCCATCATCAAACCTTCAAGGGGAGTAAACCCCATGCTCGTGTCAATCGATTTCCCTCGATCGATTGCAGTAATACTACAACCATTGCCAAGATGGCAAGAGATCAGCTTGAGCCCTGCTAGTGGCCGCTCAAGCATTTCTGCCGCACGCGCTGAGACATATCGATGCGACGTGCCATGAAAACCGTACCGTCGAATCCCGGATTTCTCATAGAGATGATAGGGGATGGGATACATGTAGGCGTAGTCTGGCATCGTTTGGTGGAACGCTGTGTCGAACACTGCAACATGCGGTACATCGGCTAAAACTTCACGGCAGGCATGGATGCCACCCAGATTATATGGGTTGTGCAAAGGTGCAAGTGGAACGCACTGCTGAATCGCTGTTTCGACCTCAGACGTGACTAATGCGGATTCGGCGAAGTAACTCCCACCGTGTACAACGCGATGTCCAACGGCCTGGATTTCGTTAAGGGTTTTGAGTATGCCCTTGTCCGGATCGAGCAGGATTTGGAAAATTAGGCGGAAAATTTTTCCGTACTCCATCTGGGGGACGTTGGTTTGGGAAGTTACACCGTCATGTCTTTCGTAAAACAGACTTGTATTTAGTGAATTGAGGCGATCTATTTGACCTTTCGCAAGTGGTTTTGAATCTTGATTTATAGCATCGGAGCGCGCTTCGCCTTTCATTTCAAAACACTGAAACTTGATCGAAGAACTTCCGGCGTTGATTGTCAAAATGAATGGCATAGGATTTCAAAGTGTTAGGAGTTGCCGTTTAGAACCCCATCAATCCACAGCAACGACGACACACAGGCATAATCCCTTCTGTGCTGATTGAACTCCTAAACTTGCGGGCAGCATCGTTATTCCAGATGTCCGTGATAGCGTCAGTTTTGATATTGCCGATGACGTAGTCGTGGTAATCGCGGCACAGGCTGACATCACCATTACTATCGATCTCCAGTGTCATGTGGATACTAACGCACTGATTGTAGCCGAACGTCTCGCTGTGATCGGTGTAATATTGGTTAATCTCCTCTCGCGTGTTAAGGTTTGGCATCATTATCGGCGGACATCTCCGCTGCGCTTTCGAGATCTTGTTCATCTCCTCAAATTTCTCAAGGATAACTCCGTGGTCAAAGTCCTTCCACGTCCCGATCCAGCCGTAGTGTGTTTGCGGTTTGAAGCCAAAACGACGTTCAAAGTCCTCTGTGTGTTCCTGCGCCGATTTTGAGTCCATCCACCATGTCAGGTAGAAAATCTGCGCATCTGCGTACTGACTCGTGAATTTGTAGAGATCGACGACATCGTCAATGTTATACATCGTGACACAACTGAGCGGAACAACATAGGGAAAAGCCAGATTTCGCTGTTTCTTCCCCTCATGGATGGTTTCCAGCGCGGCTTTCACATCTTTAAAGCTGTCGTAGTTCTTTGTCACACCGGGACGTTGTGTATTGTGAATCTCCTCGTTTGACCCATCAACACTCAAGTAGAGAATCTTGCAAGTTTCAAGAATATCGTCTGCGCGTCTGGCAATATTTGTGCTATTGCTCACCAGCGAGATTGGCATGCCCCGCTCCTTGATGTAATGGAGCAGTTCGATCAATCCCGGATAGAGCATCGGCTCGCCGCCCCAGATATACCATATCGGTGACCAACCCGCATCAAGGATCTGATCAACAAGCCCCTTGTAGATTTCAACCGGGACTTCTCGTTGCTTCAAGGTCTTAAGGGATTCGCCCAGCAGGTAACCGTTATCTCCCCACTGACCACAGGAATGACAGCGCAAATTGCACATATCTGTAATTCGCAAACTGACCAATTCCACGCCGTCCCCCCGACCATGTTGCACACCAAATGGGTGTCTCAAGTTAAAACTCTCCTTCGCCATCTGATACTTCATGAGCGCGTAGGAAGTCGCCCAATCATCTGATAACGCAGTTGCAAGCTGATTGACCAAAAAACGAGGTGAAATTCGGCTTCGGAGTGCCATGTATTTTCCTTTCTAAAATTAAGAGAATAATCATTGAACTTAAATTGAGTAGGGGCGAGGCATGCCTCACCCCTACTCTGCCATGAAACAAACCATCCCATTTTGTCTTTTCATTTTCCTTTGTTTCCACATCCATCATTCCTCTTGCTCATCTGTAACCCGCCCTAAAACCCGACACTTCGTGGCTGATAGGATTTCGTATCGTACACCGCCCCAGACAATCTGTTTCTGAAACAGCGCATACAGCGTATTCAGCCCTGCAAGGGACTGCGATATTGGCGTGACAAAGGAGGTCATCCGGATGTTTTCACGCATCTGTGGCTGCTCCCTCAACCAGCGTGGAAGATTCAAGGAGGAGAGACGATAGCTCTGAATTTCGATAAATGGAATAAAAAGCAAAGGATACAGTTGATGGAAATGAAAAATCATAAACGGAAGGGCCCCGAACAAAATAAGGGCTTTCGGCACGCAGATAATTAGGCATAATGCCCATTGTGCGAGAAGCTCCATTCTGAACGTCATAATCAATTGTCTATTTGTAAATTCGAAAATCTGTTTCCATGTGCGATTTTCGACATGCGTAATCGCAATGCAGTCTGGCACAAAATGCACTTTAAGTTTACAATCTCTCACGGCATGTGTCAAGTTAAGGTCTTCAATGGCTGCATTTTGCCAACGCTGTAGGATATTTCCCTCTTTGAGAAACTCGCGACGAATCGCATTTGAGCCACCCCAAACCATAGTAAGGGGGTGATCCCCTTGTAAACTAATCTGAAGATTGACCCAGATTGATTCCACAAGTGATGGAGCATTGGGAGTATGCGGAAAATAAAATCTCGCGCCCACTGTCGCACCGATGTTTTTGTCCTGAAGTGGCTCAACAAGCAGCGTTAACCAGTCTTTTTGGATGGTTACATCCGCATCAACAAAAGCAATAACTTCTACATCATCTGACAACTCCGCAATCGCCGTTATCAGATTCTGTACCTTTTGAGAGCGCGGCAGTGAATTATCAACGATGTTTGGTGCTAAAAGCGCGCGCGCTCGGGGATGCGCTTCAGCAATATCAAGGAGGTGTGCGTAAGAAACATCGTGTTCGGATTCCCCTTTTGCATGCGTCACGAAAAACACTTCGTAATTCCCTGCGTAATCTTGATTGAGAAGACATTTTACATTTTTCTCAGTCTGGGAATCCCAACCGTAATGCGGCGCGATAATGACCGCCTTTGGTGTATAGTTAGGTCTTTCTGTTTTCCTTTCGCGACGTGCGTATAAAAAGGATGCGATGATCATTAAAATCTCTAAGGTGAGCAAAAAGTAAGCTGTTCCGATGATGTATGAAGTCATGGCGTGAAACGTAAAAGGTGAAACGTCTTGCGTAATGCGTATTGCGAAAAATCCGTCTCTACGATTTTTCCTATAGCCACGGATATGTCAAGAGTTTTGTGGAAATTTATTCGTGACCCCAAAATGCGAAGTGCGAAATGCGAGATCTCCCAACTACGCCGCCGCCTCGTGTAGTCGCTTGTTTTCGGCTTCAAGTTCCTCAACCCGTGATTTTTCTTCATGGAGCAATGCCAAGGCTTCATTCAGGCTGGATGGCAGCGACGTGCCCGCTCTTTCTCCACGAATCGATTGCACTTCGGCCAGCACCGAATCCTTAATCCCTTCAATGTCAGACACCGTAATCTTCGTTCGTCCATCGGCAAGCACCCGATTGACCGCCCGCAAGCAGAAGCCTTGAATGGTGAATGGACGCAGCTCGCTGTATTCGAGAATCAAGTCAATCGCCTTCGGTTCATAAATATAGAAGCCCTTGACCGGTTCAGAGATTAACTTCCGGGCGTTTTCTTCGTCGAGGGGTTGGATTTCGATCTCCCGCGAGAGGAAGTTAAACGGCGGACTGCCACCCCCTTCGGCACTCCAGTCCATTTTCAGGAACAGCCCACTCATCACCAACACGAGATTCTCTTTCAGCGGTCCCATGAACAACCCCCGTAGATTGAGGTTGGTTCGCAGGCTGTAGGTGTTGAGCGTATCGACTTCATCCATCAGCAGCACCAGTTTAATCGTTTTGGTTTCATTCTCTTTGAGGTGGTCGATGATGGTCCGCAAATCGCGGTTGAGATCGCGGTAGGTGTATCGGCGATCTGCCAGATCGTCGTCAGTCAGGCGCAACGAAGGCAGGGGCGAGGCATGCTTCACCCCTACGGCGTCAACGATCCCCGTCGCAATCGTGCGGAAGAAATCGTCTTCGGTGACACCTTGCAGGTCAATGTAGGCGGGGATGAAGCGATAGGTCGGATCGTCAGCACTTGAGAGGCGTTCTCTAAGTTGATGCTGGAGACTGGTCTTGCCGATGCGCCTCTCCCCGTAGAGCAGGAAGCAGTTATTCGCCAGCGTCCGCTCGATGTCAGTGATCAGGTCGCTTCTGCCGTAGAAGAGGTCTTCGCCGACGACGCGCCCGGCGATGTAGGGGTTGAATTGTTGGGCGATGGCGCGTTGGGTTTGCAGCCGCATTCCAAACCAATACGCCACAAACAGCAGGGCTAAAAGGGCTCCCCCCGATGGGAACATAATTCGCCCGTTGAGATACCACGGCAATACGACGGTCAATGTCATGCTGACCGGCAAAGAGTAGTTGAGGTCACGGTCAATAGCCCGCACAGAAAAAGTATACCGCCCCGGTTCTTTGGGAATCCAGTCGAAACTCTCCTCTTTCATGGGCTTGCTATATTGCGTGTTTCCCTCCTCCCATTTGTCCATTTTTACCTGATATTGCCGTTTAGTCGGGACGGTTTTGAAATCAATGGCACTGTATTTGATAGTAATCCGAGTACCCGTTGTAAGAGGTGGAAGGCCTTGGGGCGTGTATTGCTGATCCGTTTCCACGGAAATGATACGAACTCGTGGTCGGATTTTATTTGGCCGATAGCGTGTAATGCCTTGAGTGGTTCCAAACCACAACGAGCCATCGACACCCTCGCCAATGGCATAAACGATGTCGCTTGCCAGTCCATCGCGACCATCCA
>JADFGN010000028.1:7596-27241 GCA_022567695.1 Candidatus Poribacteria bacterium | reverse complement strand
GTGCTTGAGGGCGAGGATGGCGGCGGCGTAGAGGGCGGCGTTCTTGGCCCCGTTGACGGCCATGCAGGCGACCGGCACTCCGGGCGGCATCTGGGCGATGGCGAGGAGGGCGTCCAGGCCGGACATGCCGGGCTTGCCGATGGGCAGGCCGATGACGGGGAGCGGCGTCCAGGCGGCGATGACGCCCGGCAGGTGGGCGGCCATGCCAGCGGCGGCGATGATCACGTACTGACGACCGTCGATCTGATACGTGCACGGTGTAGCATAGCCGGCCGCAGGCAACGATGCCCGCCACAGTTCCTGCCCCGTATGCTTGTTGAAGGCGCGGATGGACTCGTCCTTAGTCGCTGCGATGAAGACCAACCCGCCAGCTGTGACGATGGGACCACCATAGTTTTCGGTGCCCGTTTCCCCATACCCAAAGGCTGCCAGCTCGGGGGACTCGCCAAGCGTCACCTGCCACGCGATTTCCCCCTTGTTCAGGTCGATTGCACTCAGCGTACCCCACGGGGGTTTGACGGCGGGATATCCATCTGGATCTAGAAAACGGTTGTATCCGGTGTGGGCAAACCCGCGTTGATCTGATTCCTCCGTCACGTGCGTTGGGTGGAACTGTGAGGCCTGCCTGTCATTCATGTTGGATTCCTCTATTTCAAAAGTATACCTGACAACCGCCTCCACCTCCGCTGGCTTCAGGTGGAGAAAGGAGGGCATCCGCTTCCGCCCTCGCCGGATAATCTCAGCCATCTGTTGTGGCTGGTATTTCTTTCTCAGGTCGATCAGCGGCGGGAACTCTTGCAAACGGTTGCCTTTGAGATCCAAACCGTGACAGGAGACACAGTTCTGCGCATATATCCGTCTGCCCAGCGCATGAGGCCCGTCTACACCTGTGACTTCAAAGAGCGTCAGAATCCAGGGCATTTCGCTGGCATTTACATAGAGTATCCCGGATTCAGGATCTGTCGCCGCACCGCCCCACTCGCCTCCACCATCAAATCCAGGAAAGATAACTGTTCCCTGAAGGCTCGGGGGTATAAATTGCCGACCGGTGCGCACACGACGGAGTCGCTCTAGGACGAATGCGTGAGCTTCGGGAGTACGGTCTGTTACGAGGTCTTCGGTAAACGCCTGACGTGCGAAGGGTGGCGGCTTGATCGGGACCGGTTGCGTGGGCGCCGCATGCTCACCGGGGACATCCGACGCGTCGACGGGGCGTTCCTCTACGGGAAATAGCGGGGCACCGGTGTCGCGATCGAGTAGGAACACGTGACCCGATTTGGTGATCTGTGCCACGGCGTCGCGTCGCTTCCCGTCTTGAGTGACCGTTATCAGGTTCGGTGGCGCTGGCAGATCGCGATCCCAAAGGTCATGGTGGACGGCCTGGAAGTGCCAGATCCGCTTCCCCGTCGCCGCGTCCAAGGCCAGAAGGCAGTTGGCAAAGAGGTTGTCTCCCTTTCGGTCAGCGCCGTAGAAATCCGAAGTGGCTGCCCCAGTTGGGATGTAGACGATGCCTCGATCATGGTCAAGGCTCATGCCTGCCCAGCAGTTGGCGCCGCCAGCCGTTTTCCACGCCTCTGGCGGCCAGGTATCGTAGCCGAATTCGCCGGGATGGGGTATAGTGTGGAACACCCACTCCTTGTGCCCGGTAATGACATTGAAAGCAAGGATGTCGCCGGGGGCGGCGGGGTGCGCCTCTGACACCCGCACGGATACGATTAGTATGTTCTTGTAGATGACCCCGGGAGAGGTCGAGCGGATGTGAAGTTTAGTGACATTGCGATCGTATGCCGCTTTCAGATCTACCCCACCATCCTGACCAAAACGCTCAACGAGCTTTCCCGTTCGAGAATCGATGGCGTACAGGTGGTGTCCCAAGACGGCGAACACCCGTTTATCGGATGCGGATGCCCAGTACAGAACGCCACGGACCACAGCACCCGGTCCTTTCATGTGCGGCGGTTTGAACACCCATACCTGCTTGCCTGTGTCAGCTCTGAGGGCAAAAACGTGTCCGTTTGCGGAAACCCCGTACAGTAACCCTTCGACAATAATTGGATTGCACTGAATTTGTGCCTCGCCGCCACTGTGATAGATCCACACTCTCTCAAGTTGCGCCACGTTGTCTACATTGATCTGAGAAAGACTCGAGTACTGACTACGGTGAGGGTCCCCCAAATACCATTGCCACTGTTGGTGATAGGACGGAGGCTCGTCGGCTTGCACGGATAGGCTCAAGGAAAGAATCGCGATAATGATGGCTCGGATACCGAGCCACACGGACCAAATCAGCGGAGTCCGATCGGCAACTTTTACAGACCAATCAGCACCATCCGCACGTTCGATGAGAATCAGCTGTGCATCAGTCATAGGGATCTCCTCGTGATAGGTTGGGCAAAATTAGCACCATTTTGAAAAATTATGAAGCATTAGCTACAGACGGAAACCGATGTAGGAACTGGCAAAATCCCGTGGCATCCCCGCACGGTCAGCCACTCGCAAAAAGGCAGGAATATCATTATTCCACGACCACCACGTCCCATCCGGTGTGTTTGGACCGTTGCAGATTCACCACGCTTTAATGAGATGAACGAGATACCAGTTGACTGGCACGACTACCAGCGTTTGGCGCCTTTGGGAAAGTGTACCGCTTTGAACGATGCACAACGCGCCTCTAGCGGCCTTTCAATCGCCATGCGTTCGATACTTGACCCCAACTGCACGCCGTGGCAGTTGGTGAAGTCGAGCATATATTGTGCGTCGTCAGGATTCACCAAAGCCGCACCGTGTGCTAGGATGATGACATCTGGCTTAATGTTCCTGACGAGTTCGTAGTGCGCCTGGCTACGTGCTGCCATCTCCTGAAGCGACTGGCCTGCTTCATACCCGGTTGTTCCGCCCCGCGTGATGCCAGCGTGGAAGATGAAAATGTCTGGAGCCGCCGCCTTCATCAGCTTTTCAGCGTCCTCTTCATTGAAGGCATAGCCGATGGTCAGCATGTCCAATTCACGCGCCGTTGTAAGCATGTCGATTTCGTGTTGGTAGCCGAGGCCGGTTCTTTCCAGCGTCTTACGGAACGCGCCGTCGAACCAGGCCACTGTCGGAAAGTTATGGACGCCCGAAAAGCCAATGTGCTTGCAATCTTCGAGGAACAGCCGCATATCACGCAAGACGTCGACGCCGTTGAGCCCAGCAATGACAGGCACGTCCTTGACCTGCGGCAGTACCTCGCGCTTACCCATCCGGTAGACCATTTCATTGGCGTCCGCCATCGGGAGCATTCCGGCGAGCGAACCGTAGCCCTGCATGCGGAAATAGCCTGTGTTGTAAACGCCTAAAATGTCAGCCCCACCGCGCTCAATGAACTTGGCGGCAATGCCGTTGCCTGCGCCGGTCATCACCAATGGCTTGCTGCGCTTGATTTCCGCCCACAGCCGATTGAGGAATTCCTGGCGGGAATAACGTTTAGCCATCGGATTTGCCTCCCACCCCTAACTGGCTTTGTCGTTTCTCAATCAAGGATATTAGCAATTCAGCAGCTTCTGTCGCAAAAGCAGTGTCTTCGATATGCGTATCCCGCTCAACCATCCGGAAATTACCGGGCAATCTGGCCTTCAACTCAGCCGCAAACGCCGCGTCGGCCTCCGGATTATAGAAGCCCATACCCTCAACCGCGTAGCTATCATATCCAGCGGTTGGATTCATGAAGATCGCCTCGTCCTTGGTGTACTGCAGGCGACGGGCCACCTCTCGACCGACTTCGGCCATCTCTTGGGTGTTCAAGCGCAGGTCGGTAATTTGAGGACTGTGACGGATCAGCGTTCGATTTTGATACTTCTCAGGAACCGTCTCCGGTTCGTTAAACACTAGCACTTCAACAGCACCGGGGCAGATGACCTGTGGGATGCCGAGCTGTCCTGCTGTGGTTAGGCGTTGCTCACCGCCGGCCAGCAGCGCACCGTACATCTCGTTAGACACCTCGATGATTGAGTAGTCGAGCACAGCGTCGACTATACCTTCCTTCATCATCTGCTCCATCGCGCGTCCACCCGGACCGATTGCGTGAAACACGATGGTGTCATAACCTGCTGCCTCTAGCACTTCGATGGCCTTCATCGCCCCTCTTGTCGTAATGCCAACGGTCGTCACAGCTACTAGCGGCTTGTCCCCTCGTTCGAGCTGCACTTCTACATCAGCCATTCCGCACACCGCCCCTGCAGCGTTGGCCAACATCTTGCGTGTGACCGGGTTGAGTCCAAGGATGTCCGTCACTGAGAACATCATGGTAATGTCTTTGATGTCCACCCAGGGAGCTACATTCCCGGATGCCATTGTGGAGAGCATGACCTTGGGGAAACCGTATGGAAGGGCACGCATGACTTTTGTAGCCAGGGTGGTGCCCTGGGTGCCGCCCAGAGCCACGATGCCGTGTACTTTGCCTTCAGATACCAATTGCGTGACGAGGTTAGTCGCGCCCTCAGCCATAACAGGCGCAGCGGCTTCGCGGGTGGGGTTCTCAAGTAGCTGAGCCAGAGGTGTCCTCCCCGCGTTGGCAACCGCCTCACGTGTGATGTCAGCCTGAGTCGATGGTGTACCTATTACACCTGTGTCAACCACGAGAGTGTTATCACCTGACTTCTTGATGTGCTCACGCAGATACTGTGTTTCATGCCCTTTTGTGTCTAGCGTTGCTAACACGACGATCGTTTTGCCGCTCATGATAAACCCTCCTTCAGAGGAAATATTGTCAAGAACAAGACGACATGTAGTAGTCAGAAAAGGTTCGTCTCCGCCGACCAGAATCAAGCGGAATCCGGCTTGAATGTGACGCAGGTCAGGAGCATTTTTTGCAACTCGTACAATGGGCGTGGCTTGAGTGCAACCTACCGCCTGCAACTGTGTCTTCACACGGATATAAAAAAACGCCTCAAACCCAGATTTTGACTGAACTCAATCCGTTTTGAGAATGACTCATTTCATCGACTGGAAGCATTTTTTCTATGGGAAGAATCCATAGAATTCGTCCTTTGTAATGACCCCCAGTAATGTCCACGCGCTGCCGATGACGAACTGTCCAAGCAGCAGCCCCAAAAATAGAAAAGACAGCCGTCGATATAGCCTGACCCCGCCAAACTTGATTACCACCATTTTGCACAGCCAACCTAGAAAAATGGGAAACCAAAGAAAATGCATAATGTAGCTGCCACCGGATATGGCATATCCAAGCGGGTGTAGTGGCCAGAACAGAAACAGCCGCTGCATAACCGATAGCAATAATGTGACCCCAAACCCAATACCAATTTCTCCGACGGCCACCAAATCTGCCCCCGGCAGGTTCAGCAGTCTAGATGCCCAACGCCGGTACAACCGCAAGCCTACATGCGACGACCGACTCAGGTCAATTCCTACATCATAAGCGCACTGCATATAAATCCAAGGCCCTACCAAAACGGTCAGTCCGACACTACACATCATCACAGCCAGCATCTTTTTCGCCGAAACACTGGCTTCCTCCGCGACCTTTAGCCCTTCGATCTGCGGTCCAATTGGATGCCCTCTGTAATTCCAACTCCCGAGCCATGAGAAGATGGGGAAGAGGCTCAACGACTGCGTTCCGACACGGCGTGTTCCCACAAACGCTATCAGAAGTTCCTCGGGGCCAATCTGATCGATGTCATGGGTCGGTGGGCCCAGTTGTGCCCGCAAACGAGCGACACTCAGTGCCAGGAGAAAATAGACTAAAATAAACGAAGTGGCAACCCACACCACCATTCCAGCCTTAACGGAAAATATAATGAGCGCAGAAATCGCAATTATCAGAATTACCACCGCGCCTCTGTAACTGATGGCTTCATTGGCATCATCAGCCGGGCTTTTGCCAATCGCTACCAGCAGCACGTGCATCAGATGTCGCCTTGCTACCCACATCCACACTAGCCCCAGACACAACCACGCACCGAAAGTCTGATGTCCAGCGTTTCTACCATAGCCAGTCAGCCCGACCCCAAGAGCCGCTCTCAGAACTAACTGTACTTTAAGTAATATGTAAAAAAGCCAACACGAGAGCGACAAATTCACGGGCATCATGTAACTGAACCCAACAGCAAAAGGATAGAAGCACAAGGGAGTGAAGCCCATCGCACTCCATGGCTTCTCTGGGAAGAACTGTCTGAGGTCGATACGTATATCTAAATGTGGCACAATGGGGTAGAAGAAGTGCATACCGTTCAATAGGTCGATACCGCCCGCAACAACAAAACCGACCCACATGAGTCTGTTCCGCAGCAGACCTTCACCCGAGCCGGTCATGTACAAAGGCAACTGGATGACCGGATACGACAGGTGTTCATATTCCGACGACTGTCGGTGCATGATGCTGCTGATACATGCCATTGCCAGCGCGGCAGCAAAGGCGACCGCTCCCCAGACTAACAAGGGCTTGGCCCATACCCGAAGATATTCGGCCAGATAAAGGGATTCGCCTCCGGTGTAAAAACGCTCCAATGTGTTTGGGTCACTGACGGTCAACCAATCCGGCAGATACTTCCAAAAGAGGGCTGCCCAGTCATTCTCAGGCGTGGCATACCAATGACCCGCACCGATGTAATGAAACAGAATACGCATCGAATCCCGTGCGAAAATCGCCGTTGACACACTGAGTATGACGTAGATGATCGACATTTCCCTACCTGATAGGGCAAACTGAGGCAGGAATCGTTTGAGTAACTGCGATAAGACTGTTAGAATGAAGAGAATAAATATAACATTGGGGAACAGGGTCAACCATGTCGGATAAACGCCCCGAACCAATTCCGTTTGGATTAACCACGCCAGATTTGGTACGACCAAGATAAGGCCAATGAGCGCGGCTCGGAGAAACTTCTGGCTTTCTTGTTCGCTGGATTGTGCAGGTAGCATTAGCGCGTCTCCAATCCCATCCAACGTCCCAGAGCGCCGTTTCTATCCGACTAATGGCACTCATCATATCACGGAACAATTTGTCGACGTTGCGCAGGTCTTGGCTGATTAACGGTGTCTTTCATAGTCGAGACCTTTCATATACATCGATTGGGTGATGGGATATGGGGTATCGTTATTTTGGCAGAAATCTGCTAAAACGTCAAGAGGAAAACGCGGGGAGTCATGAATAATTTCGTCGGGAAGAGGGGCAATGAAACATAAGATTGACATCATCCCGAATGTGTGATAGCATGCATTGACAGTTCCGGGATGTGTCACAAATTAACAGATGCGCCAGCAAGGATGGAAGGCATGGAAGAAGGCAAAACGAATCAAGCCTGCGATATTGGCTCAAGACGCGGCGATCTGTCCGAATCCGACTAGCCGTGCTCGGCCGGCGTTCTCTTGACCCCGCGGGCAGCACTCAGATTGGATGTTTTAACAATGTAAGATTTTCTTGCGTGACTCATGTTTATGGCGAAAGGACAGGCGGAGACATCGCCCTGCCCAACGAAAGTCGAGCTATAACTGAAAGGAGAAGACAAATGCCAAAAAGTCATCGAATTCAACCGGATAAGTTGCGGATTTTCACTTCGCGTCTCTGTGAGGCAGCAGGAACACCTGAAGACATCGCCGAAGCCACCGCGGAAATCCTCGTTAACGCCGACCTCAAGGGGCATACATCGCATGGCGTATTGCACCTTCCTGGGTATCTACAATCAATAGAAGAGAAGACGCTGATTCCTGATGCAATACCTGAAATTCAGAAGCAAACGCCTTCTACGGCACTCGTGGATGCCCGCAGCGGGTGGGGACACTACGCCGGGCAATGGAGCATGAACCTCGCGATGGAGAAGGCTCGCGCCACCGGCATGGGTGCCGTCAGCCTGAGACGCTCGAATCATATTGGCAGGTTGGGCGAATACGCCGAGCAGGCGGCGGCTGGCGGGTGCATCGGTATCGTGACGTATGGCGGGGGAAGACATGGGGGTGGAGGCGCGGCACCGTATGGCGGTGCAGACGGTAGCCTGGGCACGAATCCCATCGCGCTTGGCATTCCGGCCGCTGACGGCAAGCACTTTATTTCGGATTTTGCAACGACTATGTTTGCCAATTCAAAGATCCAGGTCTATAAGATGCGAGGCATACAACTCCCGCCCGGATGCATTATCGATAAGCATGGACAGCCGAGCGTTGACCCTGATGATTACTTTGATGGCGGGCGGCTTCTCGTCTTTGGCGGGTACAAAGGTTATGCGTTCTCGCTGTTGACGTGTCTTCTTGGTGGGCTCACCGGTGCTTTCGATCCGGAATCGCAATATATGGGCGGCACCTTTTTTCAAGCGATTGACATCAGCGCATTTCAGCCGCTTGAGACCTATCAGCAGAATGTGGGAGCGTTTCTTGACGGCATGCGTTCTATTCCGCCTACGCAGGGCTTCTCCGAGGTCATGGTCGCCGGCGATCCGGAGCGACGGGCTTATGAGGAACAATCGATCAAAGGAATCGATCTGCCGGAGAAGGTTCTGAACGGACTTCGAGAGTGGGGTGAAAAATTGAACCTCGAAATGGTGCTCTAAGTCGTAGAGGAGAATGTTATGCCACATGAATGGGATTTATTGATGTGCAATGCTTTTGGCGGGTTGAGCATCGCGCTTTGTTTGGAGGATATAAACCCACTTGATACTCCCCACGAATAAATTTGTGGAATTGTTTGAAAAGTTCGCATACAACGCTGTTATCAGAAATCAAAAAATACAGTCGCCAACTCGAAAGAAGAGTAGATGAGACGGATCTGATTGGTCCATTTAAGGCCATTGTTGCGGCGGTACCTTTCCGCCAACGCGCCATCGTCATCTCAAAATCTACACCCATACTGAAATTCAGTCGATGAGATTATCTCATAACACGCTCGTTCAGAAATTCTGTTGGCGAGTCAATAAGATAGCCACAATGGCTTTACCAAAGAGAAGTAAGCCGGTGTTGATTTTCGACCGAGGTTTTGCCCGTGGGCAACACTTGATGCAATGGTTTATGAGACGCAAAATCCGGTTTGTGATTCGGGTTTGCAAAAACGCTGGGGTCACCGTTTTAGGGAATGTCACCACACTCAAGCAACTCAACCGAACGGGGTTTTTCCCAAAAGTGGTCTATCACCGAAGTCTGAAACTCAGACTCAACCTTTATGTCGCGAGAGATAATAACTTCGACGACCCAATGTGTTTGATAAGCAATTATGTCTATGAGTTAAAGATATTTATTTGCTATTAACCTTTGGTGCTAGTTTGGTGTAGGTCATGAGGCTAAAATCATAGCTCCTTCTGTTCGTCAAAAGGATATCAACTCAATTCTTTCGACGCACAAGGAGCTCACCTCATGACCACTCAAGATTTTATCACATATCTGTTCTGTCCGGTTGATGATAAATTCAATAAAGCGAATAAAAATCACAAGCACAGCCAAGCCAACCTCTATCCCTCTGAAGTGGTTACTCTTGGCTTGCTGTTTGCCCTCAAGGGCGTAGGGAATCGAGCTTTCTATCGATGGATTTCCCAAAACCACCGCGACCTGTTCGAAAGCTTACCTGAGCGAACTAGACTGTTCCGGCTGTTTAACAGCCATCACCATCTGATTGACGTTTTCATGGCTACACCTTCGCTGATTGGTGTTATCGACACTTACGGCATTGAACTTATCCACCCCAGACGGGAAGGCAGAAGCGAGAAACAGATTGGCCGAAAGGGGATTTCAAATCAGCGCTGGATTGTCGGGGGAAAGCTCTGTTTGCTTCTCAATCATCTAGGTCTGGTGGTTGATTGGGATTGTGACACAGCCAACGTCTACGATGGGAGCGCTTTCCAGCATATCGTTGACAGTGTAGCTGATGAGATGGTTGTATTTGCTGATGAAGGTTTCGACAAGGTGGATTGGTTCCCGTCGAATTTGCGGCTGTGCAAGCGAGGGGAGTGGAATGACCGAATGATGATTGAAACGGTGCTGTCGATGCTGACATTGGTATGTGGGTTCAAGAAGGTCATGCACCGAGCCTGGACGTACTTCAAGACCCGAGTTGGCTTGACGATGGCATTGTTCAACATTCTGGTTCAGTGGCATGGTTTACCGGCCCAAGAAGATGGTTTTGTCCCGCTGTCTATTGCTAAGTTCAGTCTCTAAACTAGCACCAAAGGTTAATAGTGCAACAGGGGATACCCACTGTAGGCACGATTCGGGATATGCTCGCCTTCCAGAATCCTGATACTGAGGTCAATGAGTTGTTTTTGGAGTGACTTTAAGGCATCTACCCCGAGCTCAGTCATGAGCTTACCGAGTTCCTCCCAGCGGGTCTTCACCAGCATATTGTTTTCTTCGCAATCTCCTTTGTAATCGTCGTCGGTGACGCCTTGGCAAACGACAAATAGGAGCATCGCGAAGATGTTCTGGAGATCATCCGTAGGGGAGGTCCGGTTAATTTCGGACACTTTCGGTGGCTCATGGAGATTATACGGCACAGCCGGCGTTGATGGCAATGTATTTGGCATTTCCACCCCATTACCATCGAACATATTAGTATATACCGTCGGCAGGAAATTTGTGCCCGGTGGTTTCGTAAAGGGATCGATTTCTGGCTCGAGAAAAATGCTCTTACCGTCATTGGACGAGAGTGTCCATGTGTCCCCGTTCAGAGTTGGGGCCGCCGGTGGTAGGAAGGGTTGGGGAAAGGGGTGACCGATAGAATATGTCAGAATCGTTGATTTGTACTCCTCGGTTGCGTCCTCTCCAATCGTTTCCACGAGAGCGGCAGTGAATTCAGCCTCTCCTATAAACATCTGATGGAGCAGGCCTTCTAGCTCATCGGTCACATCAGTCGGAACGCCTGCACCTTGCATGTTGGTTAAAGACGTATCCATTATTATGAAAACAGCCTGTTTGAGCGGAGCATTCTCCAAATTCGGTTCAGCCTGTGTGAAAGACGGCGTCGTTCCAACTAATCCAAACACCAGAATTAGCAACACCAATTTCGAGATACGACTTAAAGCATTCATTGTATACCTCCTAAAGTTTCGGTTGGGCGCCGTAAACAGCGGTTTACGGCGCCGAATGACGCTATGAATTATCCTGAATTCTGGAACTCTGTTGTGTCCATGCCATAGCCACCGGGCCCCGTCGCTTGGGAGGGCCCACCGATCGTTGTCGCGGTGTCAGCCATGAAAGTCGCTCAACAATCCACTCTGGGCTTGCTTTCGAGGGAACCGAGCCCCAAAGACCAATCGCCTCGTTGCCGTACTGTATCAGACCCAGGGAACAATCCTGAGTGGGACCGAGGCCGTGGACATGCCCGCCGCTATGGGCGAAGAGTCTTCCGCGCAGTCCCTCTATGACTTCAGTTTCACCGGTCAGGAACAACCAACCGGGGCCCACGCCGTGTTTTTCGGCAAACGCTCTTAGCACGCGGGGCGTATCGTTTTCCGGATCGACGGTAATCGAGTACATGAAGACATCTCGTCCAACGCGGTTACCAAGCAAACGCTGTACCTTCACGAGATTTTCGGTCACCGGGTAAACGGAATCATTTTTGACCGACATGCAGTTAATCATCACCGTCTTATCCCGAAGGAAATCGTCGTAAAACAACGCCTTCTGATTCTCATGGGTCTGGACAGTGACGTTAGGAAAGTAGTCGGCATTTGGACCGACGGAAAACTCACGACAGCCATCAGGAAACTTATTCTCTGCTGCCGTCGTTGTTGGTACTCCCAGAGCGACTCCGGAAACTGCCGCGGCGCCTGCCGCGAGACCTGCAAGTACCTCTCTTCTGTTCGCCATGATTAAATATTTTCCTTTCTCAATCTGGTTTGAATAACGCTACGCTATCCCATATACGCTTTTAAATCTTAACCTTCCCCTATCGCTGCGCTAGCGGGTCTCTCCTCCAGATGCTTCGGAGCGAGTGGTCGCGGATCAGGATACGGTGGGGATGACGTGTAAACCTCTTTTGCTTCTTTTGAACCGTCAAACCCTTTTCCCGGCTCCATGATGTCCCATCGAACCATCATCGCATGGTCTTCATGGACGACGTTATGACAGTGCATCACGTGCTTTCCGAGGAAATCCTTCCAGCGCATAAACACCCTGATTTCGTCATTGGGAAGCAGCGTCGCAACGTCCCGTCTGGGTCCGCCAAAATAACGCTTGATCGGCTTCATTGTCTTCCAGGCCCCGCCTTTTGCCAATCCCAGGTACTCGATAAACGCCGGATCGCCTTCGGACACGGATTCAATGAAGGAAGGGCGAAAGGGTTTGCCGTTTACTTCAAGGATCAGGAATTCGGTGAAATGACTATGGATCGGGTGGGACCACTCGTTGCCGGCGTTCCGGAAGGTCCAGATTTCCGCGCTGCCCTGGTCGATCCCGGCGTCTATTCGGTTCGGGTCCATGACTTGGTTGTTGATGGTCCACAGGCCGCCGTCATAGTCGAACACCCAAAGCCTTTCCCGCTTCACTTCACTCATATCTATCGTTGGAAGCGGACGAAACTCATCGGGAATCTGGCTGGGGTCGTCTTTGACTTCTCCTCCGACCACATCGAAGCGGATAACACCAGTCTTGGCGTAGTTTTTTTTGGGGTCGTCGTCAGGATCGGGGTCGAGCGTCCGCCCTGAAGGACCTTTACCGTTTATTTGCTCCATCAAATTTAGGAGGACGATTTGGTCACCATCCTTGTAGTCAGAGAAGTCGATAATAATGTCGACACGCTGTGCCACGCTCAGCACTATGCTTTCGGCCGTGACTGGTTGAGGGAGAAAGTTACCGTCACCGGTGATTATGGTGAAATTCAGATCTTCCTCGGGTTGGTTGCTGCCCTTTTTGAGCTTCTTCAAGAACAACTGATAGAATCGCGAAGGTCCCCCGTTCAAAAGACGAAATCGGTACTTCCGCCGCTTGACCTTGAAACGAGGCCGAATCGTCCGATTGACGGTAACGTGATCACCCAGCCACCCGTCCGTTTGAAAGCCACTGAAGACAACTCCGCCCTTTTCATCGAACAGCACATCATGCAGGATTAAGGGCACGTCATAGTCCCCGCTGGGCAGCCTCCACGCCTTGGGGTTGGTATCGTTCTCGTTCCCCGAATCCTGTTCGTCAAAGAGCAGGTAGAAACCGCTCAATCCCGCATACACGTTGGACGCTGTAAAGTCCAAACGGTGGTCGTGGTACCACAGCGTGGTCAATTTTTCGCGGTCAATCTTCTCAAGGGCAATCTTCTCAATTATCTTAGCGCGTTCCTCGGGGTTCGTAGCGCCCTCAAGATCTTTGAGGTCATTCTCCTCAAGGTCAATCTTCTCAAGTATCTTCTCAAGTATCTTAGCGCGTTCCTCGAGCTTCGTAACGCCCTTAAGCTTTTTGAGGAAATCCTCGTAATATCCTAAAGGGAAGTTGGCATAGTGGTGGTCCCAGAACTCTCCCGAATCAATCCAATCCTGAGGCTGCCCATCACTCTCCGACGCCGTATGTCCATTGTGAAGGTGGAGCGTGGTCGAAGGGAGCGCAAAAGTCACCTGACTCTGCCCTACCGGCGGCAGATCTTGAACCGGCGCACGAGAACCGGTTCTCCGTAGCGCGCATGGTAGGTGGGGCCGGGCGTCATAGGGCTCATCTGATTGGCCGAGTTCTTGCCCCAGAAGCCCCAGGACAAACTCCCGCCATTATTTGAATAGGGTGGGTCCGGGTGGTATACCCATCGGAACTCCCTCTCATAGATTTCATAGAGTTTCTTTGGCAGAAAATCATCATAAAGCTGATGAGCTTGCGGATCGGGAAGAGGATCAAGCCTGTCTACCGGTTGCATGATTGGCGGAACAAAGAGTTCTGCTTTGAATGTCTCTGCGAGCGGGCTGGGTTTGTAGGTCAGTTGGTCGGGAAAACCGTCCGGAGGACAGAGATACTTCAATAATAAATCTTCCTGTGTCGCTATTGCGCTGAAGGACGCAAGGGCGCTGGAACCTCCTACAAGCCCGAGCTTAAGAACATCCCTTCTTGTTATTTTTCTCATTGTTAAAATCTCCAGGGTGCTAAGTACCCAAATTTTGTCCAAAATTAAGGCAGTAGAATCCATCTTGAATTGGTGATAATCTCTTTGGAAATTTTAATCTTTTACTTTTGAGAGGTTATCACCGTGAAACAGCGTAGCCAGAAACGGAAAACGTCAAGTAAAATCCAAGCGATTCTCCGCTCGTGCCTCATTACATTTTCAACAACAATCTCAGGTTTAGAAACTGGAACAACCACGAGTAAGCCTGTTACAATGATGCTTGAATTTACATTATATCAGTTTTCTATCATCGAATCAAGAGAAAACTAGCACCATCAGTTACTACGGCCACCAATCGAATCTTTTTCAGTTGACGAGTTTCCCTAAGTTTGTTATCATCTCGCAAAATGTCAGGCAAAGGAGAGAAACATGAGTCAAACGAGAAAAGTCGTGATGATGGATGGGAACGGAAAGATTTGGACAGAGGAGCAGGAAATCCCTCCACTTAGAGATGGACAATTACTGATCGAAGTTCGTGCGTCAATGGTCAGTCCCGGAACAGAGCTGGGTGGGGTCAAAAATCGACGGGCAAATCCAAGCGAGAATCCGAGTAAACGTGCCTTCGGTTATACCAATGCGGGCATTGTCATCGGCAAAAAGGGCAACTGCGATGAATTCGAGATCGGCGATCGCGTCTCAGGGATGGGCGGTGGATACGCGCAACATGCGACGCACGCCTGCGTACCGCACAATCTTTGTGCGAAGATTCCTGATAATGTAAGCGATGAGGAAGCCGCCTCCAATCATCTTGCTGCAACTGCTTTGAACGCTGTGCAGCGTGGACGTATCATGATCGGTGAAAATGTGATTGTGGCAGGACTGGGCCTGGTCGGCCAACTTGCCTGTCAGATCGCACAAATCGCAGGAGCGTATGTCATGGGAATGGATCGCTTGCCGCTACGGGTGAAGGTTGCGCAGAAGGCGGGCGTCGATCTTGCGGTCAATGCGTCGGAAACTGACCCGGTGCCGTTTGCACAGGAATTTACGAGAGGATACGGCATGGACTGCGGAATTATCGCCTTTGGCGGAGATGGAACGAGCGCATTTCAACAGATTCGCAGTATGCTCAAGACAACGCCTGACACGCATAAAATGGGCCGCATCGTCATCGTCGGGGGCGCGAGGATTACACACGGATTTGCCGCAGGACTTGGTAACGTGGACGTACTCAGTGCTGCACGTACAGGTCCCGGCTACCACGATGAAGCGTATGAGCATGGGGCGGATTATCCACCTGTGTTTGTTCCTTGGCCGACACAGCGAAATCTGGAATTGGTGCTGCGATTTATGTCCGAAGGCAAGCTGAAAGTCAAGCCACTGATTACCGATGTTGTACCAATCGATCAGGCGGCTGATGGCTGCGAGAAGCTAATCCAAACGCCGAATGAGGCGTTGGGAGTGGTCTTTACGATGCAGTGAACATGATAAAAGGAAATGAGAGGAATATGGAGATACGAGGGGTTCACGAATCAGAATTAGAAGAGATGGTCAATCTACAGTGTCTGGTGTTTCGTCCGGATGGGCACGAGCGATACTGGGGTTATGTTCGGGGCGATTCAAGCTATCGGCATGATCAATCCCGCGTCGTTGTTGTCAATGGAGGTATTGTGGCAACCCTGCGCATGTGGGAGCGGAGAATGCGAATCGGGTCTTGCATCGTGAGAATGGGAGGCATCGGTGGGGTGTGTACCCATCCGGACTATCGCGGGGTAGGCTACGCAACCGCATTGATGAAGGATACAATCAATTATATGCGGACAGTTGGTTATGACCTCGGCGTTCTCTTTTCGATTATTCCGTGCGAATTTTACCGGAAACTGGGTTGGGAATCTTTTCCATTAGAAGGTTTCCGAATCACGCGGCAACGGTCGATTGAACTCCGAGAGACCGATTGGCAAATTGAGCCGTTCGACGAAGAACGCGATCTAGAAGCGGTTGCCATGCTCTACGATGAACATAATGCGGTACAGAGCAGTTCTATTGTGCGTTCCCGGTCTTACTGGGACATGGCTCCCTCGCGCATACGAGATATACTGCCCACCGTAGTTGCCCGGCGTGGTGGAACATTGGGAGGCTACCTCAACTTTCAAATTGAGGGGAAACGGGCGAATGTGCTTGAGGTCGCGTATGAACGTGCCGATGCAACATCCTTGGTTGCACTAACCAATCATCTGCTACATGTGTGTCATCAGGAGGGTATCGAGGAAATCTGCGGCGATATTTCTCATCAGCATCCAATTGTCGATTTACTCGTCGAAGGCTGTTCCGGCGATCTCTTTTTGACGGGTACGACATCAATGATGTTGCATTCGGTAAACCTGTCCATCCTGCTCCGACAGCTTTTGCCAGACCTGCAATCTCGGCTTGATGCGTCAAATCAAAAAGTCGCGCCGCTGTCGATTCGTTTCGAGGTCAACAATCAGGAGGCTGTACTATGCCTTCATGATTCGGGGGAACTCCAAATTTTCAACACCGACCCAAATGCCACTCCGCTGACACTGCCGGGGCGATTCTTCTGGCGCGCCCTTTTCGGCCAATCGAGTTGGCGTCAAATCGAACCGACCTTGCAGGCACGAAGCATCTCGGTAACGCCGGAAGTTTCTGCGCTTTTGTCGATCCTGTTTCCGCAACAGTCGGTCATCTTCTGGGGACCAGATCATTACTAGATCGCCCAATCCTCCTGATTGTAAGCCATCTCCCAAAAGAGGTATTCATAGCGGCTACTCGTCAAAAAATGGTTCGTCAAACGCCGCTTTTCGGCATCGGTACTTTCTGCTGTCAAATCGTTGAGAAGTTCTCGTAGCCATTCTCCAAGCGCACCAAACTCATCGGACGAATACATCTTTATCCATTCCTGATAAAGTGGCTCCGGAGACGTACCCCGTTTTGCCAATGCTGTCCCGATTTCCCAATATCCCCATTGACACGGCAATACCCCTGCCACCAGATCTGTGAGCGTACCAACCTGCGCGACATGGAGAAGATGACGTGTATAAGCATGGGTTGTCGGTGCGATTGGCGTCCCTTCCATTTCGGCGGGGGTAATTCCGAACCGATCGCAGTATCCGCGATGAAGGTCCATTTCCGTGTTCAACGTTTCGTGCAACAGCAGCGAAAATTTCGCCATCGTCGCCTCATCTTGAGCTTTAATCACACCATAAGCGAACACTCGACTGTAATCAAGCAGAAACAAATAGTCTTGGCAGAGGTAGAATTTGAACTTTTCTTTCGGCAAGCTACCATCTGCAATGCCGCGTACAAAAGGATGTTCAAGTTCAGCCGCCCAGATTTGGGTAGCCTTCTGTCTGAGTTCATCGGTGAATTTTTTCAATTCTCCCCTTTCTCGGATTCATTCTGTTCTCTTTCTTTGACTTTTGAAACGAGCACAAAAGTTTTTTGGTTATCTTGATACCTTTGCAAAATCTGCACTCCATTGACCGTTTGTCCACCGAGATATTCAAGCAGCGCATTCTTCGCGTTTAGAATTGCGAACTTATGCCCGTTTCTTGGATTCGTTGAAGAACCAACCGCATAAATCACGCCATCCTCTTCCCAGATGACTTTATGCAACCATGATGGTGGGCTTACTTTTTTGTCTGGTGCTGAATTGGTATTTTGTGTCAGCAGATACCCGATTTGGGAATCCATGGTTGAGATTCGTTGCGCGAAGTCTTGGATTAACTGTTGGTTCCGATCGACCTGTTCAGCCCGATTTGTGAGCCGATGCAGTCGGACCTCCAATCGACGAATCTCCGCTTGAAGGTCGGTAACCCCCTCTATTTCCTCGGCGGGTTGAGAGTCAGTGGGTGCAGTTTCTTGATCTGTTTGGAGTTGAATCCACTGCTCGATGAGTTCAAATCGTCCGTCCAACGACGCAATCTGGGCACGGAGCCGATCGATTTCGCCTTCAATATTTTTCCCACCACAGCCTCCAATCAGGAGGCTGAACAGTAAAGTATAGATATAGATAGATTGCATATTTCCTTTCACTTACTTGTGTTCAGATATTTTACGGTTACATTTGACGTTTTGAAGATTCGCCCAAAGCTGATTTACCTTTTGGTGAAGTTCTTCGATTGTGTTGTCGTTTTCGATAACAAAATCAGCGTATGTGACCTTTTCGGATAGCGGCATCTGGGAATCGATTCTGGCCTGTGCTTCTTCCCGACTGAGCGAGCGGTTCTGTGCAATGCTTCGATCTAACTGACGTTGCAGTTGCATGTCGGCCGAAGCCGTAACCACAATGATGATGTCCACCGTGTCCTGTGACCCCGCCTCAATCAACAAAGGGGCGTCAATCAATACCACACAATCGGGGTTGTTTGTCACAAGCCGTTTCGCTTCCGATCGAGATTGCTGCACAATTGGTGGGTGCATAATTGCGTTCAGCTGTTCTCGGGCAGATTTGTCGCTGAAGACAATCGCGCCGAGTTTTTGACGACTCACATCGCCGAACTCATCAAGGATGCCACTTCCAAACGCATCAATGAGTTCGTCCATGACAGGACTTCCACGTTTGAGTAACTGATGCCCAAGCACGTCTGAGTTAATAGCAATCGCTCCTTTTTCCGCAAGGAGTTGCGCTACAGTCGATTTGCCACAGGCGATGCCGCCCGTAATGCCGACGATGATTCCGTGATTTGGATGGATTGGCTTCATACTTTGTTCTGTAGGGTTCTGTGGTGATAGAAGTTATCTCAGGTAACGAAGCGTAAACTGTCAATCGTTGCTTCTCTTGAAATAATTCTCAACCCTCTCCAACGGCTCGAATCCCAGAATCCTTCGGGCTTTTTCGACCTGATATTTTCCATGAGCGAGGTAGCTCAACAGATTAAAGTCTTGAAAGTTGTCGGGGACAGATTCGATTTCCAATGCCAAGCGACAGGCGTGTTCCAGATCTTCCCACACCACCGTAAAGGGCGGGAAGTCCCGTTTTTCCATAGGTTTTGTCGGCTTGGGACCGAGTCCATTAAAGACAAAACAGATTGTTTGGATGTCATACGCCTGCGAGTAGATTTTGCAGATCTCCATGCTCAGATATTTGGTGATGCCATAGTAACCCGTGCCGGGCATTCGCGGCACATCATCAACATCAAAGTCGTGGTCATATCCGCTACGGACCAATTGAGGTCCCGTGTGAATGACTTTTTTAATGCCATGTTCCGCTGCCGCTTTCATGACATGATATGCCCCTTTTGTATTCACGTCGAAACTTTGGATCGGATGGTTGCGGATAACTGTGAAATTCATGATGGCGTCCATTCCGCGAGAAGCGTTCAACACCTCATCGTAGCGGGTAACGTCAACCGTACCGATCGGTTTCCCGGACGGGTGGGGCACGACGTCCGTAAGATACAAATCGTAATCCTTTTCCAGTCCCGGTGTAATGTTGGGGGCAATATTACCAGATGCACCAAGAACAAGGACTTTTTTCATAGGACTGCCTCCGGATGCGTTAATTCTTGGAAATTATGCGTGGGCAAATACCCGATCTGTCGGGCTTTATCAACCAAAAATTTCGGATTTGAAATGTCCGCGCAGATATGGTAGATTGACCACCGCCGCGTCCACCAGACATGATGACTGTGATTCAGATTC
>JADFGN010000028.1:0-7586 GCA_022567695.1 Candidatus Poribacteria bacterium | reverse complement strand
GACTGCCTCCGGATGCGTTAATTAACTCAAGTTGCTACCTATTGAAAAAGAACCCAAACTGATGTGACAAACCGTCATATAACAGCGAATGTGTGAGGTGCGCGAGGTTCTTCCCACCACCCGCAGGGCGTCCTCCCATGCGCAGCACGAACCTAGACCAACTGTTCAGTTTTCTGGATGATGGTCAGTATCTGATGTGCCAGATGCGTGCTGGATACCTTCTTGGGTAACTGCCAGCAGGAATCCGTGCTGGGATTCTTCCAACTCTCCCCTCTCAAGACGCCTCCAGATACGCTTCTCAAAAGCAAGATAAAGCTCGAGTCGCTCCAGGTCGTTTTCCCGGACGGCACGTATCTCCACAAGGAGCTCTCTCGTCATATTTTGTCTCGCTTCTTCTATCGTGCGATCTATCAAATTCTCTAACTCACCCCACCGTGACGAGTCCAGTTCTTCCGGGTGCCACCACTTATTTCTCACACAATCCCGGACATCGCGGCGAATCTCCAGCAGTTCGTCGACCGAATCTGGATAGCTCGCTTCAATATTCACACTGTGAATTCTTCTCCTCATCTTCTTACTCGTTGCATTACGCTTAAACTCAAGGGTTCCCTTGTACCCACCGAGGAAGATGATGATGACGGTCAAGGAGCGCCATGTGTCGCTAAGCAAGTCGAAAAAAGATTTCGGAGGGAGGTAGCCTGGATAGCCCGCTTCCCGGTAATGTGCTTTGGCGTCTAGGTGAAGAGGGATTGCGAGATCTTTCGCCATCTCTTCCACCTTGAGGCCAATAACATCGGCTCCCCTGAATATAGCCTCTGTAATCTTTTTGACGTTGAACGGCAAGTCTTCTGTGGTCACCAGCACGGCTGTTGTTGCGATGGTTTCGACTGCACGAATCTCTTTTGGCTTATACTTATAGGTGCCGGGCTCTATCCTTTCCTTATGGAAAACTTGTCCAACCAGGTTTACCATTTCTCTTTGTCCAATGGACAGGAGCCTGATTTCATCGCTGGCGAAAAGTGTTTTGAGTGCTTCGCTTGGAACATGGCCGACGAAGAATCCGACATCGATGCTGCTTTCCTCGGCCGATATTCTATTGATCATCTCTGGAACTGAAAGGAATTCGGGGTTGCTTGGGAGAAGTTTGTGGTGAGTGAGAATGACTTGTGCTAACACTCGCGTTCCGCTGAGTTTGGGACCAAGGCTAACAGAAAGGCCGTCCCAATTGTCCGTTAAGTCTTCAATAGTAGTCGGCTGCTTTTCTGTCTCACCGAATACACTTTTCCGCATTATAATGTGAACCTTTTCCTGATGAAGCGTTGCAATTCGCCTCAAATCGTTGAGTTCTTCAGGAAAGTCAATCGGATCTAAGGGACTTGTTTGGTAAATAAGATTGGGCGTTCCACTATGTGACGCTAAGGCAATATCATATTGCATGATAGCAAGAGAGGGTGCCCCCTTATGGAGTGACGCCCTTTTAAGCCACTCCACGTTTTCTACTGATCCATCTGTATGAATTACCCATGACCGCATGCCCCGCTGTTCGAGCAATGATTGAATCTTCTTGCCCAACTCCCAGTATTTCCCGTTGATCGTTCCCGTTACGATGTGCAGTTCCCTATCCATTTTGGCCTTAAATCTCTTGGCACCCGGATGAAGTTCAATACCTGTTGGTAGTCCTTCCGTGTTAAAAGCATTTTGCAGCCTTATCTCCTGTGCCCTTAAGAGTTTGTCTATGTCGTCAAACAAAGCCTCCTCAATTAAGGAAACCAGATCGACTTCGAGATCCTCTCGACACAACAAGAGCGTCTTCCCGCTTACTGTCCGCACAGGCATGGTTTGATTCCCATAGGTATTTGGCGGAATGACCGCCTCAGTAAGGCCGCGCATTCTGGCTATTATTTGGTCGCGGCTATTGCCAAGATCCAAAAGCTTGTATTTCCCGTCTTTAAGTGCCCTCTTTACGGCGTCGGCAGGTATTCCCATAACAAAAAAGGCGGCTTTTAACTCTCCTGCTATGAGTTTGTTGCATGCCTCATTTGGGTTGGCAGCCTCTACCTCCGTAATACACTGGAGATCCAAGCCAACAGCCTTGAGCATCTCTTCGGCGACGTTTCTGACTCCATCCGCCGCACCAAGATAGACTTCCATTCCTCTCAAATCAGTCAGGTTATTAATGTTGGCACCTCTTCGGACCACGATCTGGACAAAATCCCTGTACAGACTTGCAAGCATGCGAATTTCTGAGCGTCTTGCCTGTGGAACAGTCTCATCAGTTATCGCCGGTCCGAAAACAAAGCCAATATCGCCTTTTCGGTCTTCTTTAGGGCTGAGTAGGCGTTTGAGGTTTTCAACTGACCCTTCCGTTGGAATCGCCTCGGTTTCTTGTATGCGCTTTCCCGTGTGTTCTTTGAGAATTGGTTCAAGTCGCCTACCTACCGGATAAAACATACCTCCCTTTGGGCCGGTTGCAATCTTGACTTCCCACGTTTTGCGCTTGAAGAAGTACCCCGCGGAAACAATAGCAATGCCAACGATTATTCCCACAACAACAATCTTAAGTCGTAATCTCGGGTTCACTATGTTCCTCCTTTGCATTGTTAAAAAGCATAATTGAATCCATTAATGATTTCCAAATCATGCTTCTCAACATCGGTCGGTGGCTCATTATCATAGCGAAAATTCAACTGCATGCTGAATGTTAGCCTCTTAGTCAGACGAAATCCGATACTCCCTTCAAAAAGAATCCGAAAATCAGAATAGCTTTTAGGATTAAACTGATAGTAATTCGTTGTGGTGGAAGCCAGCCATTCATTAATCTGCCACGCCCCACTGATGTAATTGGTTGAACGGACAATATCCGTCTCAATTTCCCCTTTCTGACTGTCATTGATGACCTCATTCTCCCACATCGCACCTACACCAATAAACAGGCGAAATGTTGCACCGTTTTCTGATTTGGCACGTTGTCCTAGTGGAACGATGCGAATTCCACCGCCAGCCAGATTCCGATCCTGTAACAGAATAAAATCATCGAATTGCTTCTGGACAAAGGCCTCTACTGCCACACTTTGACTGACGGATTGAACGCTGCGCAGGTGAATCAGCCCCTTATCAATAAATGATTTGCCGTCCTTTTTTCCTTGTTGGAAGTTCGCCATGACAAAGGTGTGCGACTTTCCAACTAAATAGTCGGAGCGGAGCTTGGCTCTCAGCGTCAGCAAATCTGTATTGCCAGAGTGAGATGTCAGATTCAAAGTGATGCTATTATACCAGCCGAGATCTAATTCCATCTTCCGTACGGTTTCGGGATTGAAAATATTGACTTGTGCCGATGCAAATCCGCAAAGCCAAAATATCCATACCAAGCATACGGTATGTGTAATATTCACTACCGGACACTTTTCACATGGCTGACTAAAGGCAAAATTTTGGTGGATTTTTAAGCTCTGAGTTTGCTTTTTTGAGGTAGCTATAAAGTGTCGTCTTTGAAATGTCCATAATCTGGCAAATTTCTTTGATTGAGTGTCTGTCTTCTTGGTAAAGTTTGACCGCCAACTTCTGCTGCGGCGTATTGAGAGCCTCTGGTCTTCCACCTATTCGTCCTTTTCGCTTCGCAATTGCCAATGCTTCTTTGGTTCTCCTTGAAACCAAGTCACGTCCAATTTCGGCTAACATGCCAAACATTGTGACAATTACCTCAGATTGCACAGAGGGTTTGCCATTGAGATCGATTCCTTCTTTAACGGCTACGAAACGAATTTCTCTGTTGATTAGCCGATCCACTGTTTTGACAATTTCTGCCAATGACCATCCGATTTGGCTCAAATGGCTAACGATGAGTGTATCTCCCGGCTCGACGTGAGAAAGAAGTCGGTTGAACTTTCTTCCTTTAGTGGGCAAGAGGGAAGTGATAGGAATTTCGATAAATCGAGAGATTCTCATCTGTTCTTTGTGGACGAATTCTAAGATGACCTGTCTTTGTGCTCGGATTTCTTCTCTGTTGGAAGACGCTAACAGATAAGCCACAGTTTTCATCGTTGCCTCCCTATAGCATGTGTGACCCAGTCGGTCTTATCCAAATGACGGCATTGAGTCTTGTTTGATTGATGCCGCCGTGTTATTCTTTCTGGGCCCCTATTTTACCTGACTTCATTGAGATTGTGGGAGGTTTTAGATGAGTTAAACCTAAGGAGATTTGTTGCCATACATAGCGCGCTTAAAAAACTCTCTCCAGAAGAACCCCGTGGAAATTTCGCTCGCCATCTAACGACTTTAGCGATGCTTATCAGCGGAATTGTTGGAAGCAAGCGAGTTCATCTGCCAGCTATTGCTAGCAAAGTTCCCACCCAGACTTTGTCGTTAGTCAAGTCAAACGCCTCAGTCGATGGGTGAGTAATGAACGTATTGACTTTGAATGCTATTATTTCCCCTATGCGCGGCAGTTACTTGCCAACTTAGCTCACCAAACGCTGGTATTAGTTATGGATGGAAGTTCGGTTGGTCGAGGTTGCCGAACCTTGATGCTCAGTGTGGTTTATAAAAACCGAGCATTACCCATTGCCTGGCTCGTGACCCAGGGGAATCGCGGTCATTTCCCCCAAGAAGATCACATCACCCTTATTGAACAGGCTTTTGACCTTCTGCCTGAGCAAGCCCGTGTGGTATTTCTCGGTGACGGAGAATTTGACGGCACGACACTTCAAGCGAAACTTAATGACTATGGCTGGCAGTATGTCTGCCGTACGGCCTTAGATACCATCATCACTTCCGATTCTTGTTCATTCACCTTCCAAGAGCTTGGAGTATGTCCGGGTGAACGGATAACTTTAACTTCAGCGACCGTCACGCGGAGTCAATACGGTCCGGTTACTGCAATCGCTTGGTGGGACGATCAATATTCTGACCCCATCTATCTCATCTCCAACCTTTCGGTATTAGAAGACCCATGTGAATGGTATTCGTTGCGTTTTGTGATAGAAACTTTATTTTCGGACCAGAAAAGTCGTGGATTCCATTTGCATAAAAGCCATCTTGCCGACCCACAACGACTGGCTCAACTCATGATAGCAGCCGCTCTCGCTTATATCTGGATGGTTTATCTTGGTGCGCTAGCCATCCAACAAGGTTGGAACCAAATCATCCACCGTACCGATCGTTGCGATTTGAGTCTGTTTCAGTTGGGACTGCGTTTGTTAGAACACTTCCTCAATCAAGAAATGGAAATCCCTGTGACCTTCATTGTGCTTGAGTAAAAAGTATCTTCGCCGCGCACAACGGTTTTTAGTTTCAGGTCGTGACATCATCTATGTGTTTAACAGCAGAGCGTTAAGGATTAGCTACAGCACCAGTCCTGCGCGCACGTCCTTTTACGCGACGCCGCGATTACAGTTTTCGGTCGCTAAGAGCGAAAATTGCGAACCGATTTTCTTTTTTGACAGCCGCCGTGGCATGGATTTATACCTTTACAATCCCTTTTGGACTGCCGCTATCCGGCACTTGACGCACCATAAGATTTTTTCACATCCCTGTTTATACCGCACTTTTTAACGGGTCGCAAACCCCATGTAGAGGGTGGGTTGGTTTATCTGATAATGGATTGCTAATGGCATAGGGGTCTACCAGAGAAGCCACGCATCTCAACTTGAGTATCATCCTTTTGCCGATACTGTTTTTTCTCAATCGATTCGGTTGCCAGCCGAACCGTTCCTATGACGGGATTTGTCCCGTTTTCTATGCCTCGACAGCTCGATTATATCCAAAGCCCAATACCTTTATTGACTTGAGTCAAAAAGTGTACGGTAGTGAACTTGGGTATAGCACATCGCGCAAGTCAAGACCTATGTGCGGTTTGAGGAACTCTGAACAGCTATCGACCTGCTCACGAAAAGTCGGCTCTACTTTATATAGTTCCAGCCCCATGTTCACATACTGCGATCCTTGCCCTGGAAACATAAAAGTCACAGACACATCCTTGGGCTTTTCAGCCACTGGAAGCGGATGTGCTGAATTCGATTTTTCCAAAGCAATTATGGCATTGTCAAGGTTGTCGCAAACTACCATCCGTCGATAGTCGAAAGCCCTTCGGCCTACCTGAAGCGTATAAGCCACGTCAGCTAAGTTGAGGTTGGCCGTAGGAATCGCGTCTTGTCGAGACTTTTTGAGGTGATGCGTTAGATTCGCGGTTGCGGTCTCCAATGCGGTACTCGTTTTAGCGGAGAGTGTTAACAGTTGCCAAGGCCTAGAACGCCCAGGGGATTCAACCGCCGGGGCTTCATCGATGACAACATGTGCATTGGTCCCACCAATGCCAAAGGAGCTAACCCCAGCACGACGCGGCGAATCGCTGACCTTCCATTCGGTGAGCGTGGTATTGACATAGAAGGGGCTATTCGCAAAATCGATCTGGGGGTTCGGTTGCTCAAAATTCAAACTGGGTGGTAGCGTTCTGTGTTTAAGCATTAGGACAGTTTTAATCAAGCCCGCAATGCCTGCCGCTGCGTTGAGATGTCCAACATTGGTTTTCAGCGAACCGATTGCACAGAAATTTTTCTTTGGCGTATTTGCACGAAAGACTTCGGTTAATGCAGTTATTTCGATCGGATCGCCGAGTGGCGTTCCGGTACCGTGTGCCTCGATATAGGTGATCGTTTCCGGGTCAACCCCGGCAACCGCTTGAGCCATAGCGATGACTTCCGCTTGCCCATCGACACTCGGTGCAGTGTAGCCGATCTTCGAAGCACCGTCGTTATTTATGGCTGAACCTTTGATAACCGCATGAATACAATCGCCATCAGCAAGTGCGTCTTCGAGCCTCTTCAAAACCACAATACCAACGGCGTCACCGACGACCGTTCCACCCGCCTTTGCATCAAATGCCCGACAGTGGCCATCGGGAGACATGATGCCACCCTCTTGATACAAGTATCCCGTCTTCTGTGTATAGGTAATTGAAACGCCACCGGCTAAAGCCATGTCACATTGATAATTCAGCAGACTTTCACATGCGAGTTGTACAGCGACCAGTGAGGTCGAACAGGCGGTTTGAACGACGACACTCGGCCCTTTTAGGTTGAGTTTGTAGGAGACCCGTGTGGTCAGGAAGTCTTTATCACCCCCAATCAAATTCTGAATACCCAACGATTGCGTATTGATGCTTTGAAAAACGTAAGGATTGATACCCGCTCCCGCGTAAACGCCAATCACACCACTATATCTTTCGGGGTCATAGCCAGCACTTTCGAGGGATTCCCACGCACACTCCAGAAAGATGCGGTGCTGTGGATCTGTCATCTCGGCTTCCTTGGGGCTGAAACCGAAAAATGAAGCGTCAAACAGCTCAATCCCTTCTAGTATCGCTGCTGCTTTGACATAATTGGGAGAATTCAGTAGTTCAGCGTCTACGCCTGAAGCCGCGAGTTCTTCATCGGAGAAGAACGATATGGATTCCACACCCGCTTTAAGATTATCCCAAAATTCATCGACGTTTTTAGCCCCCGGAAAACGGCCAGAAATACCAACGATGGCTATGCCGTCTGTCGCAGCAGAGGTGCTTAACTCACTCATCAATTGTCTCCTAACGCGGT
>JADFGN010000445.1 GCA_022567695.1 Candidatus Poribacteria bacterium | reverse complement strand
AAAAGTGCCGTTGCCGTTGTTGCGATAAAGTCGGTCGGGCACGCCTTCAAATAGCGAGGGATGGCAATAGGTACGGGTTTGACCGACACCGCAGGGCCGGTAGGGAATGTCAATCGAATAATCTACGTAGTTGACAACGAAAAGATCAAGATAACCGTCACGATTGTAATCGAAAAAAGTGGTGCTACTACTCCACAGCACGTCTCCTACGCCAGCCGTTTCAGTGACGTCCGTGAAAGTCCCATCTCCATTGTTGTGGTAGAGCACATTTGCGCCGAAGTTCGTCACATACAGGTCTGCGTTGCCATCATTATTGTAGTCGCCAACTGCAACGCCCTGCCCATAGCTTCCTGCATTATCGACGCCTGCAATGGCTGTTACGTCCGTAAACGTGCCATCCCCGTTATTGCGATAAAGTACGCTCTCTCGAGTTCAGACGAGGGCGTATGCCGCCAGTTACCACTATTAACGAGATAGAGGTCTAAATTTCCATCATTGTTGTAATCGAGGAACGCGCCACCGGAGCCAATCGTTTCTGGCAGGTGGTAGTCGCCCTGCGCTCCATTGACGTGTCGAAATTGGATTCCCGCTTCTGCTGTCACATCTGTGAATTGAACTTGAGGGACAGCTGCATGTACGCCAATCACCATAAACAGGAATATGTGAAGCGTGAAATTTCCGAGTTGCGTCATTTTCTGATTTCCTTCTCCACATCTTTAGCGAGACGAAAACCGATAAAACTCGTCCCCACCGCAGGATGTTGCCCCATGTGAATTGTGCTTCCAACCAATTGTGGACCATTTACCCACGAGCCGCCTCGCAAAATACGTCGGCTGCCCGTTTTGGGACCCTTCGGATTTTCAGCCAAACTGTGAGAATAATAAGTGTCCGAATACCAATCGGCGACCCATTCCCAGACGTTTCCTGCCATATCAAGGACGCCAAAGGCACTTGCGCCAGTTGAATAACTCCCCACGGGGGCAAGGCCGTTGTCAAAACCATCGTTGCCTTCCCACACGTTGGCATGGACTGTTATGCCGTGAGTGGGTACAGAGAATATGTTTCCCCACGGCCACAGCCGCCCGTCGTTTCCCCGTGCGGCTTTCTCCCATTCCGCTTCGGTGGGCAGACGTTTATCAGCCCATTTTGCGTAGGAAACTGCATCCGCCCATGAAACGCCAACGATTGGATAATCCGGTTTTGTCCGTGCGATTTGGGGCCAATTTCCGATGCCCGCACGTTTGCCATAACTGATTGGTGTGTGAGAGCTTTCCGCGCCACCGTCGGCAATCCAGAAGGCGTAATATTCAGCGTTGGTGACTTCGTGTCGTGCGATGTAGTATGCATCAAGATAGACTTTGTGTGCTGGCCTTTCTGTTGGTGTGCCTTCGTCATTGCCCATGATAAACTCACCCGAAGGGATGTATATCATATCCGAAGGCGCGGATGGCTCTTGAGCAAAAGCGGAAAAGAGCTGGCAACATACCGCAATCAGGAGCAGTCGAACTGTGCCCCGCATCTTGTGACGCTTTTCACTTTTTTTCATTTTTGAGACGCTCATAGCGATGATACGCTTCCTCTGCACTTGCGTGGTTTCCGGCACGTTTGTAAGCCTGCGAGAGATTCAGATGAAAACGCGGTTCTTCCGGTTTCAGGCGAATCGCAGCTTGATACTGCTCAATAGCTTGCGGATACCTCTCCAGCATCAGATAAACCCCACCCACACTATTCCGGTATGTTGCAATGTTGGGGCGACGTTCAACGACTTTACTGTATATCTCTAGCGCATTTTCATAAGCTTTTCGCTGGAAATAGAGATAGCCGAGTGCTTCGTAGCTTCGTATGTCTTGTGGGTTGAGTGCGATGCACTTTTCAAACGCTTCAGCAGAAACGTCCCACATCTTCCGCTTTAATTGAAGGCGTCCCAACTGAAACCAGCCCTCGACATTTGATGGGTCTTGCCTTAGGATGCGTTTGAGGTGTGTTATCTGTTCCTTTTCTTGAGTCAACGCCTCAAAGGTCCGCAAAGCCTTTTGCCCTTCTGCCATTCGTCCCATGCGAAGATAGGAGTTGCCCAGACTAAAATGTGCCCGCGCGAAAAAAGCATCCCGTTCAAGGATCTGTTTGAAACGCAAGCTCGCTGCCTCAAAATCACCTATCTGAAAATACGCGAGCCCCAGTGTATAAAGTGCCGATATCGAGAATGGGTCGAGTTTTACGGCAGATTGAAGTTCGGCGATTGCTTCATCAATTTGGCTCTGTCGAAAGTAAGCGGTTCCCAAAAGTCGCCGAGCGCGGGCATGGTCTGGGTCCATCTGAATCGCTTTCTGAAGCGGAAGAATAGCATCCGTCACACGGGCCAACCGTATCAGATAAGTTTCACCCAATTCGCAGTAGGCTTCGATATAGTTGGCATCAGCGAGGATGGCACTCTGGAATGCTCGTGCAGCCTCTTTCCACCGTTCGTGCTTGCCGTAAAGTAATCCTAGCACACAGTGTGCATCTGCCAATGATGAGTCGAGCGAAATGGTATGCTTCAACGCCACGAACGCCGCTTCATCATCCCCACGGAATAGAGCACGCAATCCCTCATCGTAAAAGAGAAGTGCTTGGTGTTTCTCAATCTCAACGGCTTTCGCTCCTGTGGTTCCGAGTGAAAGAAGTGCGATGAGACTCATCGTAAGTTTTCTAAACTGTTTCAGCCAATCGATCATCGTGCACCATAAAAAGAAAGCCCCCGGATGGCGATAGCATACTATCAATCATCAGGAGGCAATCAATGGAATTACGATTCTTTATTAACTAACGCTGGGATTTAATGTTTGCCCACGTCGTGGTTAATCGACCGCGGGGATCGACGGCAGTCTCAATACCAATTGCTGCCGCAAGGCCATTATTCATGATGTCCTGAATATCACCTTGAGCCAGAGGAACATTAAAAATTCCAACGTCATCTATGAGTCCGTTGGCAGGTCTTTCGGCCGTTGGTGTCCCACCAATATGTAAATCGATACCAGAGACTCCAAAACTCCCCGTCGTGGCGGCGTCAACATCAACTTCACCGTCCACGTAAATGACCTTCGTTGCACCGTCGTAGGTGAAAGCAATATGGTGCCATTCGTTATCGTCAACAGACGTGGGTCCTGAAAGCCAACTTGGAGCGAGTTCGCCACTGCCGACCTCGATGGCTCCGGGAATGCCTCTGTCGCGGCCAAAAACATTGAGTATGTTGTGCCAGTCGGTACTGAAAGCAAGCACCATCTGATCATCTTGACAACATGCACCCGGCTGGGGCCCGCTTTTTCTCTCGAATTTAATCCAGGCCACACCTGTATAATTATCAGCAGTGCCGTCCAAACTCGCGGAAGCGGCGACGTTAACGTAATCATCGTCGCCATCAAGGCTTAGCGCGTCGTCAACAATTGCGGCACCATTCATGAGTACACCGTCATTTCCATTTCCACTCGAATCTGAGGTATCCCCGTCAAAGAGCCAAATGCCGGCAGCATCTGCGGGGTTAATTGCGGCGAAACCTTGAGTTGTGAACATTAACCCAAGAATCGCTAAATGTATGCCTATCGACAACAACAACTTCTTTTTCATCGTTTTGAAACTCCTTCTCATTTTAGTTTTGATATAGCAATAGAAGACTTAATCTCCTCTTAAATGTGAGACCTCTAAATTTTACGTCAACTAAGAGGGAATTTACCAGAAAAAATGAACCATTCCTGAATTTCGCCCAACTACGGGAAATCTTTCCGCTCTTGAAAATGTGTCAAAAAACGAAGCTATGATTTCCGCACCGACGTCCCGACAGAAGCGGAACGAATCCATTTCCATTTGTAGATTTTCGCGTAGAAGTGTATAATAACGGTTATGAAGATCGCCTGTGATGCGGATGGACGTATGCGTCCAGTTGGCCGGACTGGAACACGAAAATCGATAAGGTTGAATGGAGAATCACCCTCGGCAGAAAACAGCAGAATCAGAGAGATAACATTGCCTAACCAGGCACCCAAGCTGGTGAAGGGAGATCGATAAAAATGAGTATCACCGAACTTATTCAGGCAGCCCAGTTCTTGGTAGATGCCGCTGGTAACAAGAAAGCGGTGGTGCTTGACTATGTCTATTGGAATGAGTTTTTAGAGCTACTGGAGGATTTAGAAGACGCTGAGGAAATCCGACGTCTCCGTGAAGCCTCAGAAGAAACACTCTCTTGGGAAAGTGCCAAAGCCGAACTACGCCGTGAGGGTATCGATGTATAAGGTTCGCATTTTGCGCCGAGCGGTCTAAGGATATTGCGAATTTACCGAAGAACTATTCTCGGTTGGTAAGCCAACACATTGATGACCTGCAAGACGATCCTCGCCCTCCAGGCGCCAAAAAGTTGCGTGGAAGCACGGATTACAGATTGCGTGTCGGAACTTATCGTATCCTGTATGACATTAATGATAAGTCCCAAACGATTACGGTTTACCGTGTGAAACATCGGCGTGAAGCTTATCGTTGATAGTTACCTAACCAGCCGTTGTTGTGGCCAGCAGACAGTAGGATCTTCGGTTTTATTCATTAATTTGAGTTTCGGCGGTGTTTGGTTTGTCGAACGTGTTTCGGCACTTCCCTGCCGTGCCTGAACTCAGTCGCGACGGAACGGCGGACACAACGAACGGTTTGGCAACTTTCAAAACGGGAGGTGTTATTATGACAACACGACTTGAGCAAGCATTCGCTGAAGCATCAAAACTTCCGCCAACTGAGCAAGATGAAGTGGCGGATTGGTTGCTTGCCGAACTTGAATCCGAAAGACGATGGGATAAACTATTTGCTGATTCTCAAGATATATTATCCAAACTGGCTGCTGAAGCTCTTGCCGAACATCGCAACGGTCAAACTCAAGACTTAGAACTAGACGAGATATGTTTTCTTGCGGCTGTTAGCACCTTCTCGATTGCGGATGCCTCTTCTCTAACAAAGGAGAAACTGCTCGGCGGTTAAAACTGATGGAGAAACAAACGATGAGTAAGATGCAAAGGATCGAATGGGGCCAAGTGGATGGACAAGCTGTGTACCTGTACACATTAACGAATAAAAATGGGCTTGTTGCGAAAATTACCAACTATGGCACAATCATAACCGAATTACATGTCCCCGACCATGACGGTAAGAAGGAGGACATCGTACTCGGTTGCGCCAATCTTGATGGTTATCTTGCGGGACATCCTCACTTTGGATGCACTGCCGGCCGGGTTGCAAACCGTATCGCGAACGGCAGGTTTACACTCGATGGAGTAGAATACACGCTTGCCACAAATAATGGGCCGAATCATCTACACGGTGGCGAACAAGGCTTTGACAAGAAAGTTTGGGATGTCACCGATGCAACGGCAAACTCACTACAGATGACATACCTGAGTGTCGATGGCGAAGAGGGGTATCCAGGTAATTTGACGACGACGGTGACGTATACGCTCACCGATGATAACACGCTGGAAATCGAGATGTCCGCCACAACCGACGCCCCGACAATTGTTAATCTCGCGAACCACACCTACTGGAATTTAGCGGGACACGATTCTGGCGACATCCTCGGACACGTTTTAGTCCTCAACGCCGATAATTACACGCCAGTTGATGAGACGTTGATTCCGACGGGCGAAATCGTCAGTGTCGCAGAAACGCCGTTCGATTTTACCCAATTGAAAAAAATTAGTGACAGTATCGCGCAACTTCCAGGCAATGGGCAAGACGACCCGGGTGGATATGATATTAACTTTGTACTTAACGGTAAAGTTGGCGAAATGAAGCACGTTGCGGACGTGCAAAAGCCGAACTCTGGTCGAATGCTGGAAATCTACACGACCGAGCCGGGTGTTCAATTTTACTCCGGTAATTTCCTTGATGGAACGGTGAAAGGCAAAGGTGGTAATGTCTACAACAAACACGCTGGATTCTGCCTTGAGACGCAACACTATCCCGATGCCATCAACAAAGCCGGAAGCGAAGGTTGGGATTCGATCATCCTCAACCCCGGTGAAATTTACCGGCATGAAATGCTGATTAGATTTAAAACCCAGAAGGTGATTAGACCTGAGTATATGAAAGCGATTGCCGTTATTCCTGGTACACCGAATTCGGTTCACTTAGCAGACCTGAAAAACCCATCGGTAAATGATCTGCCCAAAGGAAGGGAGAATCTTCCCAAAGGGCGGGGCGTTATTCCCGACGGCCGAGGTGTGTTGGTTCAAGTTCTTCAATGTGGTGTCGATGGCACCGATAAGGAGATTAACGATGCCGAATATGGCGATTCCCCGCCCGTCGATCCGTTTCTGGTCATC
>JADFGN010000444.1 GCA_022567695.1 Candidatus Poribacteria bacterium | reverse complement strand
GGAAAAAAAAACTGGAGTCCATTCAAGAGATTGATTCCTGCCGCAATTGAGAAGCCTATCCACAACAGCCGATTCCTGAAGATCGCACCAGATTGGTCGGTAATCTGAAGCGGGATTTGGACAATTGGATACGCCAGTTTTTCATGCTCTACCCACTGCTTTCTGATAATTGCAGTCAGGCAGAGAAAAATCACCATTAGCAGGAAAATCACGATTGACCACGAGAGAATTGGCGTAATCCACTGCTGGACATAGCCGTCTGTGAAGAAATTGACCCCTCCTTCGTAGAAATCTGTAACTGCTTTCGGATCTGAAACGACAAGCCATTCTGGTAGGTGGCGAAACAGCAATGCTTCCCAATCGTTTTCGGGCGTTGCAAAGCGGAAGGCATAAGGTATGAGTCCCATCAACCGGGGCATGCCATCGTGTCCAGAAAATGCGCTCCCGACGGCGAGCATCGCATAGATGATGAGCAGGTCTTGTTGGCTTAATGCGGCTTTTGGAAACGCGGTGCGGATGCCCATGTTTAACCAAGTGGTCATGAGAATGGCGAACATGACATTGACTGACATCGCAACGGTAGTCAGGTGTGCGGTGTGCCATATCATCTCGACGTAGGCGATCCAGTAGCTGTTAGCGATGATCAGCAACGCGCCAATCAGCACCGCACGCTTTTGGATTTTTGTCGAAACTCGGCTATCTTTCATCGGTTGGATTGGACAACCTTTCAAAGAACGGGCATCCTTTGAAAGGTTAGACGTGAAAGGAAGGTGGGAATGTTTAGGTGGGTGAGAAATATCGGAATTCAGGAAGTGCGTAAAACGCAAAACGCACTGTTTGCACGTTTCACATTTTACGCTTAAAGTTTACGGATTAATAGGCACTCTTAACGTAGCCCCAAGAGGTTGCAAGTTTTTTCCTCGCGTCAACGGCAAAGCCGCCTGGTTTGGTCACGAATACTTCGTGAACTTCACCTTGACCCCAACTTTCGTGCCAAAGCCCAACAGAGCCCGCGGCCGTAGTCTTGAGGAGACCCTTTTCGTCAATATGAGGTTTACCAAGGCCCGCTGAATCGCCAAAGGGGTCTTTGACATCATCGTACAGTAGGTACCAAACCTTGATGTCCCCTCCGGAAACTTCGACCCGGCCTAAATAAACGGTTCCATTGCCCTGATCGAGATTTATTTCAGGAGGTTTGGGTACGGAAAATATTTCTTTTCCACCATTTTCGCAGCCACACTGATCGAGGCACTGACCATCCGGACAACATCCGTCTGCGTAGTCAGCAATGATCAGATGCGGTGTTTCTGTAAATCCGAATGCGACAATATAGCCTTTATCGTCGCCCTTTTTTCGGAAAGTGAGTCCGAAGCCGTCATCATCTCCGAAGGAAAAGACCACCTGGATAATACCGTCGGTGAAGTCTGTTACACCGGGCAACGGAGTATTTCCGGACGTTCCACAACCTTCAGCGGTCTGTTTAAGCACTTGATTGTCAGCGTTTCCAGCATTGGTCGTGGCGTCTTGGATTGCCCAGATTGTGCCGGCAGGTCCTTTATATTTTTTGGAATCATTGACGCCCTTGTCTGGTATTGCTTTTCCGCCACCGTCTTCAAAATCCGCAAAGAAAACGATTTGTGCACTTGCTTGAGCGATAACCATGAGTGATAGTAGCATGATTATTGTGGTTAGTTTGGCAGTTTTCATGTAGATATTCTCCTTTTATTTTATAAAGTTACGAGTTAATTGATAGCATTGCGTAAGATGTCACCTTACGCAATCTGTGAAATGCGAGGTTTAACCTCGCTGGTCTGACACTTGTAGCCGAACTCGCAAGAGTTCGGCTACGAGCATATTCTATAGAGCAGTAGGACATAGCGATCAATTCAAAGTTGATAACGTCCTAATAGGTCGATTTAATAGTTGCCCAAGACGCTGCTAATTTACCTTGAGGTTGCACCGCGACTGGACCGCTCACCCAGACATTATCAATCGCACAGTTGCCCTGGCTTTCTTGCCAAACGCCAACCGCACCGGACGCATGCGTGCCGTCCTGAATATCGACCAACGGTGCGACACCGAGGTCTGCCGCGTTTGGGTTAGACACATCAGCAGTTGGTAAAAACCACACTTTGATTGAATCTCCCCTGGCTTCGATGCGTCCCAGGTAGGAGACGCTGTTATCTTGCGTGAGTCCACCGCCCAGACCATGGTCCACTTGGATCAGGGTTTTGGCATCGTTGTTTTCACAACTCGTCTGATCTAGGCACATACCAGTTTCGGCACAGCCTTCATCTAGCAAGGCAACAATAACGGCAGGTGTTTCATTGTAACCGAATACAATAAGGTAACCCTTATCTGGTGCTGACTGGCGCATAACAATACCCCAGCTATCATCGTCACCCCATGACATTTCCAACTGGATAACGCCATCGCTGAAATTTGTCACCCCAGGTATCGGGGTATTTCCGGAGAGGCCACAACCTTCTTCAGTATTTCTCAATCCCTGGGTGCCATTGGGGAAAGCGTCGATTGCCCATTTTTGCCCAGCATTGTCCGCTATCCAATCACTGCCATCTGTGCTTTCAAAATCCTCGAAGAAAATGGTCTGTGCTATTGCAGGCTGAAATGCCAACAACGCGGCGAGTGCGACCAGAGCGCACATGAGTGTAATTTTCTGAACCCTAAACATTATTTCCTCCTTAAGAATTGGTTATAACTCAGCCGGTTAACTGCCTTAAATCGTAGTGTGGGCATCGCCCACACTACGAAGACCTACATAGAGTAAACTAAGTAGTCAACCCCTCCTAACCTCCCCTTTGGTAAGGGGAGGAACTGTTCCCCTCCTTGCTAAGGAGGGGCTAGGGGAGGTCAATAGTTCACAATCCAAAATGCAGGACTTATCTAGTTCCTGTTCCTTAGTAAGTTGATTTAATCCTTCCCCAGGAAGCTGCCAGTTTCCCTTGAGGTTCAACGGGGGTAATGCCGTCTGGACCAGTTACCCACACATTGTCAATCATACAGCCGCCCTGGCTTTCTTGATAAACACCAACGGAACCGGGGCCGCTGTGTGCACCATCAGTCTGAAATTCAACGGTCGGGGCACCCAGGTCGCCGGTCGGACTGGCAACATCGGCAGTTGGCAGATACCACACTTTAATTGTGTCACCAATGGCCTCGATTCGGCCCGTATACGACACACTGTTATCTTGCGTGAGGTCCGCACCCAAGCCGTGGTCGACCTGAAGAAGTTCATTGCCACCGTTTTCACAACCGACCTGATCCAAACAGTTCCCTGTGTCAGCGCAACCGTCAGCAAGATCAGCGATGATAACGCTGGGGGTTTCATTGTAGCCGAATACGACGAGATAGCCTGCATCATCAGCGGTTTTTCGCAAGACAATACCCCAACTATCATCGTCACCCCATGACATCTCTAATTGGATAATGCCATCACTGAAATTATCAAAGCCGATTGGTGTATTACCAGAATTTCCGCATCCTTCTACCGTATTCAAATATCCCGCGGTGCCGTTGGGAAAATCCGGAGTAATTTCCCAGATCTGCCCGCCGTTGTCGGGAGCCCAACCGGGGTCACCGCCTTCAAAGTCCTCGGAGAAAATGATCTGTGCGGTTGCGGGTTGAAGTACCAACAATGCGGCAAGTGCGATCAGAGCGCACAAGAGCGTGGTTTTCTGAATGCTAAACATTAATTCCTCCTAATTATAATTAGTTATGTTTTAACGGTTGTTTATCGGTGGGAGGGTGAGGCTCCTACCGTCTTTCTTGGTTCGTCGAGAGCCTCACCCTCCCGACATCACAATATATTTCACAGCGTATTAAATTGATAATTCTGCGTACATTCCTACATGAGAATATACACAGCAAGTTCGGCAATTCTAACCTCATGGTTGAAAACAAGATTTCTTCGCCGATTTCAAACATCCTAGTCGTTCGCTATAATCTGACCCCAAGAAGCCGCAAGTTTCCCTTGAGGCTCATTGGAATCGCTCACATTATAGCAAAATTACCAAATAAAGTAAACAGAAAATTCATGCACCTAGGGCCATTTAATTGTCAGGAATTGAGACCTAACCCCCGGCCCCTTCCCTACGAGGGAAGGGGAGAAACGCTCCCCTCTCTTTGTAGGAGAGGGGCCGGGGGAGAGGTTAAGGATGGTTTAATCGATAATTAAACAGCCCTAATTTGAACTGCTAATGATATTGACAGAACTGGACTGATTTGCTATAATCAGGTGTGCCTTAAACTTTTGGACTTTGGACAAAATAATTCTATGAGCAAATTAACGCTATCTCAACTGGAGCGGCATTTATTTGCCGCCGCCGACATTTTACGTGGAAAGATGGACGCCTCGGAGTTCAAGGAGTACATCTTCGGAATGTTGTTCCTCAAACGGTGCTCCGACGTCTTTGAGCAACGCCGCGAACAGATTATCAAAACTCAACTTCAGCGGGGTCGATCGCCGGAGGAAGCAGAGAAACGTGCTGAATCCAAGCTCTCGTATCGCGATTCGTTTTTTGTGCCACCACAAGCCCGCTGGAATCATATCCATCAAGAGCTTCATCAGCAGGTCGGCACAGGTCTCAATGACGCGCTGAAGGCACTGGAGGAATCCAATCCCTCGCTCGAAGGTGTGTTGCTCCACATAAACTTCATGCGAAAGGTCGGCACAACTCTAATCCCCAATCAGAGATTGCGTGACCTTATCCGTCACTTTAACCGATACCGACTCTGCAACGATGACTTTGAGTTCCCCGATCTGCTCGGTGCGGCGTATGAGTACCTGATTGCCCAATTCGCTGACTCCGCAGGCAAGAAGGGCGGTGAATTCTACACGCCCCGCGCGGTCGTCCGGCTCATGGTGCGATTGCTGAAACCGGAAGCGGATATGCGAATCTACGATCCGTGCTGCGGGTCGGGTGGTATGCTTCTCCTCTCGAAGGAGTACGTCGAGGAACACGGTGATGGAAAGATCCGGCTCTACGGGCAGGATAACAACGGTGGCGTCTGGTCAATCTGTAAGATGAACATGATTCTCCACGATGTGCCGGATGCGGAGATCGCCAATGAGGACACGCTGTTCAGCCCACAGCATACAGACGGTGGGCAACTCATGCGCTTTGATCGCGTGATTAGCAATCCGCCGTTCAGCCAGAACTACAGCAGCGACGGCATGCCCTTCTCCGATCGGTTTCGATACGGCTCCTGTCCAGAGAACGGCAAAAAAGCAGACCTGATGTTTGCCCAACACATGCTCGCTGTCCTACGTGACGGTGGGATGATGGCGACGGTGATGCCGCATGGCGTTCTCTTTCGAGGTGGCGCCGAACAAACTATCCGCACCGGCTTTCTTGACGATGACCTGCTCGAAGCGGTGATTGGGTTACCGTCGAATCTGTTTTACGGCACAGGCATCCCCGCCTGTATCCTTGTGATGCGTACGAAAGGCGCAAAGCCCCCAGAGCGGCGTGGGAAGGTACTGTTTATCAACGCCGATGCCGAGTATTACGCCGGACGTGCCCAGAACTATCTCCGACCGGAGCATATTGAAAAGATCGTTCAGACGTTTGACAGCTTTGCCGAGGTTGACAGCTATTCCGCGATTGTTACCCGTGAGGAACTTGCCCAGAACGACGACAACCTCAACATTCGCCGCTATGCCGATAACGCGCCACCACCGGAGATTCACGATGTCCACGCCCATCTGCGGGGCGGTATCCCCAAACGTGAGGTCGCTACGGAACAGGAACTGTTCGACGCGGTTGGGCTGGAGATCGCGACGGTCTTTGTTGAGCGTGACCCTGACTACTTCGACTTTGTTCCCACGCTAACTGAACGGGGTCAGATCAAGTCTCTGGTTGAAGCGGATGCAGATGTGGCGACACAGCGTGAACTGCTGAATGAGGTGTTTGCCGATTGGTGGAGCACACATGAGTCCCGCTTGCGACACCTGCCAGAGACGAAAGATCTCATCAACCTTCGTGCGGATTTCCTGTCAACGTTTGAAGCCGCCATCCGTCCGCTTGGCCTGCTGGATCGGTTCAAGGTCGCTGGCGTGATTGCGAGTTGGTGGGACGATTTGCAGTATGACCTCAAATCGCTCGCCAATGTCGGTTTCTTCGGTGTCATCGATGGATGGGTGGAGACGATTCGTGCCAACGTCGATAACCCGAATGACAACAGCTATAATCCGCTCTCACATGACCTTGTGCCACACCTGATTCCTGACTATCTGGAAGAGATAAAGGTCTTGGAGGCGACTCTCGCCGATGAGAATACACTGAAGGCGGATAAGACCAAAGCGCAATCGATGTTACGGAA
>JADFGN010000443.1 GCA_022567695.1 Candidatus Poribacteria bacterium | reverse complement strand
ATTTTCACTGAAAGCCAGTTTGGCCTCTCAGCGATTACGTCCGCATCCCACCGTTTTTCCAACCCTTCGACGATATCCCCGCCGATGCCTTTATTCACATATTCGATTTGACGGGCGGGATATTTGGCAGTTAGCAGTTCCGTAACCTTGCGCACATATCCACTGCCTAGAGGCGCGTGTTCGCCGCGGCGTCCACAGTCTGTGATACTATCGCCAATAAAAAGCACTTTGTCACTGGATTGAAATAGTAGATCGCTCATAAGTTCTCCTTTGTTAACGAGGACATAAATTGCGTTTTTGAATGATTCAGGAATGCCGGATTCATGATTCAGACTTGCATCGTGTATCTTGCATCTTGTCTTCTTGGATGGACGATTTCAGGGATACAAGATTCAGAATTCACCCCGATAAAAATCGGAATCTTCACTTCCCTCGACTTTCATCCTGCATCGTGTGACTCCCTCGCATCCTTGTTTCCTTTGAGAAAGCTCACATCAAGGGTAGCCACAAAGATACGGTCGTTCCTTTTCCGACGACACTGTTGATTTGTATATTGCCACCGTGTTGTTCGAGGATACGTTTAGCATTTGAGAGGCCAAGCCCAGTTCCTTGCGGTTTTCTTGTAAAGAAAGGCTCAAACAGTCGCTCCTGATCTTCCGGAGCGATGCCGATGCCCGTATCAACCACATCAATGCGAGTCCCATCCATATCATGTGCCGTTAAAATTTCCAGTGTTCCGCCTTCTTGTATGGCCTCCATCGCATTAAGTACAATGTTCATAAACGCCTGTTTTAACTTGTCTCGGTCGAACAAAAATGGTGGCAGATTTGGGTCAAATTTTTTAACCAATGAGATCTGGTGATGGCTCAAATTCGACTCCATCAAATTCAATACCTCTTGAAGAACAGGATTAAGAGACTGTTCCACACGTTCAAGTGTCGCAGGGCGTGCAAAGTCCATCAGCCCTTTCACGCTGACATCGATCCGTTCAATCCCTTCAAGGATGTACTGCATCGACTGCTCTCGCTTCGATTCCGGAAGGTCTTTCTTTCGTATCAACATTTGCGCTAACATTCGCATAGACGATAGTGGATTGCGAATTTCATGGGCAAATGACGCCGCCATTTTGCCGGCTGTAGCGAGGCGTTCTGCTTGGATTAGCTCATTTCGTGAATCCCGGAGATCTTGCGTCATTTGATTGAACGCCGCCGCTAGGTCACCAATTTCATCGTGGGTTTTAACTGAACACTTTTGATCAAGCTGTCCTTCAGCAACCTGACGTGTGAACTGGACAAGCTCTTTGATTGGGGTCGCGAGATTTTTACTAATCAGGTGACTGATAAGCGTGACCAACACAATAACAATCGCGGCGATTCCCAATATCAACAAGGTCACCTGTCGCTTTGCATCAGCGATTTTGTCCATCGAACGCATCAAGCACAACAGCCGATTGTATTGCGGTAGCAGGTAGTAGATAACTTTATAGCGCTGTTTGCCGACAGTTACATTTTGTAAAACAAACTGACTATCTGATCCCTTTATTTGCTCGCGTGCTTCCCGCAATTTCATACTTGCGGATAAGTTTGACCAATCTTCATCTGATAGCCCTTTAAGGGTTGTATGATTGATTGTGTTATCGCCACTGACAAGCGTCACTTCTACTCCGTATGCTTTCTTGATCTTCTGAGAGTCCTCAATAATAAGCTTATCAAAGCGGATATAGTTGGTGCTCACAATTACTTTTAACCAATTTTCGGTTTCCAGACCATACTGCTCACCATACTTCCGATCAAGGAGCGCAATGGTTATCAGTGGGACAACGAAAATGACAATGGCAAAAAGCACAATAAACGGAAGCACAATTTTATTTTGAATGCTGTATCGACGCATGCGTCTACTCCTCATCTCCGGTCGTCAGACAACGCTGAGTTTCAAGGATACCAGATTCCGCTGGAAGTTGTCAAAGCAAAACGTGGGCAGAGGTGCCAGTAAGTGCGCCGTTCCTTCGGCTTCGCTCAGAGTTTGTCGAAAGAACATCTGGTCGCTGGCATCTTACATCGATTGCATCTTATGAGTAGGGGCGAGGCATGCCTCGCCCCTACCGTGAAATGAACCACATCCCCACATGGAACTTGAAACTCGGATACCGTAATCCATAGCAAGACGCAATACCCGATCAATCACATCATTGGGTGAATATGTCCCAAAGTAAGAAACATCCGCAATGATGATAAGTTTGCCGCGCGCCCTTGAAAGACTGACATTGATCAAATTTCTCGCACTTGAGCGGGGAAAACTGTCAGAGAGCAAAACCCCCGGTGATAATGGGGAAGCATCGACGGTATCGAAAATTACCAAGTCCCTCTCATTCCCTTGAAATCGGTGTACAGTACTGCAGTGTACCTGCTCTGCCGACATCCGATAACTGGACAAGATTTGGCGAATGCGCCGCGACTGGGAAACATAAGGAGTAATAATTGCCACCGATTCGATTCCATCTCCGATGGCTTCCATCGTCAAATCGACGCACAGCCGAGCACTGTTTTCATTGAACCTCGAAAAGCCGCCTTCCTCCATTTCGCAAGTGGTCCGACTTTCCGTGTCAACGACAATCAATGGCTCGCCGGAATACGGCTTTCTGTTGGCAATTTTGATTCGTTCGTTCGTATTTTCGGCGTGGCGTAATTTTCCATCATAAAATAGGGTACTCACCAACTCACCGATGGCGGGGTGCATGCGATATTGGATATCTAACATCACGACCACATCACTCGCATAGGAATCTGGCACGGTCACTTCAAAGATATTTCTCCCCATGGCTCTGTGGACATATTCCGCCCGAGACTGTACAATCGGTGGAAGTTGCCTTTTATCCCCTACGATGATGACCTTTGTTTTGGCTAAAGCGGCACAATAAAAAAGGGTTGGAAGGATTGCCATCGCGGCTTCCTCAACGATAACGACATCAAATCGTTCAGTGTTCAAAAGGCTGCTGATATACATATTCGTCATCGTTGCGAGGACCACACAAGCCTTTTGCACAACTGCCTTTTCTTGCTGGCTGAGCTCAGCTCTCAATTGGCTAATCATCTCCCGGCATAGTTCTATGATTTTTTCAAGCCGCTTTTTGCGGAGCGTCACCAATTCCTTCTGTTTTTCAAAGGATAATCTCAGAATGTATCGCGTATATTTTTCTGAAAAAACGGAGATCAAATCTCTGTATGTTAGCGCTTCAGATTTGACTTCACCAAAGAGATCAAGTTGTTGCGGCTGTGCTTCGGCTTTTAACTTGTCCAAGATGAGGTCACACGGTTTGATTTGACTGTACCTTCTTTGCAGGTATGTTCTCAAGTCTTCCAATCGTTGTGCGGTTTCAGCGTTGAGCCGCTTTTTGAAAACTGCGAATGAATTGTGGCAAAAGAACGTGCATGGACTTCTCCTGAATCGTGGTAGCAATATCACAAACAGGACGGGCAAATTATTCTTCGCCGAAGGGGTAAACGGAGATATCGTTCTCCACAGCTTTTAAAAGAATAGAAATCTCGCGTTTATCCTGTTCATCAAGTGGGTAAGCGCTTGGAGCTCTTTTCACCATGGAGGTCAATACACCTCGGCGCTTGAGGATATAGCAAACAAAGTCGTGATTTTCGAGGTTAATCAATGGCAACAGTCGAGTGTGCAAATCTCGCGCACCCGCCTCGTCACCTGCCCACCACCGCTCGACAATCTTTGTGAGCAGATCGCCAAATTCACAGGCGGGCATACAACCATTGGCACCGCGAGTGAATTCTGCTGGTAGCACTTTACCCGCCGCACCTCCAAAGATCGTCTTGAGCTTGTCTCCGGCAAACTGCTTCACCTCGGCGATGTGTCTGGGAGACGGCTGTCTTTCCTCCTTAACATATTCAATCTGTGGGATTTCCTCAACGAGTTGGGCAATCTGTTTCCCTGTTAGAGGCGCGTAGTTTCCGGCATTCTGCACCATAATCGGTCCATCGAAGGCTTCTCCGAGCCGCCGAAACATGTCAATAGCCACCGCAGTATTGGTACGTGCCGGTGCCATAGCGATGACGGCATCCGCACCCGCTTGTTGAGCGGCTTTCGCATAGAGCAAGACCTGTGGGACAGAAACGCCCGAACAGCCAAAGACCACTGGCAATCTGCCGTTAACCTCTTCGAGGACCGCATCAAGATTACGGATGCGCTCTTCCTCACCGAGGAAGTAAAATTCGCCGACCATCACTGGCCAGACAATTCCATGTTGTTCGGATTCACAACAGAAATTAGCAATCGCCTTCAGGTCTTCCGTATGAATTTCTAAGTCCTCCGTATAGGGCGTTGGTAGCAGACCAAAGAGTCCTTTCATGAAGTCAAATCGGGGCATTTTAGAGGTTCTCCTTCCATGCATGCTAATTGTTAGGCAGTCACGATTTATGTGAGTTTTGCATCTTGGATGGTTTGTATTCTGTTAGAATTTACGCAGTTGACGTTTTCAGATCATTGGGACGCCGCGCATTCTATTTTGCTTGAAACCCATGATAACGTCAAGGGAAAAGTGACTCAAAAAACCTATTGACAGAATTCCGCGAACATAATACAATTTCAAGTCCCAACTTCGTTTGCAATCCTATTTAGATATGCCAACAAAGTTACAAAAACACGGATTTCGACTAACATCTATCGTCATACAACAGATTCATAAGCGGAAATGAATCTAACGAAGTTCTCCCTTGAGTCAATTTGGGGAGGCTATTTTGAATCAGACGCTTCATCGTGCGTGTCGTATGCGAGGTTCTGTCTGATTTCTTATCATAATTAAAGGAGGACACCTCATGCGTGTCTTGTTGGTTATTGTCTTGGTTGGCATCTTTGTATCTCCTGTATCAGCCCTTGACTGGCAGGTCGCCGAAATTGGCGGCGCCGATAGTGAACAGGGGCCTTATCAAGGTGGAACCGTTGAGTTTCTAGGGGATGACGGTTTTGTCATCACCGGAACGGGCGGTGATATTTGGAGCAACAAACTCGGTTGCACGCTGGCGTATGTCGAAGGTGTGTCCGGGGATTTCACAATCCAGTACACCATTGAAGAACACACCACCGATCCAGCGACAACTTGGAGCAAGTGTGGTGTCATGATAGCGCAGGACGTCGATCCGGAAACGCCGTATGTCTTTCTTCAGTCAACGTGCAGCAACGACCCAGTTGCTCTCAGCGACAAGGGTAGCAAGATCATTACCCGCGCCGAGCGTGCTGGCGGTGCAGGTCCGGGGAGCAATGGATTTGCGCCCTTGCAATGGCCGGTGACTTATCAGATGGTTCGTGAGGGCGATCTGTTCACCGCATCAGTCTCATTTGACGGTGGGGCAACTTGGATGTCCGTAGCGAACCCCGCTGAGAGCAAAGAAGACACCACGACCGTTGTATTCACGGACCCGGTCATTGTTGGAATCGCTATCAATGGTCACAACGCTGGTCAGACAACTGGAACCGCTCGTGTGACAAACATTCAGATTACAGGCGGTGGGCTTCCAACCGCTGTCGAGCCTGCTGGAAAACTCGCCGCGACTTGGGGAAGTCTCAAATCGGCGCGTTAAGCATCTCAATTTTACAAGGAACAGGCGGCGTACCATCCCGTGATTATACGCCGCTTGTTCATACCCAATCAGACCCAAAAGGAGAAGTTTTTCATGAAGACCATATTCTCAATCACACTTTGCTGCTTGCTCGTGACAGTGACCGCAAACGCCGGTTTTGAGTGGGAAGTCGCGGAACTCGGTGGTCCAGATAGTGAACAGGGCCCGTATCAAGGCGGGGAAGTCAAGTTCCTCGATAACGGCTTCGAAATCAGTGCCACAGGCGGAGATATTTGGAGCAATAAGCTTGGTTGCACATACGCCCACTTGAGTGACCCAATCAAAGGCGACTTTACTTTCATATACACGATCGAGGAACATACCACGGATCCGGCAACCACATGGAGCAAGTGTGGTGTCCTGGTTGCCCAGGAACTCGATGCAACAACACCTTACATCTTCATTCAATCCACGTGTAGCAACCATCCAGAAGCACTCAATGACAAGGGAACGAAAATCATTAGTCGTCCTGACAAAGGTGGTGCGGCGGGGCCTGGTAGCAATGGGTGGACTAAACTCCAATGGCCGGTGACCTATAGATTTGTTCGCGATGGTGATAAATTTACCGCTTCCGTCTCCTTTGATCGGGGACAGAAGTTTGAATCGATTGCCGCCCTCGATAAACTCGATAATTCTGAAGTGATATTCAACGATCCGGTTTATGTGGGTATCGCTATCAACGGTCACAACGCTGGACAAACAACCGGTACAGCAA
>JADFGN010000027.1 GCA_022567695.1 Candidatus Poribacteria bacterium | reverse complement strand
TCATGTTCTCCTCTCTATGTCTCGATAAGTCGTTGACAAATCTGACATACGATACCATAGTTCGGTGAGCAAATCAACATATTTATAACACTACCCCTCTACGGAAGCTCTGACGATATCTTTTAATGTTATGTTCATGTTGCATCCGCCTTCTTTCTGACTTCAGCTAGTTCAGAACGCTTGTTTGTTGAAAGTTCGTTTACTATTCTGGAGTTACTCCTATTGATAAGAGAGGCAAGAGCACTCGAAACAGACTGCCAACTTCTAGTGTACTTTCGACCTCGATCTGTCCTCGATGGATTTCGACAATTCTTTTACAGTGATATAATCCTATGCCCAACCCCTGCTCCTTTGAAGTATGGAAAGGCCTAAATAGATTATTTTCAATATAATCATGAGACATCCCACACCCCGTATCCCTCACCTCAATACAAACGTTTTGCCCCTGTTTTAAGAGTCGGACTCTTATTTTCCCGGTATCTTTTATTGATTCTATTGCATTGATCAACAAGTTATGGAGCACTTTCTGTATTTCATAGGGGACGACTCTCACAAGGGGAATATCAGAGAGGTCTTCCTGGAATCGGATGTTCGGAAGTGTCTCAATTCCGATCATCTTTACTGTGTTTCTAATCAACTCCGCCAGATCAGTGGACTGGAATTCCAAAGGCTCATGTTCGGTGGGGGTCGAGAGCTTACTGATAAGGTTCTCAATTCTGTCTGTAACCCCGTTCATCGTTCGAATCATATCGGCTTGAAACTCAGGATTATTCAGATTCTCGTCCGCATTTTGGACAATCATCTTTAGCATAGAACCCGCATTTTTCAAATCGTGCAGCACGAAGGTGGACAAGCGATTAAAATTCTTAAGCTCCTCAGATTCAATTAGTGATTCACGGAGCTTCTGGTTGGCAAGCACAAGAGCAATCTCTCCGACAATGGTTTGAAGGAAATCAAGGTCTTCCTGGACATATTCTTTTTTTGCAGAGGCGAGCAGAATTAGTGCTATCAATTGTTGTTCAAAGATGACTGGCACGATGATGCGGACGTCACTTTCTCTGAATAACGCTACATCCACTGCCCGGGCAAGGCGATATTCTTGGGGAGATAAGCAGGAGGGGCTCTCTCCGTTGGAGGGAACCCCCTCTATTCCCTGCAAACCAAAACCAGGGAGAGAGTTTGCCAAATCCCCAACCTGTTCCAGTATCAAAGGTTTACTATATCTCCAGATCCAATCGATGAAAGCAGGGGAGATTTGGTCGGGTTGCACCACAAGGCCGGCCGATGCCGCTACAAAAAGCCTGTTCCTCCTGTTGTGTATAAGCAAACAACTGCGTTCAGTGCCGATCGATTCAGCAACTGATAAAATAACTGCCATTTGGAGTTCTTGTTTGTCCTGGATACCAAGGAGGCGCTCATTGGCTCGTTCCCACTCGATGCGGTAATCGTAGGAACTTTTGTAGAAATTCTTGCTGATAAGTTGCTGAATCCGTTTCTTAACCGAAGGAAAGAGCAAAATCATTAGGAAGGTCGATAGGAGGGATAGGGCTATCAGAAGCACCAGGAAGAAGCTAGGGGATATATCGATTAGATCGATAATTTTTCCCATGATGCCGAAGGCCAACAGGAAGATACCGGTGATAAACAGCGTATAGGATTTATCCAGTGCCGCTCGGCTAATTTGAATTTGATGACTTCTACCCTCTTTAATTACGTGAATGGCAAGGGTGAAACTCACCACTAGCGACGGGACAAAGGTAATCATCAGCATTGCTACATTCAGGTAGCGATACATTAATGCGATACTGCCTAGCACCATCCAGAAGCACAGGGTCACCAGGAGCATAAATAGCGTCCATCGAAACCAGGGCCTGTGGTAAACGGAGCGATATAGCTTTTCTACGTGATAGATCGCGTGGATGACAACTACGAGCATGAGGACAAAGAACAACTGGCTTGGCGGACTATAAATGATTTTACGGAGGGGGAAAAACGTAACATCTTGCGCCTTTAGGATAATGTAGTCTTGTGTCGGCAACCAAACCGCAAGCAACACCGAGACAAAAAGGGTCGAGAGAAGGATATAGTGTGTACTTCGTTCAACGCTTTCACTATGCCTCCGTATGAACAGGTACAGAAGGAAGCTATATCCCCACGCAGATAACAGCCAGTCGATGTGAAAGAGGTTCGCCCAAATCAAGGATTCACTCATGTTCCAGACGGAAAGTAGTCCACCGATATTCAATATATTCAGAATGATAATCGCTGTGAACAGAAACCATCTAGGCGGAGAGTCGGAGCGTTTGATTGCATCCATTGATATGTTGTTGTACCTTTGAAGGCATTTTTGGGGGTGACTTAACTGGGTAAATTATACATAGAAAATGAACATTAGTCAAGATTTTGACATTCCATTTGGGGCAAGTTCGGGAAAATTCGGGCTGACTCATGAACTTAAGCGATGCTTCTGGCATTATAATTGCGCGACTCGCTTTCGATGAGATTGTTTTCCGCTTTCTAGACGTAAGCAGGTGGAATCTGTCCTCGAAAAGTGTTAACATCCCAAAATGGCAACGATTCCCCGCCTGCTAATAAGATTGGCTCTTCAGAGTTAAGTGTGGGAATGAAACTTGCTCGGGACGATTTCGTTTCCTTGTGTGGTTGCTTGGTCTGGTTTAGAGGGTTGCAGAGACTTTAGTGGGAGTATAGATCTTGCTAAAGGAAACGTGAGTTCGACGTAAGTCTTCAGGTCACAGAAAGGACATTGCGAATTCTAAATTGCAAAATGTGATCGCTGGAAATCCCGTAAGGACAAATTGACCACAAAAGAGGGGCAGTTGGAAGTCCAAATGGTAATATATCACGCACCTGAGTCTCAAAGCAAAGATTTTCTAGACAACATGGAACGGTGTTTCGTCAGGAAGGCATAAAAAAAGCACCGATAGCAGACTATCGATGCTTTATCCAACGCTCGCGCCATAGGCGGTTTTAAGGCTCACTCGCCCCCGCTGCCCAGCAGCATGCCCCGATCAACAACCCACACACACCGCCGAGGAGGGCGGCCAAGCCGACAACCCAGCTGCTCAAGACAAGACTCGCAAGACCTCCCGTCGTTATGGTGCCGCCGGTGCTGAGTATTCCGATATTCAACACCCGCAGGGCCGTAGTGAGCGATTGATTGGTATCAACCTGTCGAGGATGGCTTCCTAATTCACGGATGGCCTCCATCTCAATATCATATCGTCCATCAACGAGAGTTCCTTTGAGCTTTCCTTGCCTGACCCAACGCTGGACTGTCCGTTCACTCTTGCCGAGTTGCAGGGCAACTTCAGTGATGGTCATTGTCTACTTCCTCCTTCCTTCTTCAATGATGCGAGCTTACTTAATAAAAGGTTAAAGTAGATCTTTAATTACATCTTTGGTAACGCTTCACAACTGGCGATAGTTTCAAATAGGCATAAAAGATTAGGAGGCAAAGGTTTCTATGGAACAAGCAAATATTCTAATTGTGGATGATGAAGAAGGGATTAGGTTCCAATTGAAATGGGCCTTAAATAAAGATTACCAGGTAGTCCTGGCTGCAGATTCAAATATCGCGCTTCAGTGCATTCGTGAAAAACGGCCGAACGTGGTTCTGTTGGACATCGCCTTATCAGCCGTGGATAACACGGGGGGCCTCCGACTGCTAGATGCTATTCAAGAGATCGACACAACCATCAAGGTCGTCATGATTACGGGTCATGATACCCGGTCCAACGCCCTTGAGGCCATCGCGCGAGGGGCTTACGATTTTTACTCGAAACCAATTGATCTGGATGAAATCCGAATTGTTATCAAGCGAGCGTTGTATATTCAAGCATTGCAGCGGGAAAACATGGCCCTCCGTTTAAAGGTGACAGAGGAGTCGAGGAGTGCCCTCATTGGGAAGAGTCCTCAGATGTGCGACGTCATAGAGATGATTGAGCAAATCTCCAGCAAGGACAATGTTACCGTCTTGATTCAGGGAGAAAGTGGAACGGGGAAAGAGGTAGTTGCCAGGGAGATCCACGGTTTAAGCGCGGTTGGCGGAAAATTTGTGGCAGTCGACTGTGGGTCTATTCCTGCGGAATTGATTGAGAGCGAATTGTTTGGTCATGAGAAAGGGGCCTTTACATCAGCACATCGCTTGAAAACGGGGAGGCTAGAGGAAGCAGAGAACGGCACGCTGTTTCTCGACGAAATTGCCGAGTTACCCCTCGGTCTTCAGGTCAAGTTTCTTCGCTTCCTGCAGCAGCGGGAAATCCAACGTGTGGGAGGCTTGAAGGTAATTCCAATCCACACGCGGGTTATCGCAGCGACGAATCGAAACCTTGAAGCCGAGGTCGCCAATGGAAATTTCAGAACAGATCTTTATTTTCGCCTGAGTGTGGTTACCCTATTTCTACCTCCCCTTTGCGAACGGGGGAATGATATTCTCCTCCTGGCTAACGCTTATCTTAATCGATACCAGGCGGATTTTGGAAAGCAGATTACAGGTTTTACACCAGGGGCTGTGGAGGCAATGATGCAGCATTCCTGGACGGGTAATGTCAGAGAACTTCAGAACCGCATCCTACGTGGATTGGTTGTGATGCGCGGCGATCAACTCACAGCCGAAGATATGGACTTCGCGACGCCGATCAAAAGTTCGCAAACGCTTCAAGACGCCAAGGCTGACATCGAACGTAAGTTTATTGAGAGAGCTTTATATCAACATCAGGGCAACATCTCAAGTGCTGCCGATTTCATCGGAGTGACTCGAACAACCTTCTATGACCTGTTGAAAAAACATCAAATCGTTGCCAGCAATTATCGAAATCAATCAAACGATAAGTAAATTAAAACGTAAACTTTAAAGGAGATCTGATTTTTAACTAATTTTCAAAAAGAAAGCTTACATTTCTAACTGCGAAACCCGCATGGTTACTGATTTCTTGCGCGGATTTATTCTCGGAGATTAGTTAATCGATCTATTCTATTATGAGAGACAAGCGAAAGTTTGACCGATTAAACGAAAAATGGCAAGTGACCTATCACGTGTTGCAGACGGATCGGTTTAAAGAAGATCCTTTAGTCAGTTCACTTTAAATATCAGTGGGGGCGGGATTAGTTTTATGGCAGAAGAGGTTATCGAACCGGAGACGATGGTCGCGCTGGAGTTGGAATCGAATTAGTTCTCGTCGCCTATCCTCGCGCTTGCCAAAGTGGTTCGATGCAAGCAGAAGCGGAAGATGTATGAAATCGGTGCCGAATTCTGGTGGATTGGGTGGAAAAATGATGATGCTCAACAAACAGTTAAGGATTACATCGTGTCTGCGGCAAATAATTAGTATACATCGGTTGAAGTTCCTAGACGGTGATATTTCTTCGTAGCGTAACTTCAGGTTGTGACCGCGTGGGTATTTACGTTGACTCGGATTAAAGTGCTATGTTATAGCCATCGGTGTCGCTCGTGGATTCTCTAATCAGATTGGGTGTATTCTGTTTCAAGAAGACTTTAAGCTCATAACAATCTTCTACCACTGATTCCAAAATCAAGTGCGTTGAACGCTTCTGTTAAACTTCACCTTCCGCTTTTACCTTCCCGTTTCTGATTTTTGCCTTTCTACTTGTCCTTCTATTTCAAGATCGCCCGAATCTCAGCGGCTTTATCGAAGTTAGGATTGAGCGTTAACGCCTGCCTAAAAGCGTCTCGTGCTTTATTTTGATCGCCCTTCTTCATATAAACCTGTCCCAAATGGTAATACACTGTTGGGTCTTTGGTTCCTATCTGAGCGGCTGCTGTCATTTTTTCCAGTGCTAAATTGTAATCTCCCTTCTTGTAGTACGCCCAGCCTAACGTGTCCAAAATTTGAAGGTTGTATCCTTGACCCTGTTTTAAGGCGGACTCTGCAAGGCGGATGGCTTCATCCAGATTTTCGCCACTCTCAGCGTAAATCCAAGCTAAGTTGTTTTGTGCCTCTGGGACATTGGGATTCAGCTTCAACACCGTCTCGAGTGCTTCTGTCGCTTCTGTTGGCTGGTTTTTGAGTATGTAGGCAGTACCTAACATCATATGAGCCCGGATTGCCTTTGGTTCAATGCTAATCGCGTTTTTGTAGCTTTCAATCGCCTTATTGTGATCCTGTAATTCAAAGTAGGAATTGCCCAGAACAATGTGCGCTGGATAGTAGCGATAATTCGCTGCAATTGCAGATTTGAACAGTTCGATCGACGCATCGAACTGTTTTTGCTGGGCATAGAGGACTCCCTTCAGCGTGAGTGAAACGGGGTTCTGGGGGTCAACTTTGACCAGTGCATCGGCTTCTTCAAGTGCCTTATCCATTTGCTCCAGTTTGGCGTAGGTCAATGCTGCAACGATGTGAGGCCGTGGGTCTTGAGGTGCCAATTTGCTCGCTGCCTGATATTCTCTGAGTGCGTCTTCCCTTTTGCCTTGGAGATTGTAGAAATTCCCAAGATAGATGCGCGGGTTGGGGGATTCAGGTGCCAAATCGGCGACGTTTTGAAGTGCTTTCTCAGCCTCTGGTATTTTCTTTTGGGCGATAAGGATCTGAGCATACGCAAGACGCAATCCAGGATTTTGGGGAGCGATATCGATGGCGGTTTGGCATCTTCTAGCCGCTTCGTCTATCTTTCCTTGTTTGAGTGCAACATCTGCAAATGCTATAATAGTTGGGATGTGCCTTTCGTCCAGCTCTAAAGCTTTGTTGAACTCTTCGATTGCCTCATCAATCTTGTCGGTGACTAAGAGACGCATTCCCTGTAGGTAATGTGTATTTGCCGGGGAAGGGGGTGATGGCCGATCGAATTCTTTGATATCGATATTGGGCTTTATCACTTCCTCCAAAAGCGTGTCAACTGGTGGTTGAACAATCGCAAACCCTGAGACTTCTAATAACAGGAAACAAAAAACGAGAAGGGGAGATAAGATTTTGCTCTGATTCATATTCATCGAATTTTCGCGGTAGATACCCTTAACTAAATTTCACAATCCCAACAGGGAAGCCGCGCCTCCTTTGAAGTTGCTGTGTCCATCGGTTTAAAATTTTCAGTTGCTCGACGATGCTTTAATGTTTTGTTTTCATGTTGGGGATAACCCCCAAAATCGGGATGCCCTCAAAAAACTTTTCTGCCTCTTCAATAGAGTGAATGGAATGGTCGAAATATTCAAGTAAGAGCAGCAGTCCCAATCCGATGCCAAGTCCGACCACGATACCGGCGGCGATGATCATTGTCTTGTTGGGCTTAATCGGTTTTTCAGGCAGAATTGCTGGATCAAGCACTTCTGCAACTTTGCCCATCTGTCTCAGCTCGGTCGCAATCAAGAAATTGGCCTCATCGAGGTTCTCAAACAGGAAGGCATATCTCTCTTGGTTCTGTTGTTTCTCACTGAGCAGATGTGAAAAGCTTGATGGTTCAGAGGGAAACTGTTGAAGTGCTTCTTGGTATTTATTACGTTTGAGGGTGGTTTCGATTTTTGCCACATTCAATCCATCCAGTTCCTTTTGAAGTTTATCGAGTTGAGGTTTAATTTGCGCTTGACGAGTTTGTTCCTCCTGTTTCAACTCAAGTTGTGCTATCTTCAGCTTGTTTTGAGTGCTTATAACTTCGTGCCACGAGTCACTGTACGTTGTTTTCAGCTGATCTAAGTGGGTTTGAAGGTTTTCCACACGGTTTCGTAATCTTTGCACTTGTAAGTCGCCAATGCCGGTTTGAAGTTGGAACTTCAATTGGCGGATTTCTTGCTGTTTATAAACGATACTCATCTGGATCGCTATGAGATCTGCTTCTGCTTTGGTATACTGATCCACGAGTCCAATGTTTGCATTGGTCAGTGAATCAAGGAGTCCTGCTTCCCTAGCATCTCGGAGTGCTTTCTCAGATTGTTCTACCTTCCCTTTGTAGTTTAGGAGTTGATTCTGTATGAAATCGTAAGTGTCGCGCACTTCATCAAGGCGTCGTCGTTTAACATCGTCCACATAGGAGTTGGCAAGTTGATTTGCAATGTCCATAGCGAATTGCGGATCTGAGTGCAAGACGCTAATCTCGATTATACTCCCAAGCATCCCGACTGAGATTGCGGACCGAAGATAATCTACAATCTGTCTGTTGGTCCATTCGGTGTTGGATTTTCCGAGATGGAGACGCCTGGCAAGTTTTCGCCAATTTTTTTTAAGGGCACTTAAGATACCGGTATCTGCGATGTCTATGCCTTCCCGCACGAGGTAATGGCGTAGTTGCAGGGATTCCGCAACCTTTATCAGAAGGGGGCGAATCAAGAGTCGCTGCCGAATCACCGTGAGACGCTCCCGGTCCAGGAGAGGTATGCGCACGATTCCTTGCAATATACTGCCACTTTTTACCTCTTCTGCAATCATTGTAACTTTCGTGCTATACACTGGTGGGGTTATCTGCGCGACCAAAATAGCACAGACGGTTGCCAAGAGAAGAGGGGTAATAATCAGCCATTTGCGCCGTCGAAGCAGATGCCAGTAATCCCTGAGTGTTAAAGTTTTCCAGTCAATAGTTCTCATAAGCAAGATTGAAAATTGTAGACGGTGCAATCACCGACCCTTGGGGTGGTGGGATGCGTGAGGTCTTCCCTCCCATGCGAAGCAAGAACCCAGCGCATTCAGTCCATCGTCCGGTCTTCTTAACGCGTCAACACGAGAAGGGTACCGTATACAAACGCCGCATCTCGGAGGATGCTAAAGGTGGTCCCGAGAATACTACTTGTTGATGTTTTTCTTGGAATCCATATTTTATCGCCAGGTTGGACAAGAAGAGTGGTTTCCTGTAGATTCACTGTTATGGTTTCGATGAAGTCTTGAGTTTCTCGCGTGATCTGAACCTGCTTGACATCCGCCTCTGGTGATACCCCACCTGCTTGAGCCAATATGTCCAGCAGACTCGTTGGTTGATCGATGGGGACATTTCCGGGAGAACCGACAGCACCAAGCAGAGAGACATGCATGAGCTGTGGAAGAGATGTTTGGGGAATATAAATCAGATCTCCGGATTGAAGCTTTGGAAGTAGGCTGGCATCCCCTGTGGCGATATATTTCTCCATATTGACTGTCCAGAGGGTTCCATCTTCTCGGATGACTTTAATCTGTCTCAAGAGATCGGGTTGGTCAGGTATGCCCACTTGTGCAAGCAAATGGGGTAATGAAGGTGGCGTTTCAAATGGAAAATTACCCGATACCTGTCCGAGTACGTGGAGGAGAACCTTGCTTGCGGGCTGCTCTTGCGCGGCGGCAGGTGGAGTGGGGGTGGCCACTTTTGGTGTTGGGGTTACGGAAGGCACTTCCTGTTTTATTGATTCCGTTGGGGCGGGAGGCGGAATATCCGGAATATAAAGTATATCGTTCGATGAAAGCTTTGGCCAAGCGGGATGGGAATCAGTAAGTAACTGTTGTAAGTTAATTGTTCTTGTTGGTTTTACGCCATCTGCTGAGAACACCTTGATGTCTGTTTTATCGGCATTAGCGGTGAGTCCACCTGCATCCGCCAGAATTTTCATCAGGAAGGGAATTTTGGCATAAGACTTTGTGCCTGGAGAACCCACTGCGCCCAAGACGGTAATCTTGCGACTATTATATTGGGCGATCTGTACTGAGGCATTAACCCCGCCGACAAAGTACGGAGAGAGTTTTTGCGCAATTGCTTCTTCAAGTTCGCTGCGCGTGAATCCTTCGGCGTTCATTGTGCCGAGGGGTTGAGGGAGCGTTATTGTACCATCAGGGCCCACGGCAACCGTACTATTAAGGGACGGTTGTTCCAAGACGGAGATGCTGAGTTCATCTTCGATCCCAATGGTATACGCTTTAGCCCCGCAAGCGGGGTTTGCAACGTAAATGAAAGGGATGGCTGTCAAAATAATCGTGAAAATCAACAGTAAGTTTCTCAACGGTTATCCTCTCAATAGCGATTTATGAATCGTGATGCCTGACGTTGATAACACTTCTCCATTTTCATTACTCGTTCTCTCCCCCGATTTGATCTGTAATCTGCTCAAGCAATTTTTTTGCCTCAGTAGCTTCTAGAAAATTGGGATTTATGTTCAGCGATGCCAGCAGATTCTGTCGGGCAATTTCGGGTTTGCCATCGGCTAAGTAAGCCATCCCCAGATGGTAGTAGATCTGAGGATTATCCTTCGCGCCTAACGAAGCCGTTCTAAGCTCTATGATTGCTTGCGGATACATTTTCTTTTTATAATACAGAACACCCAAGGTATCCCGAAATATAGCAGATTGAGGCGTCATAGTCAAGGCTTTATTTGCCATTTCTAACGCGGTATCGAGATTTATCTCTTGTGTTGCGTAGTGCCACGCTAAATTGTTGTAAGCACTGGGGGAATCCGGGCTTAATTCGATGGTTTTGTTATATTCTAAGATCGCTTTGTCCGTTTCTCCCAATTGTGTATGAACGTAAGCCAGTCCTTGATGGGCGCTTGCCGTATCTTCTTTGCGCTCAATCGCCATCTGATAATAGCGTTTTGCCTCCAAAAACTGGTTCTGTTGGCTATAGAAGTTACCCATTGTCGCATAGATTTCAGCCGCATCCGGATTCAATTCTGAGGCCAGTTGAAGTTGACTCAACGCTTTTTTATTATTACCCGACGCCAGATGTGCAATGCCAGAGAGGTGGTGTGCCTCTGCCTTGTCAGTCTGACTGATGAAGGCGCTATTCGGGTTGGATGGGTCTAGGACTTTCTGGCATTCACTAATCGTTTTTAGGGGAGTTTTGAGGGCGATATAGGTATTTGCTAGCTTAAGTTGGGCGATGGTAAGTGCCGCATCCAGTTCCAGTGCTCGTTTATATTCTGTAACTGCCTGTCGATAATTTTTTACACCTGTGTAAGCCAATCCTAGTCTATAGTGGGCGACCGCTGATTTTGGATTGAAATCGACTAACTGTTGCAGGTATTTAATCGCATTGAAGTAATCTTTCTGACCGAGATAGGCTCTGCCCTGGTTCAGGAACAGAACTTCGCGCAAGGAACGGAGGACTTGAGCCTGTTTAGGGTCGTCTGGCATGTTGGTGGGAAGTCGTCTTTCAAGCTGAGAGCCTATCTCAATCGCCTGCGCGAACTGATTTTCTTGGTTATGTAGAACCATCAAATTCATCCGAATCTGTAGCGTGTAGGGGGCAAACTCCAATGCGGATTCATACTCGGCAATTGCAGCGGGATACTTTTTCTGCGCGGTGTAGAGTTTACCCAATGCCAGATGCGAAGCGACATCCTTTGGATCTATTTCTTGCATGCTACTATATAAAGCTTCAGCCTTGTCCGGTTGGGACTGTCTGACATAAAGTTGAGCGAGCTTCATAGGTGCTAACTTATTCTTTGGGTCGATGGTCGTGAGTTTTTGATATTGCTGTTCGGCTTCGTCGGTTTTGCCCATCAGGGCGTAGAGATCGGCAAGACTGATGTGGGTTTCGGCATGGTTGGGATTGATTTGGAGAACCTTTTTAAAAGCCTCCTCTGCTTTTTTTAGTGCCCCCTCTGCTTCTGAAGCATCCCGTTTCTGGCGATAAATGTTAAATTTCTGGAGATAAGTGTCTCCAAGCACCTTATAAGTAGACGCCGACTCGGGAGCGATTGCTATCCCTTTTTCGCAGGTTTGAATGGCTAAATCCAGTTGACCGCGGATGCGGTACACTTTAGCGATTTGATTATATGCACCAACAACGTTCGGGTCCGATTCGATGGCTTTCTGTAGCTCAACCAGTGCCTGTTCGTAATCCTTTTTTGCAGTGTGAACCGTCCCGAGACCGATATAAGCTTGGACATTAGAGGGATCTTTGTCGAGGGCACGTTTGAATTCCTGTTCAGCTTCATCCAATCTCTGTTCTCTGAGATAGATCTGCCCCTTTTGATAATGAGAGTCCCTGCATCCAATCGCCAGAATAAGTAGCAGTGACAATAAAAAAAGATTTGGTTTCAATTACTTCCTCCTCGCATTTATCTTAATTCCCAGCTAATGTTAAACGTTCAGATGCCGTGTTCGATACAGCAAATTATATGCCAAATCAGTGTTTGGGCAGGTTGGTATAGAGACGTACAATTACTCAGGAATCCTCGCTCTTTTTACGTTGAAAGGTTCGAGAATGACATGGTGGTTCATCCTAAAATCGATCATGAGCGGAGATAAAACTTGGGTAGGGCAACGAAAAAAGCAAAGAATTTCACAGATTCGCGCGAAAATACGGTAGGAAAATGGATAAAATACGTAGTATTCGCGGCAAAAATACGGGAGCCCCCAACTGGTGCGCCATCAATCGGACCAGCGTCAAATCTAATTGTTCCATATTGGTACGCTTTTTGCCTGTTATCTTGAACTTCCAAACAGAATTATCTCATCGATCTAAGGCTCATCTGTATCTGGCATCTTGATTAGGATTCAAAGCCTGCCCTTGAGCGTAGCGAAGAGACGTAGGTAACGTATATCCCATTGCAAAACTCTTTTTCAGAACTTACTGTTGGACTAAAACATATTCTTCCGTTTGGAACATTTCTCGTTCTAACGGGACTCACGCCGCTCATACCAGGAGGAGTCGTTTGGATCTATCCGCTCAAAACATGTTTGGTGGGATTCCTCTTGCTTTGGTTTTGGCACGCCTATCCGGAGATTCGAGTCGGGAAGGCGTTGAAACCCATTCCAATACTTTTCACACTCATCATCGGGATTGGTGTATTTGCAATCTGGATCTTGCCGGATTTATTGGGATGGCATTATCCACGCCTCGGTGAGTCAAGCGGATTTAACCCTTATGAAAAACTTGGGTCCCGAAGGTGGGCGATTGTGTGGATCGGCTTTCGTCTCCTCGGTGCGGCTGTTGTGGTACCGGTGATGGAGGAACTCTTTTGGCGCTCTTTTCTGCTACGTTATCTCATCCATCCCAATTTCAAGCAAGTTTCTATCGGTGCCTTCAGTTGGCTATCATTCGGGGCAACGGTTCTTCTGTTTGGTGTTGAACACAATCGTTGGCTCGTGGGGATGGTCGCCGGAATTCTTTACAATTTATTGCTCTACCGCACCAAGAGCGTGTTTGTGTGTATCCTGGCGCATGCCATTACCAATCTAGCACTAGGAGTTTATGTCTTGATGACGCACCAGTGGATGTATTGGTAAGGAAGTGTCAGGATTCTGTACGCTTTTCAAATCTGAGTCAGATTAGGTGTGGAGCGGGTTTGAGGCATTCTAGGGCTTATGAAGCTGGATGAGTGTCGGAATTCTTTACACTTTTTCAAAATCGGTGTTAGATAAGGTATGGAGCGGATTTGAGGCATTTAGACGGTATAAAAGGTGTCGGAATTCTTTACACTTTTTGCAGGTTCTTCTCATCTCTCCAGAAATTCGCAGAGAATTTAATTTTTTTGGATTGAGTCGGGGTAAATAAAGTATAGAACATTACAGGCTATTTAATTGGAAGATTGAAAAACGAATTGTGTCTTTCGAGAATCAGACAATCTTTCATGTATAGAATTTTCTCAGTGAGAACAGAGAAGGTGGGATGAAACTATGTCTTCTCTGTATTGGAACGTGTATGCCGGATTATAGTATACTGTTTTACGAGTTGGAGTGTCAACTCTTGGACGACTTGGACAAGAGGATGTAAGACTATCATTAAAAACTTGGCGCATTTTTTGCCTAAACCAAGGGCACACTCAGAATATGCTTTTAGAGGAGCTATCATAAGGCGGATGAGGCTGCTGCATTCATCGATCCTGGTTTTGGTATTCTGACGGATGGTGATGCTGACAACTTAGATATGTCTTTCAGTCCTACAAACGCAGGGCCGGGTAATGTAGTATTTACCTACGAGTGGAAGGTCGCCGCAGGTAGTGCTGACGACTTCTCTAAAGTAATTAAAATTACCGCGATTCCCGAGCCCTCCTCGCTACTGCTTTTAGGCTGTGGTCTTGTTGGAATGGCAGCTTTTGCATGGCGGCGGAAGAAGAGCCAAAAGTCCTGACAAATTTCCATAAATGATGGTAGATGATTCAGAAATTGGTTGACACTTGACTTTCTCGTCCTACCCCCCTGCCGTAGATTTGAAAGCGTCAACCTACATCTGTGCAGAGGATAAATTCCTTAGCTAATCTTTGCGGCAACAATTTCTCATGAGCGTGGATTTAAGCGGTTCAATCCAACCATAGACAAGATTAAATTTTTAAACCTTTTTTTATGGTCTGTGGCACGATTTTGACATATAAGTGGCACGATTTTGACGCTATAGAGGGTGCAATGTATAGAATAAATATTTATCTGACAAATCGGCAAGAAAAAGAACTCAAAACCATCAAAGACGAAACAGAGCTAACGCTATCAGAGTTGTTACGCAGGGCTCTGGATTTATATATTCAAACGTATAAGCTGGATAAAATAGTTGTCCGAGATGAACCTTTGGGTCGTAAGAGAATAATATGAATTATGAAGAGTATTGTAAATCTCAAGACTTCTATGAAATTTTTCCCTCTATCAACGGTAGTTTATTTTCGGATTTGGATGACATTGCAATGAAGCATCCTATTGTTCTTCATGAAATTCAGCAGATGTCGTTCAAGAGCATGTCGAAATTGAACACAGTGGTAACTCGGGGGGTAGACATCTTATTGAGTACCTTCGGACTTTTCATCAGTATAATTCCCTTCCTTCTAATTAGCATTGCGATAAAAATTGACTCACCAGGCCCTGTTTTTTTTCGTCAGAAGCGGGTTGGGAAGAGAGGAGAGATTTTTCAAATCCTGAAATTCCGCACGATGTGCGTCGATGCGGAAAGAGGGACGGGGCCCATCTGGGCAACGACTGATGATCCGCGCCGGACTGTTGTGGGCACATTTCTTAGGCGCACGAGACTTGATGAACTCCCAAATTTGCTTAATATTCTCAAAGGGGAGATGACATTTATCGGGCCCCGCCCGGAGCGTCCCGAATTTGTTTATCAGTTTGTTAAATCTATGCCTGCATTTGATCGCCGGCATGAGGCGAAACCGGGGCTTACAGGTTTGGCACAGTTAAAGAACGGTTACGACGATTCGGCAACAAGCGTTTACAGAAAGCTACGATGGGATGCCTACTATCTGAGAAAAAAATGTCTTCTTTTTGACCTAAGTCTCCTATACCGCACAGTGTTCTCCGTGTTGCGAGGAGAGGTATGAAGCGTTTTTTCAAGAAAAAGAAGAAAAGAGAGCCATCTCTTCTTGAACAATATGACCCGGAATCTTTCGGGGCAATTGAAATCCAACGTTTGTTTGGAATGCTTTCTCGCAAAGGCTCTGGCAGTGGATTCATGAGCATTATGGTAACAAGCCCCCTACCTCAAGAAGGGAAATCGCTGCTGGTTGGAAACCTTGCGCTCGTTGCGGCTCATGCCCACCAGCGTACCTTGATCCTTGATGCGGACATGAGACGACCCATTCAACATCGCCAGTTTCATCTTTCCTCATCTCCTGGTCTTTCGGATTACCTTCAGAAAACTGCGGAATTCGATCAGATCTTTCACAACACAGAACTCGAAAATCTTAAACTCATTCCCTGTGGTAGTCATGTTTCTTCACCCAGTGCACTCCTACAGCTTGGCATACCTGATTTCAAAGCGTTGTTAGATAGGTGTCAGATGGATTTCGACATTGTCTTTGTGGATGTACCGCCAGTGATTCCTGTCAATGATGCGGAAAGGATCGCATCCCTGGTCGATGGAGTTGTGTTAGTCGTCACCTCAGGGAAAACCTATCGAGAGATTATTGATCGCGCTTTGAAATTGCTTGATAGGTCTAACTGTAATCTGCTTGGTATAGTTTTGAATAACGTCAAGGGTGTTTTACCTTATTATTATGAGAGTGGCTATTCTCAATATTCGGCAGGCCCGATCTGGTCTGAATAAGTCAGCTTATGGGATGGAATCAGATTTATACAAAGAAATTCTTTTGCTCTTCTCTTGCTTTTCTCTTTCTTTTGCCTACCTGCCTATCTGCGGATCCAAGCGAGAACAAGGAAACCCAATATGTCTTGGACATGCCGTCTATTGCGTCACTCCATTCCCTTATCGAGGGGGTTTATTATCTGATTGATGCAAATCAGCCTGAACGCGCCATGCCATACTTCAGAAGAGCAATAGAATTAGATCCAAACCATGCGGATGCTTACTACTTTTTGGGGGTATCTTATTATCGTCAACAAGAAGGTGTGCGCCACTCGCAAGGTTCTCCCCTTCGGGTGGTGGGAAGCCCTTCGGGTGGGAGGGAAGACCTCACGCAAACCCAGCACACTCCTGTCTTAGGCAAGCCTCCCAAGGACTTAGGGGTAGAGCATCAATCTATCGCTCATGCACTCTTTTATTTTCATGAAGCTGAGAAACGGGGCGTTGTGTACGATAAATTCCGACCGAATCTGCTAAAGGAAATTCAGAGACAGTATCCCGATATTCAGCCCTCCCCGTGGGATTGGGATTCAGAGGAAGGGCAGATCTCGCGCACATCTGCACCTCAAGTTGGACGGAAGCCAAGGGAAGCGCAAATCATTGTAGAAGCAGAAGCTAGGAGAAAAGGAAGTATAACACTTCAGTCCTCGGATGGGACTGTCCAAGAATTCAAACTTGGCGAGCCGATTTCCCTCCCAGAGGGAGAGCGTTACACTCTCCAGTTTAAGAGAAAGCAGATTCATCATCTCTTGAAGCCGTTGGTGTTGGTTTCCTCTGTCCTCGGGGTATTGTTGCTACGTTGATCGTGGGTTTAGCCGAGAATTTAGGAGTGCTTAAGTCGTGCGAACAAAGAGATTAATTTTGGTTTTATGTGTCCTTGGGCTCTTGACCCCCAGAATTACCAACGCAGATTCTGATAAATCCGCCGTTTCAGATTCAGACCTACAGTCAACAATTAATGAAAGCCTGCCTGAACGCGACGCAAAGAGTCAAAAGCCAATCGTTGATTCCAAGATGGTTGAGGATTATTTGAATCTAGGTATGGCATTTCTAAAGGCAGAACAGTATGAGAAGGCACGAGAACAGTTGATGGTTGCCCTGGCACTGAACTCGACATCAACAGCTACCCTTTATCAACTTACAGTTGCCGAATTTAATCTCGGAAAGGTGGCAGAAGCGCGGGCACGGTTAAGACAAGCATACGCCCTTATCAAGGGCGGGAATGCTTCTCCCCAGCAGGAGCGAGAGAGTGTTGTCGAGTTGACAGTGGAGGGCGAGTACAATTTCATCCCTGTGAGCAGGGATGGCTGGCAGCTTCAGCCCAAGGACAACCCTGCGGGTGGGAGGGCTAATCTTGTGCAATCCCTTCAATCAGAGGAAAATCTAGAGGCTTCATTAAAACGCATATATCGTCTGGATGCTGGTTCGATATACCAGATGAAACTTGAACCGCCGGAATCGATATATGGTTCAAAGGAATCTAAGGATTTTAAATTGCTTTTCATACCGATTGGGCTTTTTGTGGTATGGTCATTTGCTCGTTAAAAAGAGTCTTAGTCCACTGTGAAATATGTTCTGAGGAGTAGCTGAATTCGCAAGAATTCACAACCCTCTCTAAAATGGAAGTAAGGAAATTAAAAAGGTGGCTAAAGTCCGTAATTCACCTTCGCCTAATAGGGGTGATTTTTTTTGCGAAGATCCCATAAGCAAAAGCGTTGTAATGCTTCAGAGCCGGTAAAGAAGTTTCGCTGTGCTGTTCGAGTCGCCTTACTCGTTACTTTGCTGTCTAGTTGTCTATCCTATTCACAGACTGCTCCGATTCCGAGGCGTTTAAGTGTTAATCAAGGCGCGCGAATCACAGAAAATCGAGCGGTAATACTTTCACTTGCTGCGGAGAACGCAAGTGAGATGTTTCTCTCCGGTGACATCGAAGATGATGATAATACGTTTGAATGGATTCCTTTCGCTGATTCTATTGAGGTCATCCTGACAGAGCCGGATGGAACCAAAGATATTAGCGTTCGGTTCCGAAATAATGAACAGATTGAGAGCTTGGAGATAACCCGAACAATTATTTTGGATCGACTGGGGCCTGTTATTCAACGTGTCGGCGTTTTTGATGCTTCCGATCGACAAGATGTAGATGGGATTTTCCATGCAGGAGAAAGCTTGCAAATAGCAGTGACAGAGGCGGCAGGTAAGGATTACTTTGATGGAACGGTGCGGATTGTGTCGACTACAAGAGGATTTGATTCCGGCCTGAACCCACTGACATCTGTCGGCGGAGAGTACAATTTTTTATGGGCAACCGATGGATTAAGCGAGGGGGAGGATTACATCATTTCGATGCGCCTTTTCGATGACCTGGGTCGGACGGCTGAGAGCAGTGCTACTGTAGTGCTTGATAATACGCCTCCGGCCGCCCCAAGCTTTCTGATCAGCGAGGGGGCGTCTTTTACAAACTCGCGGGTTGTGCCCTTAGATTTTTCCTTTTCCTCCGATGCCGTAAATCTGTTTATAGACGGTGACGTGATTGACAGCCCGCTGACCCGTCAATGGATCGATGTCCGCGCTCGCTTGTCTGTAACATTGACCGATTCCAACGGCTTGAAGACGGTTAATGTGCGGGTGCGAGATACCGCAGATAATGAAAGTCTCGATATAACACGCCAGATTACCCTCAGTCAAGGCGAACTCCAGATTTTGGAGGTATCCGCCTTTGATTTCGATAATCCTTCTGATGCTGATGGAATCTATCATTCCGGGCAACAGATTGCGATAGAAGTGTTGGTTGTCGATGCGCTCGAAGGGCTCGACGCCACAATTCGCCTCACCTCTGCCAAAGCAAAATATGATTCTCAACAACAGACGTTGAGCGATGAAGGGGAGGGTAAGTATCAGTATGTGTGGGATACCAGCGGCCTCAACGAGTCGGATGACTATCAGGTGAGTTTACGCCTTTCCAATGGCGTGGGAAGTGTGCAAGAGGATAACTCGCTAGTCTTCACCCTTGATAATACGCCCCCTCAGAATTTCCGCTTGAGTGTTGTCGGGGTAAGCCGTACCGCGTCACGTAATGTGGTGTTGAATCTCGAAGCCGAGGGCGCCTCGCAGATGCGAATTACAGGAGATGTGGTGGCAGGGGCTTTTACGCTTGACTGGGTGGATTACGTGCCCTCCGTATCAGTAGAATTAGTACCCGGGGATGGCGAAAAGGTGATTGAGGCCACTTTAAGAGATGACGCGCTGAACGAAAGCGTAACCGAGAAAGTGAATCTCGACACCACGCCGCCAAGTAGGTTGAGTGTGAGGGTGAATAAGACAAGCACCCCTGGGTCAGGGCAGATCTTGCGCACAAATGAAACAAAGCTTTCCGTTAGCATTGAAGCGTTTGAAGCAACGCAGATAGTTGTGGAAGGGAATTTGCAATCTTCAGATGTGACTTTTCAATTGATTCCCTTTACCAGTGAAATCGAAGTGGAATTGACGCCGGAGGATGGGCAGAAGACAATTACCGTGCGTTTTGTCGATGATGTAGGCAATGAAAGTATCGCTGACGCAGAGGTCGTGCTGGATAGAACCCCGCCGGAGATTGTATCCGTGATTTCTCGGAATCTGGCAGATCTCGCAGATGCTGACGGCCAGTATCGTTCAGGAAGCGATATTGAAATTGTGGTGACAGGATCGGAGATTGCGCTTCTGGGGGAAATAAGCCTTCACTCTGTTCAAAGCGAGACTTCAGCCTCAGATGAAGTCGAATATAATAGTGGAATTCAATCACTTACGGACGTAGGAGATGGAACGTATACTTTCGTATGGAAATCTCCGAGCTTTCTTCCCGGCACGTATCAGGTGTCGGTTGAACTAATCGATGCCGCTGGTAACAATGTCGAGGATAACAAAACCCGCATTATCCTCGATGACACGCCTCCAATTGCCCCAAGCTTTCTGATTAACGATGGAGCTGCCTTTACCAACTCGCGGAATGTGACATTAAGTCACATTTCTCCATTTGATAGTGTGACATTAAGCCTTGATATTCCATCCGATGCCGTAAACCTATTTGTCGATGGGGATGTGGTCGACGGCCCGTTAATCCGCCAATGGATAGATGTTCGTGATAGCCTGACTGTGACACTGACCGATTCCAACGGTTTGAAAACCGTGACGATGCAGTTGCGGGACGCCGCTGAAAATCAGAGTTCTAGCACATCACGCCAAATTACCTTGAGTCAGGGCGGGCCGAAGATCTCGGAAGTATCTTCGTTTGATCTCGATTTTCCAACGGATGCCGATGGTATCTATCATTCGGGGCAGCAGATTGTGATAGCAGCGTTGATCGTTGATTCACTCGAAGGGCTAGATGTCTTTGTTCGCATCGCCTCTGCCAAGGTGGGTTATGATTCGGGAGAACAGGCGTTGACTGACGAAGGTGGGGGTAGGTATAGATACGTGTTCGATACCGTTACGTTACAGGAGTCCGACGATTATCAGGTGAGCTTACGCCTCTCCAATGGTGTGGGGGATGTGCGTGAGAATGACTTATTGACCCTCATCCTTGATAATACGCCTCCTGAACATTTGGGATTCAGTATTGTCAACGGACAGGCAACCCTTGCACAAACGGCAACAGAGCAAGTGGTGTTGAATCTCGAAGCCGTTGGCGCTTCGCAGATGCGGATTACGGGTGATGTGGTGGACGGAGATTCTACGTTTGATTGGGTAGATTACACCCGTTCAGTTTCAGTAGATTTGGTGCCGGGGGATGGCGAAAAAGTGATCGAAGCTGAATTAAGGGATGAAGCGCTCAATGAAAGCACAATCGAACGGGTGAGTGTTTTTCTCGATACCACGCCGCCAAGTGGGTTAGAAGTGATCCCTCTTTCTGCTCAAGGGCAGGTTTTAGAGGGGAATATCACAAATGAGACGAAGCTTTTAGTCAGTATATCGGCGTTTGAAGCACCGCGGATATTTGTCGGTGGAGATGTGCAGCCATCGGATTTCTCCTTACAGTTGATTCCTTTCGCCGATGAAGTCGAGGTGGAGTTAACGCCGGAGGAGGGACAGAAAACAATTACCGTGCGTTTCGTCGATGACGTGGGCAATGAGAGTACCGCCCAAGCGGTGGTAACGCTGGACAAAACTCCGCCGGAGATTGCCTCGGTGAGTTCGCGAGATCTGGCGGATCCGACAGATGACGATGGTCAATATTCTTCCCAAGTCAGCGAGATTGAAATCGTCGTGAATGGTTTGGAGGCTGGTCTTTCGGGGAATGTGACAATCACTTCCGAGCAGGCTGGATTTAGTGATGAAAATCAACCGCTCCAAGACGTAGGGGATGGGACGTATACTTTCGTGTGGGAGTCTTTTGGTTTGCCTACTGGTTTGTATCGAGTATCTGTTGAATTGGTTGATACCGCCGGAAACAGGGTCATGGATAACAAGACTCTCATTATTCTCGACAACACCCCTCCAGTCGCCCCCAGTTTCTTAATCAACGATGGTGTGGCTTTTACCAACTCTCGGAGTGTGACATTAAGTCTCATCCTTCCTTTCGACGCTGTGAATCTGTTTATCGATGGTGACGTTATCGATGGGCCACAGACTCGTCAATGGATTGATATTCCTGATACCAACCTTTCGGGTGAGAGGGTAGACCTCACGCACCTGGAGATAACACTGACCGCTTCCAACGGTTTAAAAACGATCGATGTAAAAGTGCGGGACGCAGCCGACAATGAAAGCCTTGTAACAATGAGCAAGATTACCCTCAGTCAGGATGATCTGACGATAACCAAGGTATCTTCGTTTGATTTCAATATTCCAACAGATGCCGATGGAATTTACCATTCTGGGCAACAGGTTGCGATAGAGGTGTTAGTTGCTGATGCGCTCGAAGGGCTTGATGCCTCAATCCGCATTGCCTCCGAGAAAGTGAGCTATGACTCTGGTGAGCAAAGGTTGACTGATGAGGGGGATGGGATATATCGGTACGTGTGGGATACCCAACCACAAGGCTCGGTACTACAGGAGTCTGACGATTATCAGGTGACTTTTCTCCTCTCCGATGGGGTGGGTCATGTCAGCGAAGTCAGTGCAGATACAGGAGGATTGGTTCTCACCCTTGATAACACGCCTCCTCAACCCCTGCCTTTAGAAATTTTAGGCACTGTGGATAATCCTTTATCTATCGTCTCCGGGCTCGACGATCGTACTGCATCGGTAAATGTGGTGTTGAGTTTTCCTGCCGATGAGCACAAAGATGCTTCGGAGATACGCATCACCGGGGATGTGGTCGCCGATGCAAATACATTTGACTGGATTCCCTATACCAATTCAGTTCCTTTGCAACTGTTGCCCGGCGATGGCGATAAAAGCGTTGAGGTTGAGTTAAGAGACCTTGCCGAGAATATCAGCGATACTGCACAAATAAACGTGTTTCTGGATACGACCCCGCCGCAGGTAGAAAAGGTGGAAATTGGAAAGCGGGAGGAGGAAGGATTTAACCCCATAACGTTGACCAACGAAACTCAGCTACAAGTCAGGCTACAGGCTTCAGATGTCGATCAGGTGTTTGTACATGGCGATGTTGAACCCTCCGATACCACCTTCCAGTTTATTCCCTTTCCCCTTTCCCAACCCCCCCCTGCACCCCCCCCGACGCGGGTGGGGAAGATCCCCTTTCGTCTTTTGGCAGGGGATGGGCAGAAAACAGTCATTGTAGGTGTCCGGGATGCAGTCGGGAATGAGAGCGAAACACAAACAGATATTGTGCTAGACCAGACACCACCTGAAGTTCGTGATGTACAGTCTCGGAACACCGCAGATTCAACGGATGCCGATGGTCGCTATCGTCCCGGTAGCGTCATCGAAATCATCGTAACGGGGTCGGAACCTGGGCTTTCTGGCAATGTAACGATTGCTTCGGAGGAAGTGGGGTATAATTCTGAAGTTCAACCCCTATCTGATGCAGGCACCGACACTTATGCGTTTGTGTGGGAGACTCAAGATTTAACCCCGGCGCAGTATCGCGTGTCTGTTGAATTGGTAGACCCGGCGGGAAACCGTGTGCAAAAAGACGATGACATACTGACGTTAACCGAAGACACAATCGTTCAATCGGCAACTCTTAACGATGAGGAGCTATTTACGGAAATCCGTGAAGTTTCTCTGCAAGTTGTGGCGCCTGACGCATCAGAGATGTTAATCGATGGTGATGTTGAAGATTCGGCCGTCACGCGAACATTTATTCCCTTCACTTCACCCGTAGAGCTTGTTTTAAGCCGGGGTGATGGAACAAAAAATGTCAGCGTCCAGCTTCGGGATGGGGCAGGGGTTGATTTAGGTTCTGTCTCCACATCGATTACGCTAGATGCAGCTCCGCCGGTAATTACGGATGTAAGTGCCTTTGTCAGAGGTGGAGCAGAGTCTCGCTTTCGTGCAGGTGAACAGGTCGCCCTGGTCATAACAGCCGCTGCACTCCCGTTAGTGACAGGGGGTGGGGAAACGGGTTTGGATGCGACGCTAAGAATACGTTCTCAATCGACCGGTTATGATTCAGGGGAGCAGACTGCGGGTGACAACGGCGATGGCACTTATACATTTATTTGGGATACGGTAGGGCTTGATGAGGCGGATGACTACCGGGTTGAGGGGGCACTCACAGATAGTGTCGAGCACACAGATTTTGATGATAGCTTGGTTCTCCAGATTGATAATACCCCGCCACAGAATCCGAGCATTGAGGTGCATGCACTGGATGCCTCCGCTGAGATACGTGATGGCGAGACGACCCGCGTCAAAGCGCGTTCCGTTCAGATTTCCTACACGTCAGAGGAAGCAACGGAATTGTTTGTGGATGGAGACCTCATCACCGATTCAAATACTCGTGTGTGGATACCACTCAGGGAAGAAGATGGCACAGGAGAAATTATTGTTAATTTAACCCCCGGAGATGGAGCAAAGACCATCCAAGTTCGATTTCGGGATGAAGCACAAAATGAAACTGGCTTCGTATCAGAAACAGTAGAACTTGATGCATTACCGCCGATAATAACGTCAGTGTTCCTCGATAATCGAGATTTGATAAGCAACGATTTTTTCTTCCAGGCGAATCAAACAGTTCAGATTGAAATTCAAACGGAGCCGGAAGCAACGGTGTTTGTGCGTGTCCAATCGGAAAGTCAAGAATATGACACCGACGAACAGGCAGCGACTCCCATTGAGGGATCGTCGAGCCCGGAGACGATAGATAAAGAGGATGGGAGTTTCCAGTATTTCTGGGAAACTCACGGATTGAACGATAGTGATGATTATACCATTACCATTATTGCCCAGGACTTATTTGGACGGTCGACAGAGCGGAGCGCAACGGTTGTTCTGGATACCGTTGCACCTGAAAATCCAATAATCAGCATTGAGCGTGGACAGGCACTGACTGCTGATTCTGCGGTGCAGCTTTTTTTATCAGCCCAACAGACACAAAATACAGAAGCGATTGAGATGTTTATCAGTGGGGACGTGGTAGCTGATAGCCAGACATTTCAGTGGACTCCCTTCCAGGAGCGAATACAGGTGCTGCTTACGCCCGGCGACGGCGAGAAGGAAATCATAGTCAGTTATCGGGATGAAGCCGAAAATGAAACATCTCCAGTGTCCAGTACTATCATTCTGGATACGGTTGGTCCCGATTCAATCGCCATTCGAGTCCAAGGCGAAGTGACGGTGACAAACTCACGTGACATCATCCTTGAACTGGAAGCTGAACGAGGGTTCGAGATGTTCATTGACGGGGCAATCGTCCGAGACGTCAATACGCACCGCTGGATTCCATTTGTGCCGGAATTGCCAGTCAAGTTGAGTAATTCGGATGGTGAAAAGCGAATTGGTGCCCAATTCCGTTCCGGAGAAGAAAACGAGACCCAAAGGATTGAAGCTCTCATTGTACTCGATCGGCAATCGCCTGAAATCCTTAATATGCGTTCGTTAGATAATTCCGATAGTTCGGATGACGATGGTGTTTATCAACCTGGTCAGCAGATACAGGTGGTCGCCCAATCAGAACTAGGAATCGACTGTGCGTTGCGCATCACAGGTGAGGGATATGATTCCGGGGAGCAGGAAATCGATGATACGGGAGGAGGCATCTACCGATTCATCTGGAGGACTGAGAATCTCAACTCCGGTAGTTATTCGGTGCGTTGGCAGTGCACCGATGCGGCAGAAAATCAAGCTGAAAACGATACTGAGATTATGCTCGATGATACAGGCCCAGTAGATACATCTGTCGAGTTCGTCAATGATGAGCCTGATGGGAGCAATCTGATTTCTTCGCCATCTGTCACATTGCGTCTTAATGCGCGCGATGCGGTGGAGATGTTCGTATCTGGAGATGTGGTTAACGATACCAATACATTTCAATGGATTTCGTACACAGAAGATCTGATTGTCAATCTAGCGGGGCGAGACGGTGAGAAAACTGTGTCGGTGCGATTTCGATCAGCGGCTCGGGTTGAAAGTGAGGAGGTCACAGCTCGTGTCATAATAGACACGGCACGTCCACGGCTGCTCGAGCCGGTCAATCTCTTTGAAGCTACGGATGGGACGGGAGGGGTTGTTGTTTTAAGCTTTGATGAAGATATTCAGGAAATTGACCTTGAGACATTTCAACTGAGCTTCAAGAATCCGTTTCTCCCGGGCAGTGAAATTGGTTTAGATGCAGTTAATGTTAAGTCTGAGGTGAGCTTTGGTAAGCTTAAGCTTAACCTGTCTGCCGAGCAAGTGAAATCCATTCGGGAACTTCAGGGATTAAATCCCACACAGAGTGTGATCCAGGCCAGCTTGGCAGAGGGCAGTGTTCTCGACAGTGTAGGAAAGGGGAATCTTCCCGCAGACGCCATCCGGTTGGTGATTGCCCGATTGGCAGATTTACCGTTAGCCACTGTTGAGAATATGGCATTCAGTCCAAACGCAGATGGACTCCAGGATACTGTACGCCTGACCTATGCACTTCCGGCGGATGGATTTGTTACCGTAGAGGTTCGTGACGCGGCAGGGCTTCCACTCGTAACCTTGCAGAACGGATTCCAGGCTGCTGGGGTTGCCCAGAACGTAACTTGGGATGGCCGGGATGTAGATGGGGAATTATTAACTGATGGGCTGTATCAATTGGAGCTCTCCATTTTCGACACAGGTATAGGTGTCCCTATCGGTTTGAGAAGTTGGCAAATCATTCTGGACAATCGACCTCCGACTATTGTTGAGGTGGAGCCAAAAGATAAGCAGACTCTCGTCGGAGTGCTACAATTCCGTTTGACAGCTTCCGATGGTGGGAGTGTTCCAAGTGGGATTGCAGAGGCATTTCTTGAAGGAGAGTTCGCACCTATCAGTCCAACCGCTCCATTAACCGGAGGGACGCAGATTCCACTGGTTCCCATAGAACCAGATAGTGAGCTGTATCAGCCCCCCGCAGGTGTCATCTTAAGGCTGCCGGACGGAGAAAATCGCCTTACCGTAGTGGTGCGTGATTCGGCAGGCAATGAGACACAGCTTGAACTAACCTATTCTGTCTCCTCAAGTGCGCTCTTGACCTTCATCAATTATCCGAACCCTGTGACATTTGGTCAGGGCACACGTCTCAGATATGTCTTGGAACAACCAGTCATTGAGGGACGCATACGTGCCTTTGATGCTGCGGGCGAGTTAGTATATTTCAAAGAATTAGAGCCGAGTCAATTAGGTGTAGGGCAGACGCACGAGATTGAGTGGGATGTGAGAGATCTTTTCGGAAATTCGCTTCCCCGGGGAGTCTACTTTGCTATATTGCAGCTAGAAGGTCTAGCTGGTACGAGCAAGATTAACCATAAAATTGCGGTCAGATGAAAACAAAAACATTAAAATCCGCTAAAGGAAAATTCAGAAAGTACAGGTGACGACTCCCAAACCTTTTAGATTGGGCTTCTACAGGGTCACCCCCTGAAGCATTGTCGTCCCAATGCTAAGATATTTAATGCAGCGTTTAAGTCTCTATCGATTTCGATCTGACAGCATGGACATCGATAGACACGCTCAGAAAGTGGCATTTTTTGACGATGTCCACAATTGGAGCAAGTTTGAGAAGTATACGCAGGGTTCACAGCAACAAATTGGCGACCGGCCCATTCTGCCTTGTACATCAACGTGCTGAAAAATGATGACCATGCGACATCTGCTATGCTCTTTGCTAAACAATGATTGTGGAGCATTCGATTAACATCAAGGTCTTCTACGGCAATGAATCCAAAGAGATTGACGAGATACCAACTCAACTGATGAATGAAGTTATGCCGTTTGAATCCGATTCGTTCATGAACACGTGCGACAATCTTTTTTCGCGTCTGGTATGTCTTGGTACCCTTCTCGGCTTTTGAAAGTCTTCGT
>JADFGN010000442.1 GCA_022567695.1 Candidatus Poribacteria bacterium | reverse complement strand
CACGACGGATAAAAAGTGGATTATCTCCTGCCGTAATTGATTCACGGAGCATCTGACTGGTTGCAAAGAATCCCGGTTCAAGGAGGTCTAAGAATAACCTGAAATTCTCCGGGTCGCCCTTGTGCGGCGTTGCGGTGAGGAACAACAGATGGGTTGAGATTCTGGATAGCGTCTCCCCTAAACGATACCGGCTGGTTTTGTCCAACTTGTTCCCATACTGGTAAGCCGCCATTTTGTGTGCCTCGTCCACGATGACCAGATCGAACTGAGACGACGCAATCGAAGACAAGACATCGTCACGTTTGGCGAAATCGATGGAAGTGATGAGTTGAGACTCACGAGTCCAGACGTTCTCACCGGGCTGTGAAGCCAGAAGTCCCCGATCCATGATGACAAAACTTTCCTCAAACCGCTCCTTCAATTCCCTTCGCCACTGGTCTTTGAGATGTCCCGGTACGACAATCAAAACCCGGTTAATCAGATGACGGAGTTTCAACTCCTTGATGATGAGTCCCGCCATAATTGTCTTCCCTGCACCGGGATCATCGGCGATGAGAAAACGGATTCGCGGAAGTCTGAGAATATGCCCGTAAACCGCCTCTATCTGATGCGGCAAAGGATCGATCTTAGAAGCGTTGACAGCGAAAAGGGAATCATAGAGAGACGCATATCTGTATCGCCGTGCCTCAAGACTGAGGAAAACGTGGCGTGCCTCCGCCGTGAAGTTCGGTGAGAGCTTTGAAGCCTGCAACGCACTCAGTTCGTCCCGGTGGAGAAGTTGGTCAATATGTCCCCGCGAATGAATCGTGACGCCGACCAGTCGGACATACTCCCCTACCTCTTCCAACAGGTTGATTTCTACAGGCTCAGACCATCGATTCGATTGTATGATGTCTCCGCTTTTGATGTTCACTGGGTTTTACCACCGTTTGCTATCGTTTTGCTTTGGGTGTTGCACACACTATTAAACGCTAAACGCTTCTCCTCTGGAGGCTGTAAAATAAGTGCGATCGCAATTTCCATTCCTCAAACTCTCGAATCATGTCCTGTGGAAGATTGACACCTTGACTCCCCATAGTACGATAAGTCCAGAAAACGGTCGTTTTCTGGACGCTCTCTCCTCATCTTGCACATCACCGAAAAATCAGGTATTCTGAAGTCAAGTAACTCGGTCAAGAAATCTACGTCTCGAAAATCAACCACAAGATGAGTTTCTTGACTCCCCTCCCCTATGCTCATCGGCTATGCTCGTGTTTCAACACACGACCAAAACCTCGACCTCCAAAAAGACGCGCTCAAAAAAGCAGACTGTGAGAAAATTTACGTCGATAAAAAAACCGGCAGTCACATCAACCGCGACGGATTAGAAAAAGCACTTGAGATGCTTCGCGCTGGTGACACACTAGTTGTCTGGAGACTTGACCGCCTTGCGCGTTCCCTGAAACACCTCATCGAACTCATCACACAATTGGAGGAGCGTAAAGTCGGGTTCAAGAGCCTCACCGAATCCATCGACACGACCACCTCTAGTGGAATGGCACGGATGTAAGCAAATTGTTGTATCCAGAACCCGCGCTATTACTGCGTTCTGCCGCTATTTCAGACCGTTTGAGCAAGCGAGGGAGTGAAAAAAGATAAAGACTCGCCGCCTCGCTTTATTGGTAATCAGGTGAGTTGTTTGTGAACTTTCAGATTTGAATCGCCAAGATTAGAAGCCGCGTGATTACTGAAGTTGGCGCAATGTTACGACAGCGATAAAGGCTCAGATAACTCTGAGGTCGCCGTCAGAATCAGCCCAACCTTATGACCGAGTTGGAAAATCCGTAATCACATTTTTACACAGTTCGTTGCCAACCCCCTTTATCATCGCGGCGGAGGTTTCACGAAAAAAGTCGAATACCACTGAATTTCCGCCATTGGGCCTATCCCAACACATACTGCGCGACCTGATGCGATTCGACGGTTTTGTCGCGGTGGGAGATTTCAGTGGCTTTGGTGAAGAGAGTGTTGTTAATGATTTCCTGCTGTTGAGAATAATGTTTGCCATCGGGATTCATCGCGTCCATAGTTGAGACCAGCGCGTGGGCAGTAATATCCAACGCATCGAGTCGTTGCGCTTGTGGCTCGGTCAACTTATCTCGGGTGAACTTCGCAACAACCTGTTCATCCCCGTGCAACAACTGGCGAACACGTTCTATTGAACCATCCAGACTGCGGATGACCGCATCAACAAAACTCCGTGTATTTGTTTTTTCTCCGTAGATTTCAGCCGCTATCACCGAGTCATAATTATGCAGGCTCGCCTCGAGCTTACGCATGATGGTCTCAAAAAACGGATGTTGGCGGAGTGCCTGTAGTGCTTCTTCCCCACTTACCGTTCGCCCTTTGGCATCCGGTACTTGTATCCCGCTCTCGGAAAAGGCTTTCAGTGCCTCTTTCAAGCCCACATTATGATAGGGGAGATCAGCAAAATTCGCGGCATATTCATTTTCAATGGCTCGCACCGCCTCGTAATCCTGTTTGATTGTGGCCTCACGCTTGCCCTTGCGACTCGAGATAAAGGCGTTTTTCGGCATCCCTATAATGAAATCTGCGGTATCGGGATTGTAACGCACGACCTGCTGGAAGGTTGTAGCGGCTTTCTCTGCAATGAAATCAAGTGCCGTTTCTAGAGCGTCTATCCGCTGTCTTTCTCCTTCTGTCCGGGTCAGCGCCTTTTCACGACCTGCCGCAACACCGACCATGATACTCGCCAACTGGTCACGGCCATAGAAAGGCGAGCCGGCCATATCCATGGGGAGATCGGCTTGAACCGTCATATCCTTGTATCCTTGCACGTTCATGATATCCGGCATCAGCGCTGTGGACTGTCCCAATTCGCCTGGACCGCCACGGTCATAGCCGCGTCCACGACCTTCAAAAAATCGCGTTCTTATACCGTACTCGGCAAACAAGACGGTTAAATCACGTGCGGTTTTATAAATCTGCCATTCACTTGCAAAATTCCCGGCACTCTTCGCGCCATCGCTGAAGCCAAGCATGAACTCCGCAACTCCGCGGACATCGTAATAACTATGCACCAGCGGATCATCGAGTAATTGCCGGAAGGTCTTTCGGACAACCTGCATGTCTTCCAGCGTTTCCAGCAGTGGCATGATGCCCATTTTCACGTGCGTAACACGTTCTTGTTCCGCGTCAATAGTGATAAGCCCCGCTTCCTTGAACAGTAGCATCGCTTCATAGAACCCATCCGTTCCACCGAAATTAGCTATCTGATGACGGTCGGCGACCTCCGCGCCGAAACGACTAATCGCGTCGTTAATCACGAACAGCCGCTTTGCGACATCAAGAAGGATACCCCGCTCTTCTCGACTCAGCCGAATATGCTCGCCATCGGGGTCAGGTTTGACACGGCCATCGAGAAAGTCGCGCGGTTCCTCGTAATTATCTGGTTGAAACTGTAGCCCGTCCTCCGTGATGAAGAAATTGATCTTTCGGGTTGTTCCGTTGACCGTAATTTCCACCTCCTGGTCTTTGACCCATTGCTGGAATTTACGTTTCAGGTTTGAGAAACGATGCTCGCGGTCTTTGGTATCTTCGTACGAACTGAGTTCGTCGAATGTGGTTGTTTCCGGCAGGTTATGCTCAGCGAGAAATTTTCGATAGAGCGGCGCATACATCTGGGTGAAGCTGAGGGCCTGTGCCCGCACAATATCCGGAATCAACTGAAAATCGGCTACAAGAAGCTTGCGTGCAAAGTCTGGCTTGTGGTTGGCCAATTCCTGATATACGGACTGCGTAGGGCTTCGCCAATCCTCCGGCGTATTGATACTGTTTATAAATTTTTCGCAGAAATGGGCGAAGCGTTGACCGTCCTGGCTTGAGATATTTCCTCTCCCATCGCTTTTACGGAAGAGCACCTGAATGAGTGCGCTCACAAGATTGGTATGCACTTCGGCGTTCTGGCGCAAATCGAGGATAGGGCCAATATACCGTCCATTATGGATGTTATCCCCAATGGTCTGGGCTAATTGAATGGCATTAGATTTCTCGCGTCCATCGGCATCCGCTCCCCGTCCCCAAGTACGGATTTCAAACATGCGGACTCTATCTTTTGCGGAGATACGGAGACGGTCCCGGATATCGGCTCCTGACAAAGATGATGCATCGAGACAATCGACAGCTTGATTCCATGCATTCACAACGCCTATGTTTCTGTTATCAGCTGTCATCTCTGTTTCATCTGTGTATATATACGATTGAATACGCGCCAGATTTTCACGCTCAGTCGCGTTCTCCTCGGGGATTCTCATCTGACGCAACGGGGTAATCGTTATTGTTCCAGCGTGAAGTTGGCCAGCCGCCTCAGTAATGCGGGTTTTGAAGATGTTCAAAGAGGCGGACACAAGCCTTGGTTCCACAAAGCCATAGGCAATTTTTTCTTCGAGAAACTCCGATAAATCCCATTCGAGTTTACGTGCTTCGGGAGTGTGATAGATGGTCGGATGCATTGTGTGCACAAGGCTGACCAGCATCTTATCCTTGGTTTCGATCAGCCGCTCGATAGATTCCTGTGGATTTAAGGCTTTCTGCACCATGTAGCGGAACAGATCTGCGAACCGCTCTTGAGGGCAACGGAGTGTCCGAGCGTTCTCGAAATTCTGCACCGCGTTGAGCACCACCGTTTCTAAAGCCATCAAGCGGCTAAGTTGCACCTTTTCGCCTTCGGACAAGCGATTGAGTTTTCGTCTAACAGCATCTAAGTGTTCCGCCGTACCGCCACGCTTGTTATAGTTTTCTGCGGCTGAAACCGCCTTCTGGTAGGCATTCAGCACATGCTTGGACACCAGACTCGACGTGATAGCCTGCCGATGCGTAATATCAACCAGTTGGTTACTAAGGTGTGACATATTATCGATAGCCTACCTCCTGTACGTTTTGCATGGACAAAATGAACCTTTCCGTCCCCGATGCTGGCAATAAGACTCATCTAACCTAGAAGCAGAGACTCAGGCCGCGGCACGAGGGAAATACCTGTCATTCACCAGTTTTCGCTTCAACTGCTTTCGCGGCTTTGTCAGTCTTGGATATGCCTTTGGACGACGTTTAACCGCTCTGGGTTCAACCCGATTGGGACGGAAGGGTAATTTCTCAGTGGAAACGAGGTATATCAACTGTGAATACTCATACTCCCGTTGTTCTTCGGTCGCATGAGCCAGCAAGCAGGCAAAATTAGACAAATGCTGAATGGTGGCACAAAATGAAAGAGCTAAGGGGTCAACCTTCTGTTGCCTACTGGCTTCTAACTGCACGGTGCGTATCAGATTGTACGCCAAAAGATGGACATAGAAATCCTTTCTCACCATCTCAGGCGTTTTGGAAGGAAGATGTTCCATTTGCATTGTGGTTTTCAAATGTTTGAGGTCAATCTCTGCATGCCAACGAAGACGATATAATTCGGCGAGGTCAATTCGCGTATATTCTTTCGGGTCTAACAAGGTCGTGACTAGCGTCACATCCTCAGTCCGAAAACCTTTGATGGGAATATGAAAGCGAACTTCTCGTAATAAAATCCGTTGTGGAAGTTGGTCAAACAACTTCTTTTTCAGCCCACGGGGACACTGTTTTGGCTTGACCCACTCGACAATGTGGTCCCAACGGGCAAGACGTTTGCCCTTGCGAAAGTCAGTTTTTCTCGCACCATGCACGCGAAAAGCACTATCTACACCCCGTGCAAACAACAGGCAAATATCGGCAAAGGTACCAAAAATTCGGTCTCCCAAAGCCACATCTGAGGCTTGCAGGTGAACGTAGAGTTGGCGAAACAGATTGACCTCTCCTACAGAAAGAGGCGAAATCACTGCATCTAACACGGCTCCGGTCGCAAGGCTAAAGCCACACACAATGCGTCCGGCAGGAAAACCACACCCAAGGGCAGGGCTTGTCGGTTGGGGATATTTCTTTTGATTCTTTTCAGTATCGGCCATTGTCAACGAAGAACCATCAAAGACCGCTACTCTCCGACCACACCAGAGGAATTCTTCTTCAGGTTGCTCATGGCTATGTTTGCCAGTCAAACGCATCAACCCCAAGAGCATTCGCTCTTTGAGTCGAGCGCGGGCTTTGCAATAAGCCCCAGTATCGGTTGAAGGCGGCGTCATTCCTTCTGCCACCAAGTATGAAATCACACGACTGACCGCTTTCTTACACGACTTATCCTTGTCCAACACTTGAGAAATCCATGCCCAGAGGGTGACAATCGGGCAGAAGAGTCGTTTTCGGTAGGTAACACCTTCATCTTCGAGGGCAGATTCGATGTCCGATTCGGAAAGCACATCGGCGAAAGGCAGACCAATACTTTGGGCAAATTTCTGTCG
>JADFGN010000441.1 GCA_022567695.1 Candidatus Poribacteria bacterium | reverse complement strand
GAAGCCCTCCCCTGATAAGAAATGGTCTGTAAAAGCCTTTACGACTCAGTATGAAGGCAAGAAATACATCTTCCTCAACTGTTGAGTCGTCAACGTGCCGATACGTCTGCCGATACGACTTCTGTCTATACTTCGCAATTGATCCAATAAAACAACACAATCCGTTGTTAATCCTCCCACACCAGCGGAAAGTGGTGGATAAAGATGGGGAGATTGGTTCGCCCATGGCCCCACAGAGGTCGTCGTCGGAACAACCAAAATCATGGGGAAACGCGGTCTGCTCAAAAGGTTTGGAAGCCCGACGACAATAGCAGGGCGAATGCCTGTTTGTTCGTGGCCACCGGGCTGGTGAGTCGGAAGTTGAACTGTGATAACATCTCCGATTTGGAGGGGGCGTCTTCTTCTCATTCTTCACCCTTTTCGATGACAACAAACCCTATATCAGGGTCGTATTCAATCGGGTCGCCTTCTGGTATTCCTTCTTCTCCCCAATCATACGGCGGGAGTTCTTCTCCTTGATAAAGGAACGCATCACGCACCATTCCTTCGATCAATTTTGCAACGGTCATTTTTTGCTGCGTTGCTTTCTTTGATAACCATTCATATTCTTTCTTGGTGATGTGAATCGGAATCGTTTTCATTGTTTACCTTCCTTTCCGCTTTAAGGCGTCAATTGAAATCACTTTCCCATCACTTCTATCCGCCCCCCGTCGGGTTCGGGGCTGAAGTCTAGCGACTCCAGCTACTACTTTTTCATACGCAAATTCGTCTTATACAACCCTACAACTCATCAATGTCGCAGTGCCACGTATCAATTGACATCTATCGCGAAATCCTTACCTCGCCTGCATCCTTACATCGAACTGGCTTTTGTCAATGCACCGGATGATGCCATTTGCGTAGGGCGTCTGATGCGGATAATCCCGCTTCCTGTCCTAACGCGAAAGCGGTCGCAATCAGGTTCCGTTCTCCCGACACAAGATCTCCAGCAGCAAACAAGCCGGGAATCGGATGGCCATTGGCATCCAGCATTTGCATATCTCCATTCGTGATAATTAACCCTTCCTCGTCCTTTTGGTAATCCCAGCCGTCGAGAAATTTCGTGTTTGGAATCAGCCCTTCATCAACAAGGAAACCATCGAAATACAACTCCCTCCCGTCCTCCATCTCAAATCCCATCAGATTTGTTTTCTCGCCGAGGTGCTTTTTAATTTTCGTCTCAATGATCTCAATATCCCGTTTACGAACCTGTTCAAGGACTTTCGGTGAGAAGCCGTGTGGACGCCCGTTTGTCAGAATCGTAATCTTATCGGTGAAATCCTGCGCGCCGAGTGCCACATCGTATATGTAATCACCGACGCCGACGATTGCAAGATGCTCATCAACATGCAGGTGGCCATCACACCGGATGCATACATGCCAGCCCTTGCGGTTACCCGCGTAGCGAAATACGGTGATATATTGTTGATACAACCGTTCAGCCTCTTCCTTGAACTCGATATCTGGCCAGCGATCATCAAACCCCGATGCAACGATTACCGTGCGGGATTTGAAGTTTTCGATTTCCAGTGATTTTCCTTTGCGGAACCGAACCGTGGAGGCTTCTAAATTGAAAATATCACCATCTTTTGTTAACTTCGTGACAAGACCGTCACGGACTTCAATGCCCGTTTTTCGCGGTTCGCCATGGATGGTGGTGGGAGTGACAGGACGTGCTTCCATCCACTTCATCAACTCCTTGGCAAAATTGGGACCGGTAATCCCCGGAAAAACAGGCGCATCTTCAATTTCGACAGATTTTGACCAATACGCACGTCCACGGCTATAACTGACTTTTCCTGCGTGGAGCACCAAAGCATGCCGCATCTGATGACTTGCGGATACAGCCGCCTGCACTCCGGCTGGCCCCGCGCCAATAACTGCAACATCGTATATTGTTTCAGACATTGTGTTTATTCCTTTCTGTGAATCATGAAACGTGAAATGAATCCTTCCTTTTCGTCCTATCTTCTAAACCCATACTCTTTCCACCGCTTGCTAACGAGTTCCTTAATCTCTTGTGACATTTCGATCTCGTCGGGCCACTCGCGCTGATAGCCTTCTTCACGCCACTTCGTCGTTGCGTCGATTCCCATTTTCGATCCTGCGCCAATTAGCGGAGCGGCGTGATCGAGGACATCAACAGGGCCTTCGACGATGGTGACGTCTCGCTTAGGGTCAACGTTGCTACCGACGTAAAAGAACACCTCCTCCACATTCTGCACATTGACGTGTTTATCAACAACGATGATGATTTTGCTAAACATTAGTTGTCCAAGTCCCCAGATACTGTGCATAATTTTCTTTGCATGGAAAGGATAACGTTTATCAATCGCGATCAACGCGAAATTATGGAAAACGCCGAAAAGTGGCAGATTCATGTCAACCACCTCTGGCAGTTGCATCTTAATCAGTGGTAGGAAGATTCGTTCAGTTACCTTGCCCATATAACAATCTTCCATCGGTGGTTTGCCAACGATAATCGTTTGATAGATTGGTTTCTTACGATGCGTGATTGCAGTGACGTGAAAAACCGGATATTCTTCCGGCAACGAATAGAAGCCGGTGTGATCGCCGAAGGGGCCTTCGACACAGGTTTCATCAGGCTCGATATATCCTTCAATCACAATGTCCACATCTGCTGGTACCCTCATATCGATCGTTTTGCACTTTACCATCGGCACATTGGCTTTTCGGAGGAAACCTGCGAACAGGAGTTCATCGATTCCAGATGGGAGAGGCGCGGTCCCGATGTAGGACATGACTGGATCGCCGCCGATCGCGACAGCAACGGGCATCTTCGCCCCTGCCGCACGATATTCGCGGTGATGCCCTGCCCCGTCATGGTGGATCTGCCAGTGCATCGCCAACGTGCGCTCATCAAGCTTTTGTAGTCGGTATGTGCCGACGTTGCGTTGCCCCGTCTTCAGACTGTGCGTGAAAACTTGCGGTAGCGTAATGTATGGGGCTGCATCAAGGGGCCAACATTTGATAATCGGGAGGCGATCTAACGAAACCCGATCGCCAGTGTGTACAACGTCCTGACACGCTCCACGCCTGACGTTTTTGGGTGGAAAATTCGTGAGTTTCGCCAGTATGCCTAGAATCTTTACTTTATCGATGAGCGACTCCGGAGGGCCAATCTTGATCATGCCTTCGATTTCGTCGGCGATCTCGTTGATATCTTTCACACCAAGAGCCATCGCCATCCGTTTGTAAGAACCGAAAGCGTTGATCAGAAGCGGTATATCGCTCCCTTCGACATTTTCAAACAATAAAGCGGGCCCCTCCGCTTTGCTCACTCGATCGGTAATTTCAGCGACCTCAAGTTCGGGCGAGACTTTGGCTTTAATCCGTTTTAATTCATCTGCCCCGTCCAGAACATTTACAAACTCTCTTAGGCTTGAGTATGCCATTTTTTCTCCGTTTTTGAATTTGAGTGTAATGCGTAAAATACGAACTTGTGGAATTGGCTTCGTCAAACTCTCTCAAGAGTCTGTTTGAATTCTTCGACGGAAGTCGCACGGTAGGCAGGAACAACGAGACTCGCCAACTTCTGCGCATTTTCAATGGCACGAATGCGAGGTTCTAATTCCTGTATTCCTCGCTGTCCAAACTCCTGTCCGACAACTTGAGGCAGCGCATCTATGTATGCTTCGCGACTCCCTTTCTGATGTGCCTTTTCAGTAAACATTTTAATCACTGTTGAATTTTCAATGTCAATCATGGTTTGTATTTCCTCCATCAATTTTTGGACCACAGCCTCTTCATAAACCAAATTACTCAACACACAAAAACAGGCGACGTAATCCCGCCTTTTTTCTTTTGATTCCAATGGAATTTTCAGAACGGCTTGCGTACACTGCTCCAACCAATTCTCCTTGCCATCGCCTGCGGACGTTTCATCAAGGGCGAAAACTGTGTAACTTCCATCTTCTATTTTTCGGTCAAAACTAAGATCTGATTAGCCTTCACTTGCTCGAATGTCTCAACCCGCCCGTTCGTCCATTTCACCTCAACCCGATCAACAGATGTCACATCGCCCAAACCGAAATGCAGTCGCATATCATTCTGGCTCAGATAGCCGGAACCACTTTTGACCTCCCGTATCTGAACCTGTTCGCCTACGATGACTTTGACCCTTGAGCCGATGGCATTTCGATTTCCTTGGGTCCCGACAAGTTTGATAATCAACCAGTGATTCTCGCTCGCAGTTTCATTTCGCAGGATGGTCGGCCTATCGTTTAGATTCGAGATGACAATGTCTACATCGCCATCGTTATCAATATCCCCGAACGCCGCCCCTCGACTGACTTTCGGTGTGGACAATTCCTTGTCAAGGAGTTCAGAAAATGACATGCCCCGATTGTTGAGGAAGATCTGATTCCGTTGGGCGTAAGTCCCGACAGGATGGGTTTCCGCAATATTGTCATCGAGATGACCATTGGCAACAAAAAGATCCAACCATCCATCGTTGTTAAAGTCAGCGAAATCAACGCCCCATGCAAGGTAAGGTAAACTCTTTTCACCAACGCCTTTTTCAAAGCTCACTTCTCGGAAAAACCCATTTTGCTCGTTGTAATATAAGCTATTGGTCTGATCTTGAAAGTTGGTGACAACAATATCGAGATAACCGTCATTATCAAAATCACCAAAGTTAGTACCCATTCCACTGTACGCTCGTCCCTCAATGCTCAGGGCGATACCTGCAAAAAGCCCAATGTCGTCAAATGTCCCATCCCCGTTATTGCGGTAAAGGAAATTCGGCGTTGTGTCGTTCGCAACGAGAATGTCCAAATCGCCATCATTGTCATAATCTCCCCAAACGACGCCAAGCCCTTTGCCTGCCGGATGCAAAGCATCATTCCGCACAGCTATTTGCGTCACATCAATAAACGTCCCATCGCCATTGTTGTGATATAACCGATTTGGTGCACCTTGAAGCGTTTCGGGAGTGCAGTACGTCGGTACGCCTTTGTGAGTACATTTTGGGTTTTCATCAAGGTTGAATTGAACATAATTCACGACATAGAAATCTAAAAAACCATCGTTATCGTAGTCGGCGAAAGCACATCCTGAACTGAGTTCCTCGCCGCCGACCCCTGCTTGCTTGGTCGTGTTTGTGAAGGTGCCATCGCCGTTATTTCGATAGAGCGTGTTCGCACCGAAATTTGTGACGTATAAATCATCGAAGCCGTCATTGTCGTAATCGCCAACACAACAACCCAATCCATATCCCAAATCACCCACCCCTGCGCGATCGGTGACATCTGTAAATTGTTCTCCGTCGTTCCGATAAAGCGCATTCGTCGGTGGCTCGGAAGCGGTTGCACCGGGTAAATTACACCCATTGACAAAATAGATATCCACATCTCCGTCGTTGTCGTAGTCAAACAAAGCAACCCCTGAACCGAGAGGTTCGATGAAGTATTTCTCTCCACTCTGTCCATTGGTATGACGGAACGTTACACCCAGCCGATCTGTCATGTCGGTAAAAATTACTGTCCCCGCAAAAACCAGATGCGTGAGTGAAACGAATAGGGCGTGAAACGTGAAACGTAAAACGTGATGCCTAAGCAATCTCTTCATTTTTTCATTCGCTTCTGGATTTGCTTCAAACCTTCCTGATAACGTGGATTCTGCGGTTGGAGGGCAATCGCCTTTCTGATGGTAGCTTCCGCCTCAAGGTAATTTTTCATCCGAAAGGCAATCAATGCAAGGGTATTATAATATCTCGCGGAATCAGAATTCAAGGCAACCGCTTTTTGTGCATATTTCATCGCGTCTTCCAAACGAACGCCCTGTTTTCCGTAAAGTTGGGCAAGCGCATGATATGCTTTGTGGAAGTTGGTGTCTTGTTCAATGGCTTGTAGATACGCGCTTTCAGCGTCTTCAAAGGTGCTTTTTTCAGCGTAAAGCTCGCCGACGAGATAATGCGTTTCAGCGAAATCAGGGCGAAGTTCGATTGCGCATTGATATGCCGACAATGCGTCTTTAACCTTTCCTTGATACGCATAGCACAAGCCAAGATTGTGATGTGCGTCGGCGTGTTGTGGCTCAATTTCTAGCGCAGATTGATAGGCTTGTGCGGCTTCGGTATACCGATTCTGATTCAGCAGAATCAGCCCAATCTTTAGATGCGGTTCAAGTAGGGACGGTTTATCGGCAATTGCTTGGCGATAATGTTTGAGGGCCAAATCTTTCTCCCCTCGCAAAAAGAAGATTAACCCAAGCCCCGCCTGTGCTTCCGCGAGATCTGGTCGAAGTTGTAACGCTTTACGCTGAGCGGCGATAGCGTCGTCATATTTTTTTAGCATGGTATAAGCCATGCCGATTCCGTTGTACGCCTCAACCTG
>JADFGN010000440.1 GCA_022567695.1 Candidatus Poribacteria bacterium | reverse complement strand
TTCTTTGAAACAAAATTGTTCCAAACTGTTTCAAAGCCCCGAAATCACAAGGTTACGGGCTTTTCTGTTGCACCGGTCGAAACCCTAAAGACCTGAATAAACTTACTGTCATTCAGCATGTAGAGATGTAAAATGCAAGATGCCAGATTCAAGGTGCAGAAGGACAAAACCCCTGAATCCTGTATCTTGAATCCTGTATCCTGTTTGATTTAGCTTAAGAACAGTTATTTGAGATGTGGCAAGTTTTTACACGTATCCCTTCCCCTGTGTCGATTTATCCTAAACTGTGACGACCCGCTGATGTCCCACCGTATCTTCCGCCGACGTAATGCGGATCTCGACGTTGCGGTTGAGACGATTGAGAAGTATAAACAGTCGCTCGACGCTAAAGCGGTCAAAATCCCCATTCTTTAGTCTCGACACATCAGACTGGTTGATGCCGAGGATTTCCCCCGCTTTGGCCTGTGTGAGTTTGCGTCCCTCAAGGATGCTGTAAATCTCAAAAGCGAGATCTGCCTTCAACAGTTCCCGTTCGGCTTCCGCATCGGAGAAGCCAATGTCCTTGAACACATTTCCAGAGCTTTGCTCGAATTTGACATCTTCACTCATTTTTCGCCTCCATCTCTTGTGCCATTTTTAATCGCTGTTTAATTGAAGGTTCATCGACGGAGGGTCATTTTGCGAGTCGCCGTATATCCGCCGGCATCAATCCGATAAAAGTACACACCACTTGAAACCGATTCTCCACTGTCATTCCGCCCATCCCAATACGCCGCGCGAGTGCGAGTTGCGTACCTCCCCGCATGACGAAGCCCGACATCGAGCCTGCGAATCAGAGAACCTCGAGGGGCGTAAATCTGAATCGTGACGGATGCATCTTCCGCAATCTCGTAGGGCATCCACGTCTCCGGGTTGAACGGGTTTGGGAAATTTTGCTCAAGTTGATTTGTATATGGAACAATTGCCGTTTTGCTCCCGCCGACTGGCTTGCCAAATACGGTTGGATGGTCTACGGAAAGCTCGAAGAGATGTTCGTTGATTTTGAAAATACGCAGCTCGTAGAGATCGGTGACGTAAACCGCATCGCCAATGACTTGCAATCCAGAGGGAAAGCGCAACTCGTCGAAGCGCGAAACCAGTTTGAAATCGCGAGTATCGACAATTTGCACACTCTCCTGATCGAGCAGATACAGATGTGTCCCATGAATCTGTGCATCAATCGGTAGCACATCGGTTTCATATTCGGCGACCAGAACAGGCCTCAACACATCCGTTATATCCACGATTTGTACCCCAACGAGGCTATCCAACACATAAGCCCGGTTCCCTTCGATGGTCATATTGATCGCGTTGCCCTTCGTTGCGTATTCTCCGATTGCGCGTGGATTTTCGGGATTGGTGATGTCGAAGATCTGCATTCCACCGTCAAGTGCTGCTACGTAGGCTCGCCCGTCCGCGATTGAGATTCGGTAAGCGCTGCCGGGCATTTCACGTCGAGCGACGATACGACTGTTATCTGGAACTCGAATGTCGAGAACAATCAATTCTCCCGCGCCAATATAAGCGTATCCACCATCGATCTCAAGTCCCCATGCGGGTTGAGGGGTGTCTATTCGTGAAACCAGCCTTGGACGATTGGCGTCTCGGAGATCGACAATCACTAGACCACTTTCATCAGCGGCGATGTAGGCGTATCCTTTGTCAACTCGTACATCCACCGCGAACCCATCGATGGGTATATGATGTGTCAAAGTGGCATTAAACGCCCCCGAAATTTCGACAATCTTCAGCCCGCCGTGCCCATCAGCGATGTAAGCGAATTGCTTTCCCCCCTCTGCTGCAACAATGTCCAGACCATAAGTTGCGCCCGAAGCATTATATTGATTCAGCCATCGCGGACGCTTTGGATTACTCAAATCCAGTGACTGTATGCCTTTACGGCTATCTGCAACATACGCAAATGTCTGGAATAGTGCCAAGCCGGTTGCGTTACCTGCGGTTGGTTGGATAGCGACAACCTTGGGCCGGGTACGATTGCGGACATCAATAACGTGGATTCCAGATTGGAAATCGGCGAGGTAGACGTAGCCATCTTGAAATTCTATTCCGGCCGCAAGTCCGGGAGTTTGTAGCGTTGCAATCACTTCCGGTTTGAACCGATTGCGGACATCGACAATCTGCAAATTCCCTGACGCAACATAAGCGTAGCCATCGACAACCTGAAAATCGAATCCGAGAATGCCAACCTTTCCCGCAATTGCCGGAATGTCGATTCGTCCAAAGTCGAGAATTTGAAACCCGTCTCTTTCATCGCTCAGATAGACCGTATCGCCATCAACCCAGACATTGTAGGCATCACCGCGCGTTGGAAATGTGCTAATCGGTTGCGGATGTGGCGAGTTTCGTATCTCTTGTAAATCAAAGATCCGCAGTCCTTTTGTCGAGTTATCCACGATGTAAGCAAAACCGTTGGCAATCTGAATGCGATGCGCGTGGTCGAACCCCTCAACGGTCTTAATCAAACGCGGGGATGTCGGTCGGCTGACATCGATAACCTGCACCCCCGCAACTCCATCTGCGACGTAAGCCACGTCACCATCAACCGCAACCCCTTGAGCGTTTCCCGGCGTTGCAATCTCCCCGATCAGCGATGGCTGTGTCGGCGTCTGCAAATCGAAAATCTCCAGTCCCCAATCACTCGCCGCATAAGCATGAACGCCAACAACCACCACGTCCTGATAATTGCTGGACAGATGTACCTGACTTATCGGTTCGAGTTTGTAGGAGATATTCGATCGCTTCAGGCTTGGAAGCGCTTGATTGCCGATTGCCTGCGTAACTGTGTCAGGAGGCACTATCGATGGTCTAACAGGGCGTAGCGGTCCAACGGCGATCTGAGAATTCCCATCGGCTGTGGCTGCGTAGCGGAAAGAACTCGCGGATGTCGTCGTTACCATCAGAATGACTCGATCCACGGGTTTCAGATTTTCCAGTTCAATCCGGCCGTTGTTATTTTCATCAAAGCCGATCGGGTGGATGGCGGCTGGGCCGTTACTTGGGAGATGCGCAATTTGCGCGTGTAATAGGCCTTCTCCCGTACCATCTAGTGCGATTTCGAGTTGGCTCGGAAGATTACGCAAAACAACATAGCGTACCCCCCAATCGTCGAGACTGTCGAATCGGATGGTTGGATAGCTGGAAACCTGCTGGATTTGGGCGGTGACCCTTCGATTTGGTAGATTTTTGTAGCCCAAAAGGCTTCCGCGATTGATGTCATTAACGAAGTTTGCAAGTGCCCAATTTTGAAATACGTCCGCAAACCGCTCAGGTTTTCCAAGAGCCGCCAATGCCCCATCAATCGCTCGCGTACCGAGAGCATCTTGGCGAGCAAGCTCGCGAATAAACTCCCTACCGCCGTAATGGTCGAAAAGATAGAGCAATAATGTGAAGGTCGCGCCGTAATACACGTCAGCGGTGTTCGCGGAAGTCAGTGAAACACTCGGATCTCTCAGGTAGCCATCGACGAAGATATTGTGGATATTTGAATAAATTCCCCATTCTACAAACGATGCGATTCCCTCCTCTAGCCACCGCTCGTCAGTTGTTCCACCGTTCTGAAACCAGTTGACAAGGTGTGCGAATTCATGCGCAAGACTGCTGTAGAACGTGAAGCGAGCTCGTTCCTTAAACTGAAAAACGTCCATAAAAACAATCTCTTGGCGATTGCTATTGAGGTCGGTGGGGCGCTGATCGGTCGGTGAGAAGTAACCGCCGAAGTCACGACCTGAAGCATTCGCACCGACATCGTGCATCAACAGCGTCACCCGTGCGTCCCGGTCTAAGCCCGGCTTCCATTCCGTGCCCATCCAGCGGTGAACCTGTGGATAGATTCGAGAATCGAACTCCGCCGCAATCTCTATCGCCTCCGCCTCCGTCATCATGTGACTCACTGAATTCTCGATGTAGATATAGATATGCTCACCGATGGCAATACATGTGCCTTTCACCAACTGTTCCGGGATATGCGTGAAGAATCGATCGATCTGTCCCAAATGGACTTCAGGAGCTGGAGCCGCCGGAACTTGCGGCAGTTGCGGTGCCATGTGAACGACGGGAGGAATATTTCGCACGAGCATTGGGGTTCCGCAACGCCAAGATAAATCGGCGTGAGCAATGGAATGTGCAGTTATAAAAAAGAGGAGAAATAAAGAGTGAAGATAGGTGTACACTGATTTCATGAGTCTCTCCGTAATTGGTTACAGAATGTGCTTCTAAATTTCTGTGGTTTCCCAACGGAACCCTGTCCCTATCTTTTTGTAGCTTCGCACCGTTTTTTTCATCATTCAACAGTAGAATCTACCACGACTGTGTCAGATCAGAAGTTAGGATCGAGAATGGCGGGTATTCCAACCTTGAGAAGGTTTCAAACCTTCTCAAGGTTATGCATTACCAACTCTTAAAAGTGTAAGTTGGTTTGCCTGTTACCAATCCAACGATGCCCCAAATACTTCCCATCGTGAATTCACCCAGAACCAGTCCAAGAAAGAAGGGAAACGCTTTTCGGTAGGCTTTGATTCCGCCATGCCTGAGGATAACCCATTTCAAAGTCCAACTGATGAAAAACGGAAACCACAATTTATCGAAATGATAGTACCCGGCCAGCGGATAGCCCAACGGATGCAATGGCCACCAGAGGAATCGTAACCTCAACACGGTGTTGATGAGGACAAAGATGACCCCAACGCTTACCGCGCCGAGGAATCGCGTGTCTGCCTCGATTGGGCGTGTCGTCCATCGCTCGATGACGGTGTAAGCTGATACACCACGCCACGCACCAACTCCACCCCATTTGTAGCTGAGTTGCAAAAATGTGCAGAAGGTCACAATGAGGCTGAAGAAGACGGCAAGCATCATCACCTTCCATAACTTCTTCGTATCTATCCTCGACCGATCCGCTAGTTTGAAGCTTTCAAGCACAAATGGCATCGGATTGTTTCTAAATTCTTTGGTGAATGTCCAATAAGGTGGTGCGGCACTCAGCGTTTGCCGCGAGAGACGACGGCTGCCAACTGTTGCCACGATTAACTGAAGGGGTCCTGAATAGTGAATTCCCTGCAAAGGCGGCCCAAGCTCGGCTCGCATACGGGTGAAAGCGAAGGCAATGCTGAAGTAAATGAGAAAGAATGAAAGCGCGAATCCAATCGACATGCCCGCCCGATATGCGAAAACAACCAAAAGGATTGTCCCTAAAATTGCGCCGAGTACAGCGGTTCTATACCGCATCGGTTCTGCTGAGTCGTCGGCCTCAGATCTGGCGCCCACAACCTGCTTCAGCACGCCCCAAATCGGTTTCCTCGCCAACCATAGCGCGACAGCGGCAATTCCAAGATAAGCACCGAGAATCTGCTGATCTTCAAACGGGTATGCCGGCATGTTAACCCCTGCAATGCTGCCAACCACTCGCTCCGCCTTCCAAACGAGATAAAGAAACCAGCATGAAAAAAGGAGGTCTAGCGGGATGGCGAAAGCCAAGCCAATTGCATAAGGATTAAATTGAACGGGAAGAGTGCCGACGGCGTTCCACGGCCGCTCTACAAAATGCTGACCTAAATTATACTTGAGTGGAAATTGGACAAACACAGGTAAAAGGTAGTTCAGACCATTGATAATGTCAATCCCCGCGGCAATTCCAAAGCCCATCCATAGCAGCCGATCTCTGAAAAAGGGTTGATGAGAATTCTCATGGTGGGTCATCTCAAAAGGCAAATGGACAAGTGGATAGGTCAGCTTCTCCCGCTCAATCCATTGTTTCCTGACGACAACTGTGATGCAGAGCATAACGAAGACCATCAGCGTGAGAAACGATGACCACCATATCATCGGCTCAAGCCATCCCTTGATGTGCGGCACCGTGTAAAATGTCGATTCTCCTTCGAAGAATTCGCGAAGCACCTTGTCATCATTCACAGTCAGCCACTGCGGGATATACTTCCAAAACAGCGAACTCCATTCATTCTCTGGCGTGGCAAACCAGTGGCTCGTGCCCAATGTGCAAAACAAGCTCTGACTGTAATCATGCCCGCTGACCGTAATCGCCATCATGAGCATCGCGTAAATCGTCAGAAGTTCCGCTTGATTCAGCGCCTTTCCCGGTAGGAGCGATTTGAGTGGCAGGTTCAAAATGACCACAAGAAGAAGGCTGAAGATCGCGTTGAAGAAAATCCCCATCGTGGTCGGATATTGTGTCCCCCAAACCGTCTCCCATTGCACAACAAGGTATACATTGACCGGCACAAGCGCAAGCGCAATTAACACCGCACGTAGCGTAACGCCATTGGACTTTTGGTTCTTGTTATCCACACGAATATCTGTCAAACTCATTACCAAATTTCACCCAGAATAA
>JADFGN010000439.1 GCA_022567695.1 Candidatus Poribacteria bacterium | reverse complement strand
AGCGCTAAGTGCTTCAACTGATCTAGCAATCGTTCTCTGAGTTGATCCCGGCATCTACTTACCTCTTGAAGAATTGCCTTCGGGAAAGCCTGCGCTTGGTGCATTCTTATTAACTGATCGTAGGTTTCTTCAGATTTCTCAAAAGTTGATTGATTGAGCGGAGATTCAAAACTCAAGTGGCTTAGACGATCCAGCAAATGATCTTTTTGAAAATCCCAGTAAGGCAAACTTCGTTCGACTTCATCAGAAAGTGTCAGATTGGTAAAAGACCTCCCTAACCATTTACCAGGGAATTTACGTGGCGTCTGCTCTCCGCGAAAGCGAATTTTTACGAGAATGAGGTTATCGTTTTGCAATATTCCGACGACATCGCCCACACGCCCGTTCCGATGTGTGATCTGCTCACCAACAATCGAGTTCCAAATCTCTAAATCCTCCCCCGCGTAGGTGGTGAAATATTCTATCCGTTCCTGTGGACTGATTTCGTTCATGGTTCTGCAATTCCTCTTAATGATGGTAGCCCCTATTTTCCCTTAGCTACAAACGATCCCACTCATCCAATGTAATCCTTCGTCCCAAAACCTGTTCGGTCTGTCGCAGCAACATCCGTAACTGCGATACCGAATATTCCCGGTTGCTTGGGATTGTCTGATCGTAATCTCCATACGGCATAAAGTCATGTTTCGTACCGTGTTGTGGATCGCCGAATCCAAGTTGCTTCAATTTGCGAATGAATACCCGTCGCTTGCACGGACGCCACCTTTTACCCATTTTCCGCCTCGTTCAAGTCAACCCCATCAATCACGGGAATTGGCACTCCACGACGCCGCTTGACCAAAATCCAATCCCGCAGGACCGATACCAATTCCCGTTGACACTCAGTAAGCGTTTCTCTAAATGCTACAACGCCTGGACAATCTGGTATTGTTCCTGAGTAGGTTTTGTCTCTGAGTTTCTGATAATCAGCGCGTTCAATAGCGGCAGTGATGTAGCGTTGACGCAAGGTTTCAAAATCGTTGGTGGGTTCATCAACTAAGAAAGTAATGATGACTTCGGATTGGCAAATATCTGGAAGGGGCTCTAAAGGATGTACAACGCCGTTTTCATAAATCCCTCTAATTGCTAATAGACTCACGTCAAATCCTCCTAGTGGACTTTATGGAATGCAACAGAAAGATGGTAGCAGAGAGGAAAAAAGCGTCAAGAGTTTTCCACTGCTGCAAAGTTTGATTTCAGATCCGAAAACGGGAAGGATACCAAGATAATGTCTCGTTGCCTATAAATACTCATTCCAGATTTCATCTTCCTTGTTATCCCGGAGTTTTGCGAAGACGGCTTCCGTCGCACTCTGTAATTGGCGATGCAATTCCTTCTCATCCTCCTGTTCTGGAATGACGACCAGTACCTCTGTGTCTTTGGGGAAGTCGATATCTTCAAGCAGTGAGACGACCCGATCCCCTTTGTATATTGCAGAAAATGTCTTCATGAGAATCTCCTTTCATTCCGACTTGTTGTTTCGCTAAATCCAAAGATTGCTGATCACAATCACAACCGTTTCACCGCAATGTTCTCAGATCGGCCTCAAAATCCTCCACATCGTAATGAACCGAGATCTGACGGCTTGCGAGAAGATGTTGAAATTGGAGTTGTCCCATCTCTGCCAAACGGCTGGCCTGCCCCAATGTCAGCTTTTCTTTTTGGAATAGCAAAACGGCAATTTCTTGCCCCAATTCTGCCTCAGACATGCGTGTTGCTTGAAGAATTTCGTCAGGAATAACTAGGCTCATATTATCCTTCCTTCGCTAACAGCGTTTGCGGATGCGTTCCACAAAATATAAACTCATCTTACTCGATTTTCTTCGTTGTGTCAACAAAAATTTAACGTGTGTGAAACTATTACACTGTGAAATTAATTATGAGGAGTAGACGGGTGGGGGGAAGAACCTCACGCAATCCTTCTCCCGATTATCGTGGCTAGAAGCCACTCCCACAAACGAATGGCAATATCAGTCGAAACATAATTAGACTTGGATTTGGAGACTCCAGACCTGATAGGTTTGCCAAACCAGTCAGGTCTTATCCCGAGAACTCATCAATGTCGCGGTGCCACGCATCAAAATATTTAAGAAGTGCCTAAGATCTCATTTCCATAAGCGAACAGCGCAGGGGTTCCACCGGTATGCACAAATACCACCGTCTGGCTGGCTGTAAACTGTCCTTGCCGAATGTGATCGATCATCGCGCCAAACGTTTTTCCGGTATAGACCGGGTCCAGTACCAACCCTTCCGTCCGTGCTGCTAGAACCACTGCTTCCCGACATTCCGGCGTCATCGCACCGTAGGCTGTTCCTGCATATTTTCCATAGCTCTCAAAGTCTGCCGCTGAAAAAGTCAGATCGAGCTTAAGCATTTGAGTCACCTCATTTGCAACCTCTGCAAGTTGGGCATTTTTTGCCGCATCCTTCTGAGGACTCGGGCTTATCCCCACAATCCTCAACGGTATTCCCATCGCCCGTGCTCCGACTGCTAACCCGACGTGCGTATGGACTCCCGAGCAAACGTAGAGTGCGTCGGGTTGGATGTGCTGCGCCTCAAGTTGCTCCCAGAGTTCGAGAAAGCCGTCCACATAGGACACACTCCGCAAGTAATATCCATCGCTGCTAGTATTGTATACTCGGTGTCCTTGCGACTTCAGACGTTTTATCACTTTCTCCCGCTCCTCAGCACTTTCGATCAAATGCACTTCTGCCCCGAACAGGTGGGTCAGTAGCAAATTCCCATTTACCGGTTCGGCGTGCGCATCCTTCCGCCCTACCATCACTGCCTTCAGACCCAGCCGAGCCGCTACCGCCGCTGTCAACCGCGATTGGTTGGATTGCGATGCCGCTCCATGAAACAGGACATCGTACCCCTCCTCTACCGCCGGAGCGATTGAATACTCGAACTCCCGAACTTTATTTCCGCCAAATGCCAGCCCTGTCAGATCTTCTCGCTTTACCAAAATCTGGGGACCAGCTAAGGCTTCGGATAAGCGGGGACAGTCGAGCAGAGGGGTTGGAAGGTCTGCCAACGAAAGTCGCGGAAACTGGTTCAAACGTGCGCGTAGCTCATCAACTGTAATAACAGGTTTGCATTGAGACATGAAATCTCCTTTCAGACAAGTTTGCGATGGGCATTTATTTACACTGAGTCACCAAAGGCCATTTTCACAAGGAATCCACAGTGTAGGCGTCCAGCAGTTTTTGATCAAGCTCCACGCCGAATCCAGGTTTATCCTCCAGAGTGAACAAGCCGTCTCGGGGAGTCGGACGCAGGCGGTGGTAGAGTTCATTTTCAGGAGCTTGACGTGAGGGTCCAAAAGTTTCTGCCATGCACGGCATCGGTAGGCAGGCGATTAGGTGTAAGCCCCAGGGCGTTCCCCCTTGATGGGGCCAGGTGGGAATACCAAGGGCAACCGCCTCGTTTGCAATCTTGATGCACTCACCGAAACCACCCGCCCAACTGATGTCAGGTTGAATCATGTCAGCGGCCTTCCAGCGCAACAGTTCACGAAATCCGTAGCGCGTAAATTCATGTTCTCCTGAGACAATCCAGGTGGAGTCGATCTCACGAACCAATTTCGCCATGCCCTCATAGTTATCCAGGGCGATAGGTTCCTCAATCCACTTGAGTTTGATAGCCGAGGTCGCATCGGCAAAACGGAGCGTGTAATCCACATCCCAGCGAAGGTAGATGTCCGTCATCAAATCCACGTCGTATCCGATTGCCTCACGCGCTTTTCGTACAGTTTCTAGGTTTGCGGCAAAACCCTTCTTGCCTTGAGCCAGCCCATTTCGGAGGGGAACTTTACAGGCCGTAAACCCTTGGCTCACGTAATAACTGACATCTGTACCGGTGGCATACGCGGGGATGCGGAGACGCGGCTGGTCTGTTATCAGATTGTAAACCGGGACACCCAAGATCTTGCCGCAGAGATCCCACAGCGCAAGCTCAATTCCGCTTAGGGCATAGATGACTAACCCGCGTCGTCCGTAAATTGAAGTGACGTGATAGAGATTATCCCAGATCGCCTCCACGTCTAGTGGATCGCGGTCTAGCACAAAATACTTCATGTGGCGATCGATGACTAACGCACCGGCAAGCCCGCCACCGCCAAGTCCATATCCTTTCAGCCCTTTGTCAGTCGTGATTTCAACCATCAGTGCGCCCGCTTGCGTAGCAAAAGGACCACGCCAATCAACATGCGGCTTCCTTGCATCGGACGACACCGGCATAGATTTACCGTCTCGTTCGGAGAAAGCCATAGATGCCATGGCGGCGGGATTCAGGTTAATGTGCCACGTCCGAATCCCAGCGACTTTATGGCGAATTTTTGCTCGCTGTTTCCAATCAGTCACACGAGCTTGTGTTTCGGCGGAGTAATCAGGCAATCTTGCGGCGGTATCTATATTCATGATGGTCAACCTCCTACATCACGATAAAATACTGGCATTGGCAATTTGGGAGTGATTGCCGCTCTTCAGCGTTGATCCGAAGAGTATAAGCATTTTGCTTCACTTCATTGTAACGTCTGCTTCCAGTGAAACAACTTGAAAGTCAACAAAAATTTGCTTGCCGACAGCTTTTGCAATACGCTTTAACATCAAGACTGCATTACCAAGCTGGTGGTCTTCGTAGTCAGTCAATTCCAAATCATCAATAATCGCTGACGTTGTTCCGACTTTTTCAGCAAGCTGCTTCTGGGTGAGTTCAGCTTCTTCCCGAAGATCATAAGCGCGTTGGGCAATATTTCCTTTGATTCGTTCTGCTTCAAGCCAATCCATCATCTCAGGATCTTTTTCAAAATAGAGGTGTTGAAGAATTTCCACCGCGTCAGTTGTGGGCTTTCGTTCTTCCATCTTAAACCATATCCTGTGTGTTTTGTGGAGCAACTCACGGGTTAATTAACCCCTCCCACGGGCTTGATGCAGTTGCGTAGAGTTTTTTCGGGATACGTCCAGCTAAAAATGCCAGTCGCCCTGCGTCGATTGCTTTTCTCATTGCTTCCGCCATTAAAACGGGGCGTCTCGCTTTAGCGATTGCCGTGTTGAGTAAGACACCGTCACAGCCGAGCTCCATAGCAATAGCGACATCCGAAGCTGTTCCAACCCCGGCATCAACAATCAGCGGCACGCTGACAATGTCGCGGATGATCTGGATGTTGTAAGGATTGCAGATGCCCATGCCCGAGCCAATCGGAGCGCCCAACGGCATGACCGTTGCACACCCGAGGTCTTCAAGCTTTTTACACGTAATCGGATCATCGTTACAGTACGGAAGCACGGTAAATCCATCTTTGATCAATGTCCTCGTTGCGGATAGCAGTTGTTCAACATCGGGAAATAGAGTCTGATCATCGCCGATGACTTCCAACTTAATCAGATCTGTTTCAAGTGCCTCACGCGCAAGGTGAGCGGTCAATACTGCGTCCTTCGCGGTGTAACACCCTGCGGTATTCGGTAGGATTTCAAGTCCTCTTTCGCGCAGGAGATTAAACAGATTTTCTCCCGACGTTTCGCTGAATTTGACACGGCGCAACGCCACGGTAACAATCTCTGCACCGCTAGCTTCCATTGCGCGGGTCATCACATCATGATTCGGATAACCTGACGTGCCGATTAGTAATCGTGATTGATAAATTCTATCACCAATTTTCAGTCCTTCCATTTTTTAGCCTCTTTTCGTTCTCAGTTTTGGAATCTATTCCACATGGGGTGGGTGTTCTCCAGCAGCGTAGAGTACCCGTCGTAAATTGATTTGTTCGGGACGGTTTAAATGCAACGCTTCTACAGTTGCTCTACCTGCCATGGTTCGTCCCACGATGAGCATAAAGTCTGCAATCCACATAAAGTGCCTCAACCACCGTTGGCAACGTGGGTTAAAGAGTGGGATGGAACGTCTTGTCTGTGGGTCGAAGGCATGGGTTTTGATATATTTATGTGCGTTGCAACACGGGCATGCCCACGCGAGATTGTTCAGAGCCGTTTCTCCACCAGCGTTGCGAGGTTGGATATGTTCGCAATGAAAGGCGGCGTTGGTAAAATGAGCAGGACAGCGACAGTATTCGCAAAGCCCTTGGGCACGTTCACTAACTTGGCGACGAAGTGCTATGGGAATATGCTCAGAGGGCACCGCTTTCCCCCTTCAAACCCAGTTCTACCATGATGCCTCGTAAAGTTTTCCCGCGTCGTTGTGCTAAGGCAACAAGTGCTTCAATACGCTTAACGTTGCGTACCTCCAGCTGTTGGATGAGGGATTGATATTCCATAAGTTCCTGTTCATTCAATATTTCTTGATCAAACTTGTGACGCAATTCCTCATACCATTCTTGTTCAGCATCTGGTAATCTAGAATTTTCTTCTATA
>JADFGN010000438.1 GCA_022567695.1 Candidatus Poribacteria bacterium | reverse complement strand
TATGGGCCCATAACAAATAGTGCTGATAAGAGGAATCATCTAAAAATCCTTTCTTGTTGACGTGCTGAAAGTATCATGATTATAGCATGGTTTTCAAAAAAAACAACACCAAAATTTCGATGACAAATTGATTCACCTATGATAGAATGGCACAAGTATAGGAGAGAAGATTAGCTTATTTTTCAGGTTTACATTAGCGTTTACGTTAATTGTGGGATTTAGTTTTCTAAGATTCCGTCGCAAAACAGGAGGACTAATGACAGAAAAAATATATCGGGTTGCCATCATCGGAACAGGGAGAATGGGCGGACTCATTGAGGATGAGCTTTCGGTCAATCAATTTTCAAGCCCCTATGGCCACTTCAGTGCCTACGCCGCCATCGAACAGACCCAAGTCGTCGCTGTTGCGAATAGAGGCAAAGCGCGTTTGAAGCGGTTTGTAGAACGTTTCGGCGTCACCAACGCCTACCTTGACTATCGTGATATGATCGAAAAAGAGAAACCGGACATCGTGAGCGTGACCACGCCTTCGTTTGCGCGTGCCGAACCGATCATCTTCGCGGCTGAACACGGTGTGCGGGGCATATACGCCGAAAAAGGGTTGTGTGCATCATTAGAAGAAGCAGATCGAATTGTTGCCGCTTGTAAGAAGAACAATGTTGCTTTTAACTGGGGAGCAATGCGTCGTCACCACGACGGCTATATTCGCATGCGCGACGCCATTGCCGACGGAGAAATCGGCGAGCCCCGTTATGCTATCATGTACACTTACACCGACCTAATCAAACACCATCCACACACGCTCGATTTGGTATCAATGTTGTTGGGGGATGCGAAACCGAGTTGGGTCGAGGGACGGCTTGTTGAATCACAAGGTACGCGCTCTCAGCCCAACTATGAGCCGGACAAGCATGCCTTTGTGCCACCTTCTGGGGAAGAGATCGCCGATCCGATGGTCGATTTTTTTCGGGTTGGATATTCCAACGGTGCCGAAGGGATGTTTGTGCCAATTCCGGGGAGGTTTGACATTGATGTGCACGGAACCGAAGGGCGTGCTTTTGCTTGGGATAATGGACAGGTATTTTGCGTGCGTCGTGGTACGAGAGGTGAATCAACGCTCGAAGAAAAGCTTATCAAACCGACTGGCGAAAGTCCCACAGTTTGCACGATTCGGAACATCATCCGTGAGATGGAAACCGGCGAAAGGACAACCGGAAACATTGACGTGACCATGTTATCTGTCGAGGTACAGTTTGGTCTGGCACACTCTCACCTACAGGACGGAGCGCGAGTGTCATTGCCGCTCACCGATCGCCACCTCTACATTCCCGGTGGATAGTCAAAACTTGAGTTATGCCAATTTCAAATCTAAAAGCAACTAATCTGTCATTCTGAGCGTAGCGAAGAATCTTCCGGAGATCCTTCGCTACGCTCAGGCTGACACGTAAGGGACCTTAATGAGTGTCGGTAGTAAACCTCGAAGTTAGTAGCACATTGATCGAGAATTGGTATTAGTTACGATTTTATAAAATCAAAGGGAAGTTTTCTTAAAACCGTGCATTCAGTCGGTCATGGGTTCTGGCAGAAATTGTGTGGAGTCGAGCTAAATTGTCATCTCGGGATATTGCAAAATCCGCTCGACGACCGGATCCAGCCTAATGGTGCATTTTTCAATGACACCAAGTCCACAAGAAGTGCGCCAGAGCCCGGTCATGATACCAGATGCAAAATGCAGATGAATCCTGTATCCTGAATGTTGCATCTGGTATTGATAAACGTAACATTTCAATATGGAGCTGGTTATTATAACGAACATACAGCACTCAAAAGAAAAGCAGATTCGCATCGGCGTCGTCGGTGCGGGTCGTGGACAGTCCTATATGCGGGTAGCAGCGGCAGCGGGACTCGAGTTGGTAGCAATCTGTGATACTTGGGAAGAAAAGCTAAAGCGAGTTGGGGATGAGCTTGGAGTGACGACATACACCGACTATGACAAGTTTCTCGAACATGACATGGACGCAGTGGTGTTGTGCAACTATTTTCACGAACATGCGCCTTTTGCAATTAAAGCCTTCGAGATGGAGAAACATGTGATGAGTGAATGCGCCGCTTGTCACACACTGGCTGAAGGGGTCGCGCTTGCGCGTGCATTTGAGAAGAGTGGCAAGGTTTACATGTTCGCCGAAAACTACCCGTACATGGTCTATAATCAGGAAATGCGTCGCCTGTATCAAAAAGGCGAAATCGGTGAATTCAAGTACGGCGAAGGAGAGTACGTCCATCCAGACCCCGCCGAAGTAAAGCTGGCTCGAAGCTGCGGAATGGATCATTGGCGGAACTGGATTCCATCGACCTACTACTGCACTCACTCTATTGCTCCGGTGATGTTCATCACAGACACCCGTCCCGTGAAGGTAAACGGGTTTGTTGTCCCTTATGACTTCAGCGATCCGACCCAAACGATGCACATGAAACGCAGCGATACGTGTGCGACGATTATTTGTCGAATGGACAACGGCGCCGTGATGAAGTCGCTTCATGGGGCACTGCGCGGTCACGGCAACTACGTACGTATCCACGGCAATAAAGGGCTGATGGAAAATTGCCGACACGGTGACAAGGGGCGATTGCGCCTCTGGCGTGAGCCGTGGGAGAAGGGCGAGGATGAAGCTACAGAGGTTGTTTACAAACCGGATTTTTCAGCCCACAGCGATAAAGCTACCAAAACGGGGCATGGCGGCGGAGATTTCTTTACCAGTTATCATTTCGCGGAAGCCATTCGTACCGGTGAGCAACCCTATCTTGACGTTTATCGTGGCATCGACATGAGCATTGTTGGAATTTTGGCGTGGCGTTCGGCACTTAACGATTCTGCTCCTGTTGCGGTCCCCGACTTTCGCAAAGAGTCGGTACGGAAGCTTCACGAGAATGATGACTGGTCACCGGACCCGAAACGCAAGAAGGACGGACAACCGCCAAGCAGCATCCTCGGTGACATTGAGCCATCTGAACCGGCGAAATCTCTTGCAAAACAGGTTTGGGCAAAGCAGGGATATGTGGAGTAAATTTTATGAGTTTTCAGTTATCATCCGAATGCAATCAGACCTAACCCCCCCTCTCCTCGCAGGAGAGGGGCCGGGGGAGAGGTTTTAGGATCGGCTAAGTGAAAAAGTCGTGTAAATTTTATGAAAACAAACGTCCTTTTTATTATGACGGATAACCAAGGAGCGTGGACACTCGGCTGCTACGGAAATCCAGATATCCGTACTCCGAACATTGATCGCTTGGCTGCCGACGGTATGCGTTTTACCAATGCCTATTGCGTCAATTCAGTTTGTTCTCCGAGCCGAGCGACTTTTCTGACAGGGCTGATTCCATCGCAGCACGGTGTCCACAGTTACCTCGGCGGGGAGAAGCCGGATTCGCAAATGGGCCCAGAGGCATATTGCACAATACAGGAATTCACCAACCTTCCGCGAGTTATGGCGGATGCAGGATACAGTTGCGGTTTGAGTGGCAAGTGGCATTTGGGCGATAGTCTTCGGCCACAGGAAGGTTTCACTTACTGGTTTACCAAGCCTCGCGGACATACCAGCACATTTTATAATGCGGAAGCAATCTGGGAGGAAAAGGTTTACAAAGAGGCGCGCTATTACACGGATGCCATCACGGAGCATGCGCTCGACTTTCTCAAACAGAACCACGAGGAGCCGTTCTTCCTGTTTGTTGGATACAATGGACCGTATGGACTTGGGCAACACATGACGGAGACGCATGAAAATCGGCATACCGCGTATTATGCCGACAAGGAACTCACGAGTTTTCCACGCGAACCCATCCATCCGTGGTTGGTGAACAACCGCGAGATTATCAACAATCTCGTTAGCATTCGAGGATACGCGGCAGCCGTCAGCGGTGTTGATGACGGTGTTGGAGAGATCCTCGATGCCTTAAACAGCTATGGACTTGATGAGAACACACTGGTTATCTTTACCGCCGATCAGGGGCTATGCGGGGGACATCACGGCATGTGGGGCATGGGAGATCATTCGCGACCCATACATACCTTTGAAGAGACCATTCATATCCCGTTAATTTTCCGTCATACTAACAGGATTCCGGCGGGAACGCTTTTTTCGAGTCGGACGTGTAATTACGATTTCTTTCCGTCTGTGCTTTCTTATCTTGGTTTAGACGAGAAGATTTCTTCTACGCCACATCCGTCGATGACATCACTGCCGGGTAAAAGCTACGCGCCCGCGCTACTTGGAAATGAACTATCTTGGAGCGATGTGATTTTCCATGAGTTTGAAAATGTACGCATGATTCGCAATGACAAATGGAAATACACGTGGCGGTATCCTGACGGCCCAAACGAACTTTATGACATGGAGAAAGACCCAAGCGAGCGCAATAACCTTGCCGGGCACACGGAATATGGGCTGATTATCGCGGAACTCCAAGCCCAACTCACCGCATTTTTTGATCGGTACGCAGACCCGCAGTATGATCTGTGGCGAGGCGGTACTTCAAAAGCGGGACGTTTACTGAGCCGTGCATAATTAGCTCATATTTTACGAAGTCTCCGATGATTTCCTGTATCTTGAATCCGGATGCAAGATGCAAAGTGTTGGAAGTCTGTTATTAGTTTTTTACGCACCAGTTTATTACGACTTTATCACATTACGAACCAACGTGCATGAACTGTGGGTTTGTAGTGACTCGATTTATCGAGTCGAATCGACCGAAACCCGATGAATCGGGTCACTACGAACAAATGTGACAAAGTCGAGTTATAAGCACAAGGAGGCAACACATGAGCACGTACAACGCCGCAATCATCGGTTACGGGAGAATGGCTCAAGGTCATGTCCGAGCATATAAGGAAGCCGGTATTCCCGTCGTCGCGGTAGCGGACATCTCCGAAGACGCCCTGAATCGTTTCCGCGAACACACGGACGCCGAACATACCTACACCGACTACAAAAGGATGATCGACGAAGTTTCTCCCGACCTAATCTCAGTTGTAACCCATGACCGACTCCACTGCACGATGGTCGTTGATGCTGCTGAGCGTGGTGTCAAAGGAATTATCTGTGAGAAACCAATGGCGATGAATCTTGAGGAAGCTGACCGCATGCTTGCTGCATGCCGCGCTTCGGGTACAAAGCTGACCGTCAGCCATCAACGCTACTATATGCCACAGTACGCCCAAGCGCGAGAGCTGATCGCCGCCGGTGCAATCGGCGCAGTTCACTCGGCGGAGGCATATCTGCTTCCAAGCTGCATTCATACAGACGGAACCCATACCATCCATATGCTCCTGTCACTACTGGGTGACCCACGTGTGTCGCATCTGCTGGCACAAGTGGATGGTCATTCCGGTCAGATGTATTACGGACACCGTGTCGAAGATGCGGGCACGGCGTTTATTGCTTTTGAAAACCAGGTCCACGCTAACCTCAGTTGGGGGCTTGCCGGGCGAGCACCACGGGTGCCGCTGCGCCCCGTACAGGACTTTCGCTACCACGGCTTCATCATCCACGGGGACAAGGGACGCCTCGAACTTGACGGCGATCGACCTGTTAATGACACCCCTATTTTGCGCATCGTCCGCGGAACAACAGTCGAGCCAATTGATTTACAGCCTCGGAAGGGCGCTATCACACTTGAGCTTGAAGATCTGTTGCGTTCAATCGAGACGAACGCGCCGCACCCGCTTGATGGGCAAAATGGTCGTGACGTATTAGAGGTCATCATGGGTTGCTACGAATCGGCGCGACGCCGGAGGGTGATTCAATTTCCGCTTGAAGTCAAAGAGAATCCATTTTTAGCAATGTGTGAAGCGGGTGATTTTCCCGCATGATCGGTTAACGATGGCGCGACAACGAAATAATGAAGAAAGGAGTTCCCAATGACCCCATCTCTGATTGTAAAAAACCTCGTGCTTTCAATCTTTGCTCAACTTCCTCTCAACGCCAATTCGTCAGAGCGGGAGCAGCTCCAAAACGGCTGTGAGGAAAACCTCAAAGCGATCGGAAAAGCCATTGCCGCCTACCGTGCTGACCACGATGGCGACATGCCCGACTGGCTTTCCGACCTCTATCCCACATACCTATCAGATCCGGGATTGTTGCTATGCCCCGTTCCTCCTTTGGTTCATATCGAATCGATTGTCGCTGATGGTGTTGAAACCCATCCAGAGGCGGCGGAGCCTTACCTGGGTCCAAAGAATCTGCAAATCAACTATCGAGCCATTAGTTTTATCACCCGGCCACAAACCATGCAGTATTTCTATCAATTAGAAGGGCATGAGCTCTATACGGGGAAGCCGATTCAATCCAAGGATTCCGAATGGGATGGTCCCACGAACGAACGGAGTGCACATTACTTCAACCTCCCGCCGGG
>JADFGN010000437.1 GCA_022567695.1 Candidatus Poribacteria bacterium | reverse complement strand
ATTGCGAATCTGTCGTTGTGGCGGAAAGCACGGTTACCTCGATTGCACCCGTACGGGCAATTTGATAACGCTTCTTTTGGGGATGGAAATAGGGATACTCAATCTCCGGAATTGTCAAACGCCCCGACTTTGATGGAATGATAACATATTCATAGGTGCGACTTCCCCACACCTTTGAGCGGATTTCGTCGATTTTGTCCGTCACCTTGGGATGGTATATTGTCGCGTCGGGAATAGGAGGGCTAATGGGTGGTTTCAACTTTTCAAAATACCCCACCCCTGACACCTGTAGCCACAAAGTGAACCCGCTACCTGCCTCGACTGTGCTGCGATCGACCTTCGCATCGATTTGGTACTCGCCAACCGCTCCTGTAAAGTTTGGGGGCTTCTCCATTTGAGGAAGTGGACGCACCGCAATCTCAATTGCGTCGGTGGCTAAAATTTTAGGTGTGTCAGTATCTCCGACGGGAAGCGTCAGTTGCGTGGGTTCGATTCTCGTTTTGCCTGCCGCAATTGGAAATAGGGCAACTTCTACTTCTACGACCCAATACTCGGTGCCATCGATGACCTCTGTTTTCTTAGGGGGTTTAGGGAGTTTTTTTGTCCAAAAACCTGTCAGCGAAGGCAAGGAATATGTCGGCGAATCAAGGCTTGGAAGCCGCGCCGTGTAAAGATAACGAAAGGTGTACGTGATCTGTTCGTTGACGTAAGGATGGGGGTTATCAACGAATGCCGACACTTTATGAATTGCTTTGGTGAAGGCATCTGTGAAGGAATTTGGCGCGCGTTTACTTCGAGTTGGCTCCTGCGTTGAAGGCAAAATCGTGATGTAGAGTGGAGGGGCGGCATAAGTTTTGCCGCCATAAGGAATCCGAATCCCTGTCAGCGTAAATTGCCCTACTTTTTGGGGGATAAGCTCATAAGACCATGTGAGAGAAGGGGAAATCTGATCCCCGTTCCATTGGTATTGATTCGATAAATCATTATAGGAGACGATGAATTCCGGCGATAACTCAAGTTGAGGCGGCTGAAGCTGTTGGAGTCGTGTCTTGCCCGAGATGGTCACCCGCAACATCGAACGCTCATCCAAATGAATTTGTTGCGGACTGACTTCTGCGGATACATGGATGTCCTGACTGTAAGCAACTTCCATACAAAAAGAGATAAGGCATAGGGCAAGTGGAAGGATAATTATCATCTTCCAAATCCCGATAAAGAGCTCACCAATCCTTTTCAGGTCTACGATGTCTCGCGAATCGCTTCTGCAATAGCTTTTTCCAAAGTGCTTTTTCATCATTGCGGAGGGTCTCGAGGAGTCTAATCGCATCTTCCTTGGACATCGGATGCGGTTCAGATTCTTCAACTTGGGCGGTAGAAGGTTCTTGCTTTGGCATTTTATCCCGATGTGTCTTTTGCTGCTTGGTTCCGATGTCAGATCTCTGGCCTTGCGGCTGTTGCTGCTTCAGTTTCTCAAACGCCAACTCAAGATTATACTTGGCATCCTGATCGGTGGGATTTAAGCGTAGTGCATTCTTGTAAGATCGAATAGCACCCCGGATATCCCCCAACTGGAATTGCGCATTTCCTAAATTGTAATGTCCACGCGCCTGAAGCATTGAATCTGTCGCCACCAGTGAGTGCCTGAAAGCATTCGCCGCCTTATCAAATTGTGCCTTTTGATACAAAGCGGTTCCCAGATTATAGTGCGAGATTGCGTCGTCGGGTCGCTGCTTAACTGCTTGCTGATACGCTTCGAGTGCCGAATCGTATTCTCCTTCTGCATAGTGAACGTTTCCATTCTGAGTCAGTCGCGACCAACTGCCAATCCACCCAATCGTCGAAAACGCGAGAATGAGAAGGCAATAACCAGCTTTCTGAAGCATTGTCTTTCCTCAAAAACGTTGGATTGGCTATTATAACCCACATTGTAAAGATTTTCAAACGAATTGCCGAAAGTGAGTACGTAATCAACAGATTCGTAGCTTGCAGTCATGAGACTTCCTTGGTATAATCACAACCACAATCACAGTTCGAAGGAGAAAAATCAACGGTGCCTTACCCAAAATTAGATCGAACACAATTAAAGATTCTGCCTTTATCTCAGCGTAAACATAAGATGACTGTTGCAGACATCTATTCCCTAGATGCACAAACGCCACCTTACGAGAGTGAAGATTTGCGATGCGTTGCGGATGGGATTGTGCAAGCGTATCGTCACGGCAAGCAGATTATTTGGATGATGGGAGCACATGTCATGCGTCGGGGAAATTCGCGTTTCATCATTGATCTGATGGAGCGGGGCATCCTCACACACGTAGCAACGAACGGTGCTGGGGCAATCCACGATTTTGAACTTGCCCTTATCGGCGCAACATTGGAGGATGTTGAGCGGTATATCCGGGATGGTAAGTTCGGAAATTGGGAAGAGACAGGACGGTATATCAATGAGGCGATCATTCAGGGGTATCGGGACAAGATCGGTTTTGGCGAAGCAATCGGCAGGCTGATTCAGGAAGGGGAGATCCGGTTTCCCCACCGAGAAATTAGCATGTTTGCAGCAGCGTATCGGTTAGGCATTCCGATAACCGTACATAAAGGAATCGGTTACGATATCATTGACCAGCATCCGTCCGCCGATTATGCCGCGATGGGCTATACAACGGGCGAGGATTTTCTCCGTTTCGCCCACAGCATATCGAAGTTAGAAGGGGGAGTTTTCCTCAATCTAGGCTCTGCCGTGATGGGACCGGAAGTTTATCTCAAAAGTCTATCGATGGCTCGAAACATCGCCGCTCAACGTGGGGAGGAGATCCGTCATTTCATGACCGCTAATTTCGATCTCATCGACTTTCCCGATTTTCGTAACGAAGGCAGCCCGACAGAGGCGCATTACTACCATCGCCCCAAGAAGACAATTCTGGTTCGCACCGTAAAAGATGGTGGTGAAAGCTATCACATTTCCGGTGATTTTGATCGGACAGTTTCTAAATTGTATCACCTTGTGACATCGGCTTTATAAGGAGGTAAGGATTGTCGCAAATCACCGTCTTCTGCGAATGGCATGCAACAACGTATCTAACTCCTGAACCTTCAGCAACTTACACCCACTGATTAGCACACCGATTCCAAGCCCAATCGGGACGAATACACCAATCAACCGCGCGCTCGTACCAGTAACGCCAATCCAATCCTCAATCCACAAATTTGTCCACCAACAGACCAGCCCCATCGCTCCAGACGCCGCAAAGATTTTGATTAGCACCACCCCTATTCCAGCCAGTCCTAACCCGCCTACCTTTCGCCGCAGCAATATTAGCAATGCCAGAAAATTCAACGTAATTGTGCATGAGGTTGACAAAGCCAGCGATCGGTGACCAAAATTCAAGTGGTAAATGAAAAGGTAGTTTAGAATAATGTTGAGTGCAACGGTGCAAAAACCAACTTTGACAGGGGTCCGAGTGTCATTGAAAGCGTAAAATCCGTCCGTCGCGATCTTGACCGCCGAGAAACCACACAGCCCGAAGGCGTAGAAAAAGAGGGCACCTGCCGTTTGTTGCGTGTCTAAAGATGTTGCTCTCCCCAACTCGAAGATCAACCGACAGATTGGTTCAGCAAGTACCATGAGTCCAATCGATGCGGGCAACGTCAGCAGCAGCGTTAGACGCAACGCATACGAAAAAGATCGACGATAATCTGAGATTTCCCCTTGCACCACGAGTTTGGCGAGATTTGGGAGCGCGGCGGTAGAAATTGCGACGCCGAATATGCCAATCGGCAAGTGCATCAGCCGGAATGCGCGGCTAATCCATGTGAGCCAGCCTTCACCTTTCGACGCGAAGATGCCGTTGACGAATAGATTTATCTGTAACGCTGCAACGCCCAAAATTGCGGGGCCGACTAATCGCATCACTTGGCGCACTCGCTCATCACGAAAACTGATTCGCGGTCGATATCGAAATCCAATCTGCCACATTGATGGCATCTGGATTAGAAACTGTAATGCTCCGCCAACAAGAACACCGACCGCCATGCCCGTCGTTGGATGAAGTCCAATCTGTTGAGAGGCGTAGTATCCCCAAACGCCGACAACCAGCGATCCAAGGTTAAAAAATGATGACGCACACGCGGGAACCCCAAATTTGCCCTTGCTATTAAGCAACCCCATCGCAATTGCTGCAAACGAAACCAGCATCAAGAACGGGAACATAATTCGCGTGAGGTAAACTGTGAGTTCACGCTTGCTGGTAAAGCCGAAATGTTCTCCCCAAAGCCCTTGAAGCGGATTTTCCGGCGAGATAACATCAAAAATTCTCACGAATTTTGGCGCGAACTGGATATCAAACCCTTCCCCGATGAACATTAGATTAACAATGAACGGCGCAGCAAGAATACCAATCAGGATTAATGCCGTCAATACTAAAGCTGTCAGGTGAAAAACATGGTTGGCTAATTGCCACGCAGCTTCTTCACCATCTTCCATTTCCGTTGCTGTGAACGTCGTCACAAAAGCTTTGCTCAACACTCCTTCTCCGAAGAGATCTCGCACCATGTTGGGAATACGGAAGGCCGCGTAAAAAGCATCGGCACTAATTCCTGATACGAAAAAATAGGCGATGACCTGTTCGCGCACCAATCCAAGTAGACGTGAGCCCATCACCGCAATGCCGACGATTCCCGCCGATCGCGCCACACTGCCTTGGTTGCCCTCTGTTGTGAGTATGTCCTTTTTAGTTTCTTTTGCCATCTTCAGAACGTCAAGCGTGAAAATCCACCAATTATCCTTCTTTTGACATTTTGCTAAATGTAAGGTACACTGTAGAGGATTGAAGTGTCAACGAAAATATCAGTAGTCTGCAAAATATAATTCTGGACATGTCACCACATTGTATCTTGAAACGTACATCCTGGATGGAGATACAGGATACAAGTGATGCAAGATGCAGAGATGACGAAACGGTGAACATTGCGGAGTTCTGAATATGGCGACACTAATGGCTAGAAGAAGCATATTGACTGAAGTTTCAATCGCTTATTAACAAGGGGTGAAAAATGAAAGTTGAGGATGCCTCGCCCCCTACGGCGCTGAGGGAGATATTTGGAAATGAGTGCGAATCAAACAATTCCGTTTCAGCATAGAATTATCGACCCCGAAGGTCCGACGAATCCGCACATTAAAGTCGCAGGCGACATAAATGGAGACGGATTCGCTGATGTCGTGGTTGCCAGCAGTAATGGAGGCCCTCTCGTGTGGTATGCGGCTCCCAACTGGACGAAACATGTGATCGCGCCATCTGGAAAGTGGAGCACAGATGCCAAGCTTATTGATATGGACGGCGACGGGGATGTGGACATCCTCATTTCTGAATGGTATACCCACAATCGGCTTGAGTGGTATGAGAATCCAAGGCCTTCGGGGGATGCTGCCACTCAGCCGTGGAAGCATCATATTATCGGTCCTCCTCGCGCACATGATATTGAGGTCGGCGATATTGATGGGGATGGGCGTCTGGAAATCGTCACACGAACGCAGGGGGCTGACGGAGATAAATTCGTTGTTCGGAAGCAAGAGGGCAGCGTATGGAATCAATGTGTCATCCCTTGTCCCGCTGGTGAAGGGCTTGCCATTGGAGATGTTAATAACAATGGAAGGCTTGACGTGGTAATTGGTGGTCGTTGGTATGAAGCCCCGGAAGATGTCTTACGCGGTGAGTGGCGGGAACACATTTTCGCCGCGTGGCCTGAAGACGCCGTCGTCCAAGTGGCTGACATGAACATGGATGGACGCCTTGATGTCGTGCTTACTCGCTCAGAAGGACCGCATAGAATATCGTGGTTTGAAGTTCCGCCCAACCCAATCACCGATGAGTGGACGGAACATCTCATCGGCGATTCGATTGACTTCGCTCACAGCTTGGTCATTTGCGACATAGATAATGACGGGCATCTCGACATCGTGACAGCGGAGATGCACCAATCCCATCGGAAACGTGTGATGGTCTACCGCAACGCTGGAGATGCGATAACATGGGAACAGCAAGTGATTGCGACGACGGGCTCGCACAAGATCTGTGTTGCGGATACGGATGGCACCGGGAACTTAGACATTGTCGGCGCGAACTGGAGTGGAGATTATCAGCCCATCGAGATGTGGGGGAATTTGTTTGTGAAAAATGCTAATTTTCAGGATTAAAGTCGATATTTTGTGGAGTGCAAAACTTGTTTTGCAGGTGGGAGGCAAGACAAGTCTTGCATTCCAATCCTGTCACTCTGGGTGAAGCGAAGAGTCTCTGCTTCCCAGATTCTTCGCAAATTGCTCTGAATCCCGATCTTATCGGGAGCCTCAGAATGACAACTTTAATCTTGAAAATTAGTTAAGCAAGTTTAAATATAAACCTTTAAGATCTTATTT
>JADFGN010000436.1 GCA_022567695.1 Candidatus Poribacteria bacterium | reverse complement strand
GTTTATTGTCGGTATAGCCATTCGGCGTATAAACCTTAAACCCCTCTTCTCCGATGTCAAAACCCGCTGTTCGATCGATGGTAAGTTCAATACCTGGAGTCGCCGCCGCTCCAATCTTGTTGCCGAGCCGTGGGACTTCTCCAGCACCGACTGCATGCAGACCATGAATCACGGGCCTTAAGATTATAGGTTCTATGTCCGTCGGCGCGGAAGCAATAAAACCGTTTTTTTGTTGCAGAGCCTTCAAATATGATTTGGTTTGGGTTGAGCATCCAATGGGAAGGCTGATGAGCAAGACGCATATTATCAGATTGATAACTGGTTCGGAGACAAATCTGAGGCGGCCCGGCGAAAAAAGTCGAATGATGGTTTTCCGTTGTCGATGCATTGCCGCAGTTACCCTCATTTCAAAAATTTCTCCTCCCTACCAATAGGTATACTGTGTAACCTCAAACCAAACTAATTGAGCACACAATAACCCCGCGACCCAATAAAAATCGGCGAGGCTCTTCTGTTGCTCGCAACGATCATGAAGATATTTGGCAACAGGAATAACAATGAACGGTATCATGAAGATCCAGATTCGTTCGACCTCCATCGTGAAAAGTGTGGAGAAGGTAATCCCAAGCAGCGCAATCAGGTAGCCAATCACGTAGGTGTCGATAGCTTCACCGCTCCGTGTGTGTCGAATCGTTCGCACGATTTGCCTTATCCAGACGGTTGTCATTGGAATACCAATCCCAATCAGAAAAGCGAACAGATTTGCAATGCTCAAGTGAAAGTAACGCCCAATCGACTCGTATCCGGTGCCCATGCCTCTTTCGTCCTTTTTTACGGCAGCCCACAAGACTTCAAAAAAGTTGAACCCTGTGAGTAGGAACATCAGCAGGTAAAATGCAGCGAATACCCCCGCAGCGATTAATATTACCTTCAATTGATGCTTGAATTGTTCTCGGTTGACAATCAGGGTAAGCAGAGCAACGCTTCCGAAAAAGACACCAATGAACACAGTGGCGTAGGTCATCAGCATCCCAAATCCAAGTGCGATGCCGGTCAAAATTGCGTAAAGAATCGCATGGGTGCGCAAGGCTTTGTAAAATAGGTAGACACTTACGATTGGGAAAACGCTGAAAGGACCATCCATCGATGTGGTTGTGAACATGACGAAGTTGGGTGTAATCAGGAACAGGGCTAGCGCGTATCGCCCGACCGATTCCCCGTGTAGATCTCTGGCGAGCAGCGCAATCGGTATCACCGTTAGGCTTGTGAAGCAGATCGATGCAAGCGACGCCGATAACAGATTATATCCGAAGATTTTGCTGATAATCCACAGGAACAAGGCACCGCCCGGCGGGTGTGTTTGCCCATGCCCGGATAGTTTTGTAAACACCTCTGGCTTGGCATAATCCCGCAAAAAAGTGATAGGCCCAATCTCATTAACTTTAGGCACATCGCCATAGTATTCGTTTCCCGTGCGCGTGTAGGATTCAAGGAATGCTGGCAATTGTTCATCATCAATCTCTCGATAGCCGTCAATCTGAGCGACACTAATTCCGATGGCAAGAAAGCAGGCGATTGCAATGATGAAGAGCCGAGAGAGTTTTACCGTCTTTTGAAGAAAGAGTTTCCGGCAAAAAAGTAGAATACCGGTCAGAACGATTAACGCAGGAAGTATCCACAGGCTAAAATTGGTTTGTGGCTGGGCATAAAGCGGAACCACATGACTATGGAATGTTACTGCCCCAAGGTTAATTGAAAGATTCCTCATCCAATTGATGAGAAGCTTGTGATATATCCAGAAGAAGAGTGCCAAACCAAGGCATTGGGCAGGGATAGACTGTAGAAGGTTGAAGAATCGAAATTGGGAGGGAGATGTTGCTTTGGGCTGTATCATACGTGCGTACCCCGGTATTATATCGATCGACAAACCGGGCAAAAGTTGCCTCGGAATGGGAACATCGGCCTATTGAATTTCAAGCCGAGATCGAAACGACGCCGTCAGCATTAAGCGCCACAGTCTGCCCATCATCTGGAAAAATCGTGTTGGGGAAGATCTGTTGCGCTGCAGACAATGCAGCTTGGGCACTTTGCTCCGCACAATGGATGAGTGCCAACCAATCAACGCCCGCCGCTTTCGCAATGGCCGCAGCTTGGGGAGCACCTGAATGTCCGGTGTTTGCATCGAGTTTTGGATTCTCCGGTCCATGTGATGCTTCATGGATAAGAAAGGGAACGCCTTTGATATGTTCAGCGATGGGTGGGTGATAAGCCGTGTCGCCGGTGAATGCAAAAACCCCTCCCGATCGACTGTCCGTGAATTTATAGCACAGTCCCTGGACGGCGTGAATTGTGGAACAGGTATCAATTTGGAAGGCTTGTTCCTGATACGATTCACCTGGATTTAACGGAATGATCTCTGGAATACATTCTACATCTGGAAAGCGATCTGTTTGCAGGAAGCGGCGTGAAAGTTCAACAACCTTTTCGATATCCTCCGCCGGACCAATAATCTTCAGCGGGGGCCGATCAGGACGTTCTCGACGACGCATGCGCAGGTAAAACAGCAGATGCGGCAAGCCGATGTAGTGGTCGTGATGGAAGTGTGTGATGAACAGATACTCCAACTGCATTGGATTGAAGCCGTATTCAAGCATCTTGATTGCGGCGTACCATCCCGTGTCTACGAGATATTTTCCGTTAATCATGAAACTCGCGGTGTCGTGTCTTGCTGTCGGCACGACGGTTGACGTGCCAAGGAATGTAACTGTTGTTTGGGGGTTATCCATAGTTCTCCTCCAATTCATGCCGTATTCCCATCTTGCAGTTGCTGTGCGGCCTCTAACAGCGCATTCGCCAGAAATTGCGGGTTGACCTCATCCCGCCCACGAAATGTCCGCACGCGCTCACCGCGAACCTTCAACACAGCTAATTCCTTTCCACCTAAGTGAATACCAATCTCGGCGTTACGGGTCTCTCCGGGACCATTCACTTCGCAGCCCATGACAGCAACGGGAATTTTAATGCCGTGCTTCTCTAATAATTCCTCAGCGGCGATGACAATACCTTCGTAGTCGGCTTGGGGATCGCCTCGCCCACAGAACGGACAAGAGATGACATCTAGGATATTATCCGCCAAACCAAGTGTGCGGAGCAACTCCTTTGCCGTCAGGACCTCCTCGACCGGATCGCCGGTGATCGAAATTCGGATGGTATCTCCAATGCCCTCCATCAACAACGTACCGATGCCGATTGTCGATTTGACATGCGCCCGACGTGGTGTTCCCGCTTCCGTCACACCGAGATGAAGTGGATATCGAACCTTTGCTGAGAGTAGCCGATTCGCTTCAATCATCCGCAGCGGATGGCTGGATTTGACAGAAATTGCGATGTCGGTAAAATCGTGGTCTTCACAAATTTTGATGTGGCGCATTGCGCTTTCCACAAGGGCTTCCGCCGTCGGTGACGGGTACTTTTCTAGCAGGTCTTTTTCTAACGACCCTTCGTTAACCCCGATGCGAATCGGTATATCGGCAGCCTTTGCGGTTGAAAGCACTTGAGAGATTCGTTCCTCACTCCCGATGTTGCCCGGGTTGATTCGTACCTTCGCAACGCCCGCATCGACCGCAGCGAGCGCGAAACGATAGTTAAAATGAATGTCGGCGACAATTGGGACGGAAGCACGTCTAACAATTGCGGAAAGTGCTTTCGCATCTTTTTCTTCGGGGACGGCAACGCGGACAATTTGCGCCCCCGCTTCGACACACCTTTCAATCTGATGAAGGGTCTCGTCTGTATCGTGCGTGAGGGTAGTTGTCATCGTTTGGATCGGGATGGGGTTGCCGCCGCCGATTGGGACGTTTCCAACGTTGATCTGTCGTGTCGGTTTTCGATTGCTAATTTGTAGTAAATTTTCCATATCGTTCATTTTCGAGATTATCAATGCTCATAGTCAAAAACCAGAACATCATCCACAATGGGACGTAGGTATTCGCCAGCAGCCTGACGATGCACAGGGTGAGGCAAGTACGCATCGCGTGCCGCCACATCGCTAAAACGCACGATGAACCCGTAGGTAAAGCCGTTATTTTTCTCCTCCGGGCTATTGTTCATACCAGCAGAGATGTCCTCGATTCCGGGAATTTCGTCTGCCATTTTCAGTAAAGCGTTGGTCAGTGTTCGAACCTGTTGTTCTGTCGTATCCGGCTTGAGCTTGAGTAGGACAATATGTTCGATCATCCATTCCTCCGCAAGATTTATTTTGTTGATTGTGTATGGGAAGTCACAGAAACTGCTGAAGCAGAATGCTATCATCTGCATCTAAATAAGATGGAATCGGAACTTGGTGATTCGCCGTTCAAGTAATGAGTATATCACATTGGAATCATTTTTCACAATAGCTTCTCAAAAAACCTCAGCCTTGGCACGAACTCTGACATGACGAAAGGATTGATGAACAATGCGACTTTTTTATAGTTTGTTGTTATTCTGCGGATTTTTCGTCGGTTTAATGATGATCGGGTGCGGTGATAATCCAACCGGCGGTACAACAGATGAACCACCTAAAGTGGACACGACCTCAACAGAGGGCGGACAGATCACCGGACGTGTATTGCCTCCGGGAGTTGGCCCCTTAATCATTGTGATACGAAACGGTGTCGATTTCACCTCCACCCTTGCGGATGAAGAGGGGCAGTTTGAAATCTCAGATCTGCCTTCAGGTCAGTATAGTTTACAGGTCATCGCAACCGGTTTCTTTACCGATATTTCAATCTCGAACGTCGAATTGCAGAAGGGAGAGTCCCGGCAGGCAGAGCTCATCATTTTGCGCCAGCGATCTGAAGGAGCAACGTTGCTGGGGCAAATCATCAATAAATCCAATCGCCAACCCATAGAGGGAGCAGAAGTTCAGATCGAGTGCTCGACGGGAGTTTGCGCGCCGTTGAGTGGGCTATCAGATCAGGACGGGAATTTTTCAGTCAAGATCTGGTCTGGTTTAGGGGCAAATATCAATGTGCGAAAACCCGGTTACCGAACGCTTCCTATCCAAGTAAAAGCCCTCGATCCCGCTCAAGAGTTTAATATGGGAAAAATTGCGCTGGAGCGTTTGGAACAATGAAGGGAGTTGAAATAATGAAAGCAATGGTTCTCGTGCTTGCGTTACAGATTTTTCTGAGTTTTTTCATCCTCGGCTGTAGTGAAACCCCGAGGCAAGAATTCCTACCTGAAGATGTACAACACAGCATCCCGCTAGATGAGATCTTCGACGGAGGACCAGGCAAAGACGGCATCCCCGCCTTAACGAATCCCAGAGTTGTGTCAGTCCAGACCGGAAATCAATACTTACATAGTGCTGAGATTGTGCTCGGTGTCACATTCAACGGGGAGAGCCGGGCGTATCCGATTCGCATTATGAACTGGCATGAGATTGTCAATGATCAGGTTGGCGGCGTATCTATCCTAGTCTCCTACTGTCCACTCTGTGGCACAGGCATCGTGTTCGATTCACGGATTAAGGGCAAGGTACATATATTTGGCGTATCAGGCCTGTTATACAACAGCGATTTGCTGATGTACGAGCGCGGCACGAAGGAGGCGAGTTTGTGGGCACAACTCTTGGGTGAAGCTGTTGTTGGACCTTTCACAGGCACGAAGCTGGAAATACTTCCATCTGTTCAGACAACGTGGGGAGAATGGCTAATCCAGCATCCCGACACAACCGTGTTAGATGTAAACACCGGCTTTTCAAGAGATTATAACAAGGATCCTTATTTTGGTTACGATGAAAACTCAAGCACCTTTTTTCCTGTTAGCAATAGAGATAGTCGGCTGCCTTCTAAGGAGTGGGTTTATGGCATTACGGTTGGAGACGCACACAAGGCATACAAACTCGAATCACTGAAGGCAAAAGGTGTACTCAATGATTCGGTTGCGGGAACCAACTTGGTGTTAATTGCCGAGGCTGAATCCAGTGGGGTACGCGCTTTTGAACGTGCAAGTCACACCTTCACAGGGAAAGCGACAGATCTCCGCGATGAAGCGGGAGTCAAATGGAAGCTCACCGAGGATGCGCTTATAAATACAAAGACCGGTGAACGACTCAACCGCGTGCAGGGCGTGAATTCGTTTTGGTTTGGGTGGGTGGCATTTTTCCCCGATACGGAACTATTCCAGTAATCCACAAATTGACGAGGAACTTTAGCGTTATCTGTTCCATTACGAAACAACGTGCTTCATTACGAAACAGATTGCTTCGTTACGGAACAACCATAAATCTTCAGAGACGGGTTAATAACCCAAGTTCTTATATCCCGATTTGCATTGTGACAAGCATCGACAGCGCTGGCATGGGTCTTGCGTAGTATGCGGACACCCTTTCAAATTATACCGCTACAGCCGTTACAATCCCCCCGATA
>JADFGN010000435.1 GCA_022567695.1 Candidatus Poribacteria bacterium | reverse complement strand
GAGCATCCGATTGAGTACCTTTATACCAATCAGAGAAGCATTATCGAACAGCGCGAGGTTTATACCGATACCCACTCTTATGCCGACGCCTTGAAACATGTACTTCGGCAATCACCGGATGTGATTCTGATCGGGGAGATGCGAGATTTTGAGACGATGGTAACGGCAGTTTCCGCCGCAGAAACTGGGCATTTGGTGTTTGCCACATTGCATACAATCGACGCTTGCCAGACGGTCGATCGAATTATCGACAGCTTTCCCTCCGATCAACAAAATCAGATTCGCTCACAGCTCTCAATGTGCCTTCAAGGTGTTATCTCACAAATTTTATTAGCCCGCGCGGATGGGCAGGGCCTGGTACCGGCTGTGGAAGTCATGAAGATGACCTCGGCGATCTCTGCGTCAATTCGTAACAACAAAACGCCGCAGATCTTTTCTGCAATTCAAACGGGCAAAATATATGGGATGCAGACAAGAGATCAGGCGCTCAAAGAACTGGTGATGGCAGGAATTGTTGAATATGAAGCGGCATTACCGTACATAAAGGATTTGACCTATTTTAGAGGGTAGAATTAGATATCGGTTCGGAAGGGGTTGTACCCAGCCGAATTGATGCAATGTCTCTGGATGAGCACTATGGGTCCAAGGCGAGCAAGACACCTCTTTTACTTATCTTTATTCGCCTCCTTCAGCTTTTGCTCCCCGTGTTTGTCGAGATAAAGCTCTGAAATATTGTTCAATCTGCTTCCGATACTGAAGGGGGATACCTTCAGCCTCTCCAGACTTTAAGTTCGATTCGAGTTGCTGTATCGCTTCCAACAACTTCGGATCAAGTGGGGAAACCTCTCTGGTAGAATTTGTCGGTTTCTTAGCAACTGTGCTTTTACGCTTTTTGCTGACATCCCGCTTTTGCAGCGATTTGGAACTCTCAAGCATTCTGGTGAGAATTTGACGCTGTTTGTCCAACACCTGTTGATTGAGATTTCCGCTCTGGAGTTCCTTTTCCACCTCCTTCATATCTTTCGACACCTCCTTGAGATCGCCAAGGGCCTGTGAAAATTTCTCCATCATCTCCGCAAGCCTTTCTGTCGCTTCACGAATCATCTGCTGTTCATATGCCATTCGCTTCATCATCTGCTCGAGGCCAGGGGTTCGGCCCTGCTGTCGCATCTGTTCACTCAGATTCTGTGCCATCTCATTCAACTGGCCTTGGTTCTGCGCCAATTGCTGAAGCTGTTCAAGCATATTCTCCAATCCCGCCGCACTCATTTGCTGATTCATCTGGTTCATTGCTTCAAGGAGTTCAGAGATGACTTCATTGAGATCTGCAATCCCTTGTTTCTGAATCGGTGCTGCGAGACTCGGCTTCCGATCCTCTAGTGCCTTTGCGGAGCGTTCAAGGGCGTCGCTGGCTTCATTGAGTCGCCAAACAATCTTGGGATCGACCTGCATCTGCTGCTTCCCCAACTCCCAAAGGCGGCTGGCAAGCCGATCGATTCCTGCTGCGATACCCAATTCGTTAGACGCGAGCGACTGTAACCGTTTAATTTCCCCTTCCGTGTACTGCCCACGTCCCGATTGCAAGAGCTCGTTGGTATCGCCCATGACATTTTCATGCACGCGGGAAAGGTAAAGTCCACTCCGTACGCCTTCACGCATAGCAGCCAATGCTTCGTTTGAGTTTGCCCCTTTCATAAATTCCAGTGCATTGTCTAAACTTTGGTGCAGGTCACTAAGTCTCTGTTGTGCCTGCTGTCCCGACTGCATTGCGCCCTGCATGCGATTTTCACGCATCTGTGAGCTGGTCTGCTGAAGCTTTTCCCCAATCTGCTGTTCGCGAGCGAGCTGATTTAGCCGCTTTACCTCATCAGCAACTCGTTGGAGATTTTCTTGTTCCGCCATCTGTTGACCCAGTTCATCGAGTTTTTCGAGGAGATCTTCTAGTCCCTCTGCGACGCGCTCTTCCTGCTTGGCGAGTTCATTACCGCGTTTGTTCTCTTCGTTCCCACGCTCTGCTTGGTCTAGGAGTTCTTTCGCCTGTTCCATCAATTGCTCTTGGCGTTCAGCAAGCTCCTTCGCCTGATTGACCGCTGCTTCCAACTTCTGCTGGAGAATCATCTGTTTGTAGAGTTCTTTCATGCGCTCAAGTTGCTGGAGAAACTGTTCCTGATTGAAGTTCGCTTCCATCAGCTTTTTCTCCTGCTCAGACAACTGTTGCTGTTCCAACGCCTCAGATAGTTTTCGTAGGAGTTCTTTATGCTCCTCCGACAAGGCTTCCTCCATTAACTCCTGCAACTCCCGGTACTTCTGAACGGTCTCTAGATCAAAGAGTTGCCTTTTTTCCATCTGTCCTGTGGTCTTTTTCATCTCCTCAATGAGTTCTTTTGCGGTTTGCTCAATCTGCTTCTGGGCCTCAACAACCTGCTCCATCAACTTTTCATCCTTCAAGGTAAGCTCATGGCTCTTGCGAATTTTGTCCAACAGGTCATTAATTGTTGCCGTTGCTTCGGCCTGCTCATCATACAAAGCCTCAAACCCTTGCTGTTCAATCTCCTGCTCCGATTCAATTTCATCATAAAGTTCAGCGAGAGAAGGAAAGCGAACGGTATATGTGTCCGATTTACCGATATTTGGTCCCGTGACATTATCGGCATCGATTGCTTCAACATGATAAGAAACCACATCTTCGGGGAATAAACCGAGCGCGTCCAAATCCCATGGGAACTCAATGTAAGCCGCCATTTGTGGTGACTGCCATGTTTTCAACGGGACAACAGTCTCATCTTCGTCTTGCCCTTCAATCCGATACACCAACCGAATTCTTTGGACACCGTAATCGTCTTTCGCATCGATTCGTAAGGCGATGTTCATCAACTCATCGAGCACAACATCTCTGCCCGGCTCAACAATTTCTATTTTTGGCTCGGTATCCTGTATGGCATTAATGGTGTACACAATCGGTTGTGAATTGGCAATTCCATCGCCATCGATGAGTTCGATGCGATACTTTTCGCTACGTTGAACGATGAAGCGCCCAGCAAGTTGATTACTCCCGGCATCCTTGGCTTCGGTCAAAGCGGACATGATTTTGAGTTTAGTGTTTTCTGATTCATCAAACGCCAACGTCGCGGAAGCGAGTGCTTTGTTGCTTTCTCCCTCAAACTGCACTTCCGTCCCGATGAGCGCAGTGACATCCCCCAGATTTTCTTCCAAAACTTGCGGGGAAAGTTGGGTATACTTGGGATAATTGAGCTTGAGTTGGAAGCGACTTACAATCGGTTCACGTGCCACGGTTATCTGATAGTGTTCCGAATCCGTCTCTCGCGCCCTGATGTAATACGCCATCGATTGCGTGACATTTTTAAACACCACGCTATAGGCAATCTCCGTATCATTTCGAGTCATCAACATAGACCGCCAATTATCCTCCGATGGCGTAAGGGCGTCCTTTGCGGCGATAGCCTGCCCTAAGCGATAGTAGAGATTCACCGACGCTCCAAGATGTCCTGTCACTTTAGCCGAGATGGTAACGTGCTTTCCAGATTCAATACGTATATTCCCCGGTTGAATCTCGTCGATTTGAACTACGAGAATTTCCTGTGGCGTTTTGGGGAGTTCGTCAAACGCCTGTGCAAAATCCTTCAGCGCCAACGGGAAGATCAGATTGATGATGATGAGTAACGCAATTCCCGCCGCCGCAATTCCTCCAGTTTTCTTAAGCTTCAAAAATTCTCGTTCAAATACTCGCTTGAGTTCGATCCGGTCAATGGATTCACGCGCTTGCTCAATCAGCTTTTCAATAAATGCAAGGGCATACCCGAAGCGGTTGTTTTCCATCTCAGGCTTGAGTTGTATGGCACTCAAAACTCGATTTTCAAATCCGGGATAGCTCGTCTCGACATATGCCGCTACTCGATCTCTCGTGAGTTTTTGAAACACAGGACGAATCAAATAACGGATCGCTGTGTACACACCAATACCAAGCCACACCACCACAAGTCCCATACGTAGCACGCGATGTAAAGGCAGCAGTTGATCGATTACCAGCATCGCCGCTAGGGCAATTGATAGTATTCCCAACCAAAGCAATAGACTTTCGGATAAGAGTAGCAATCGCCATTGTGTTCGCAACGACTGAAGACGGTTGATGATTGTTTGATGGGCTTGGTTGATATTCCGACTTGACATGGTGTAACCTCCGTCGCATGATGCGTAAAATGAAATCAGCAATTCATATTGCACGATTCAACGAAATGACTCAGGTCATCCTGAAATAGCACTTTGCGTTAATTCTTTAAGGTTTGACGTTCCAACTCTCCCCTTAGTTGATTTTAGGCTGTCGCCTTCTTGCATATTGTATCTTGAATCTCTGCATCCCCGATGGATCGGGATCTTCGCTTCGCTCGACTTGCATCTTGTACCTTGCCTCCTGTATCCGGCATCATGTATCCTGCTTCTAATGTGTCAATACATAAACAGCAATATTGATCGCCATCTTCGTTGCAAGTTCACGAACTTCCGGAGTATCGTCGCGATGCACCGACGCATCTTCCAACCCATCTCCGATGTCTGAGCTATAGACGTAGTAGACCACCATACGTCCGTCGTGAAATAGCCCGAATCCTTGCGCGGGTTCACCATCATGTTCATGGATCTTGGGGAGCCCACGCAAGTCGTAGAAGCAGTGATAGATGAGGTGCGAATTCGGAATCGGTTGCAATTCTTGATCGGGGAACACACGGCTCATCTCACGGCGAAAGCTCTTGTCCAGCCCGTAGTCGTCATTCACAAAGAGGAAACCGCCGTGCGTCAAGTAGAATCGTAGCACCTCCACCTCTTTCTCCGTGAAACGGATGTTGCCGTGTCCGCCGATGTAGAGCATCGGATATTGATATAGATTCCGATCTGTCAACTTCACAATCACGCGCTCATTGGCGGTCTCAATGTCCGTTCGCTTGCGAAGAAATTTGAGCCAGTTGGAAATGGAGGTCTGATCGCCGTACCAATCGCCGCCACCACCGTAGTGGACTTGGGCGATGACGAATTTGTCGCCCGCACTTTGGGCGGAACTGAGCATGAATAGCCCGCTTAACAAAATCAAATAAATCGGAATATATAGATTTGGTCGAGTGTGTATTTTATAGGCCATCAAGGTTTCCTATCGGATTGGTCGTATTATCAATAAAGCAGGCGATAGTCGGATTTACGTGGGATAATATTGAGTTGTTTCTTGACCATTTCCCATGGTAGCCCTTTTCCTGCTTTTAGGTCTTTATCTGCTTTCGTTAATTGCAGAAGAAACTTCTCATTCGTCACCATCAACCAGTCCTCTAGTGGTTCGCTTGAATCCTGATCGAGGATTTGTCGCAAGACACTGATTGGGACTAAAAGTGTTTTCTCCATCGTGGATGTGTCGGTTGCTGCCATAATCCTCACCTCCTAAGTTCTGATTTCTGACATAAATTGCAAAACTGTCGAAGTTTGTTTTTGGGGGTTGAAGACCGATCTATTATTTGTTGAAAAGGTATGGCAGATCTCCCGGATCGCCAAGCCCGCGACTCTTACCTTCGGCGAACCGTCGATAAGCGACGAGGAATTCCTCCGCAATGGGGACATCCTTAAAACGCTCGGTCAATTCTGGAGGAGCGTCTAGAAGTTCACCGACCAAATTTCTTGCCTCCTCGACCACTTCGGGACGGAAGCCAGCAAGATTATACAACTGTTGAATCTGTTCAAACATCTCAAAAAAGCCTTTGAGCGACGCCTTTACCCCCATCCATGCTTCAGCTTTTTCAGCATCTTGATGGACGAGGTGATAGCAGAACAGCGCTCCAAGTAACTTAGAGGATGCCCAGAAATGCGACGCCCTGTGTGACGCAAGTTCAAAACACTTTTGTGCATTTTCCGCATCCTTCAGTTGAAGCGCCAAATCGAGTGCGTAGGCGAGTTCTCTGTCATCAGGCACTTTTTTCTGGTCGATCTCCTCAATGAAACTTTCCAGAGATCGACGTAACCTGTCCTCAGATTTGGCGGCATCCCCCTCTGCCTTGAATAGCCACCCTAAGTTCATAAGAAGAAAAGGGTCGTTGGAATCAATTTCCAATCCCTTCTCAAAACACAGACGTGCGCGGCTTCGGTCTTTCTGGAAGTCTCTCCTCAATATTCCAAGCGTGTTCCATGGGTTAGTATCCTTCGGATCAAGCTCAATCGCCTTCCAATAGGCATTCTCAGCGTCTCCAAAGCGACCGAGATTTCGTAAAAACAGGTGGCCAAGGTTGTACCAAGGGTCCGTATCCTTGGGATCAAGTTCAATGGCTTTGCGATAGGCATCTTCCGCCTCCTCAAAACGCTCCAAATCCTTTAATAGGATGCCAAGGTTGTACCAAGGAAGCGCAAACTTTGGGTCAAGTTCAATGGCTTTGCGAAAGGCATCTTCCGCCTCATCAAAACGCTCTAGA
>JADFGN010000434.1 GCA_022567695.1 Candidatus Poribacteria bacterium | reverse complement strand
AAATGATACGGTTCTGGAAAATAGGCATCGGGGGTTAAGTGACCATGAGCTTTTGCAAATAAGCCTTCCGAATCACCGCCCATCTGCTCGAAAATCTCCATGATCGCCGAGTAATGTTTGCCAAAGTGTTCCAGCAACGGTTTGTTAATCAACCAATCAAATTTAGCGCGTCGTTCTGCTGGAATTCCTAAGACTTTCTCAACAAGCGCGATGATACCAACTTCAAGACGCATGACAAACCACCAAAACTTAGTCCGGGCAGGTACTTGCTCAGTTTTCGATATCACTCAGTAATTGTTCCGATGAGACTCGCTAGATAATCGCGATCTCTCTGCAATGCGACTAATTTGTCATCGTCGTGAACAAATTCAACTTCAAGATAGCCATCATATCCGTATCCGCTTAAGAGATCAACAACTCTTTGGTAATCAACAACGCCATCGGCAATCGGGCAGCTTTTCCCATTCGCATCGGCATTTTGGGCATGTACGTTGGCGATTTGTGGAGCGAGCTTTTCAGCGGCCTCAAGCGGGTCATCGGCATCCGATCTGAAGAGGGGCTGAAAGTACGTTTTGAGTCGCGACGATCTGGCATTCTCAATTAAATCAAGGATGCACCCCACACTATCCGTGAGATTGTTGTTGTGCATTTCCAACCCTAACGTGAGGTTGTGGAATTGCGCCCACTGAACCATGCTCATTAAACGAAAGGCAATCATCCGTTTATCTTCTGGACTGATTGATTTTGAGGGGCCACCAGCAGACCAAATCCTTACCAAATCTGTGCCTAATCCCTTTGCAATTTTAAAGGCGTCTTCAAAATGTTTCTGATAAAAAGGCATCAACGGATTGACATAAGATCCGAAGGCTGAAACTTCTAACCCTTTCCGCAACACGAGGTCTCTAACCTTTTTGACGTATTCTTCATTGTACGCTTCTGGCATGTGCGGTGCTTTTCCCCAAATCTCAACGCCATCGAAACCATAGTCCGCAGCAATATCTATGACCTCTTCCAACGGTTTTTCACGAAAAGCAATTGTACATAAACCTAGTTTCATTTTTTGTCTTTTCTCCTGAACAGCCTTGTTCTTAACTTGATTGACACTTGAGAATACATCTGAGGCATTGGGTGAAATCAATTGGGAATTTACGTCTCTGGCTCAAGGCAGGCTTTGACTCAGGTGGAAAATAAACCATCCCAGCAACTGTCTATGCGTGCAAAAGCATACCACAAATAGAACTATCTTTCAACTCTAAAAGCGTGGCGTATTATGGGACGAAACAACCTTGAAACGACATCAGAAGTTTGATATAATTTCCACCGTTATTTCTCAAAGGAAATATCGAAAGGGAAGATGATGAACAAGATTGTCAAAGCCAAGGTTTGGCTTGAGCTTGGCCAAGGGATTTCCTTTTGTCACGGCAAGGCGAAATTGCTTTCAGCGATCGATAAATTCGGCTCGATTCGTCGCGCGACGCAGAATGTCAATATGTCCTACAAGCGGGCATGGCGATATATTCGAGAGCTTGAAAGCGGGCTTGGATGCAAGATCCTTTCAACAACCATTGGCGGAGCAGATGGCGGGGGTGCTCAACTCACGGAAGCCGGACAGCATCTACTTCATGAATATGAGTCAGCGAAAGCACAGGCGGATCTGACATTACAAGAGCATGTCGAGTCCTTTAGCCGTTCGTTTTGAATCCGCAGAAATGGAAGGATACAAGATACGTCTAGAATATCACTTGCCCCCGGAATCTTGCACCTGCATGGAATTCAAAATGTCAAATTCCATTGGTGAAGTTATGAGCTGTCATCTTGAGACGGTATAGCGAATCTTCGATGAAATTACGCAATATGCATTACGCATTACGTTTCACGTTTCACGTTTTAGCAATCCTGAGTTCAGCGTTGCTATTTGTCAGTTGTTCAAAGGATGGACAGCAACAACCCAAAGAGTTAATCGTCTTCGGCGCAATGAGTCTGACGGATGCGCTCACGGAAATCAGCCAGCGATTTGAGGTACAAGAAGGAAAAGGAATCAAAGTTTATTGCAATTTCGCGGGGTCTTCGATATTGCAACGCCAGATCGAAAAAGGCGCGCCAGCCGATGTTTTTATCTCCGCAAGCCCAAAGCAGATCGACGCCTTGCAGGGCAAGGGATTGATCCATTCGGACACCCGCCAAAATGTGTTGACCAACAGGTTGGTGTTGGTTACACACACGGATGTATCACTATCCTTTGCAAATCTCCAAACCCTTGTCGAAGATTCCATCAAGCGAATTGCGATCGGTGAACCGAATTCAGTTCCCGCTGGCGTTTATGGCAAAGAAGCACTAATAAATTTAGGGATATGGAAGGCTGTGCAACGAAAATTGGTCACTGGATTAAATGTTCGGGCGACCCTTGCCTATGTGGAATCCGGCAATGCTGATGTTGGAATTGTTTATCAGACGGACGCAACAATTAGCAAAAAGGTCAAGGTGCTTTATCAATTTCCCGATTTCAGTCATACGCCAATCGTGTATCCCGCCGTTGTCATTAAAGGAAGTGCGCATGAATCCCTCGCGCGGGCGTTTGTTGAATATCTGAAAACTTCAGAAGCAACTGAGCTTTTTAAAAAATATGGATTTTCTATTGTGAAATGAGCTTAACAGACTCAGAAATTGCGGCGTTGATTTTATCTATCAAATCCGCTTTATTCAGCTTGATTTTAATTTTGCCACCGGGGCTTTTGATTGGATGGGTGCTCGCCAAATCCTCATTTCGAGGGAAATCCTTCCTTAACACCGTTGTGATGTTACCTCTTGTTCTCCCACCAGTGGTAAGCGGTTTTTTCCTGCTTATACTTTTTAGCAAGCGAGGGCCTATTGGACAGCTTCTATTTCAGCTTTTTGGGCTTGAGGTTGTTTTCTCTTGGGTAGGGGTTGTCTTGGCGATCTCGGTGATCTCTTTCCCCTTGCTAGTCCGCGGAATTGTTACGGCGATGGAAGGCGTAAATCCGCAATTAGAAAGCGCAGCAAGAACGCTTGGCGCACATCCGTTGAAAGTTTTCCTTACGATCACGCTTCCATTGTCCTACCGAGGTATTGTCGGTGGGGCCATACTCGGATTCTCCAAAAGCCTTGGTGAATTTGGCGCGACAATGATGGTCGCAGGAAACATCGCAGGAAAAACGCAGACGTTATCTTTGGCGATCTTTACCCATGTTCAGACAGGCAAGGATGCCAGTGCATATCGCTTGGTGTTAATCTCCACCATCATTGCCTTCATTACCTTGTGGTTGGCTGAAAAGTTGTATATCAAGGGAGACAGGGTTCAGGAGAGAAATAGAAAATAACAAGATGGGCGTCCCACGTCTGACGAATCACTCATTACGTTTCACGTCTTACCATGTTAAAACTCAGTTTTCGCAAGCAGCTTAGTAATTTTCGTCTTCAGATTGACTACACGATTACCCAAAAAGTCACCGCGGTTTTGGGCCCATCGGGGAGTGGCAAGAGTACACTGCTCAATTGTATCAGCGGTATCATGCACCCCGAAGCGGGCGAAATTGTATTTCTCGATCAGACGCTTTATGCCTCTCAAAGTAAAATTCAGATTCCCCCTGAAAAGCGGCGATTCGGGTATGTTTTTCAAGAAGGCTATCTTTTCCCACACCTGACCGTTCAACGGAACATCTTTTACGGCCATCCTCACCGTCTTCGTAGTAGCGACTTTAGTCGTTTTTTTCCCCATCGTTGGACGAAAAGAAGGGCGGAAACTCAAGCTATTACTAGCACGGACGCGATCGATACCGACCAAGTCATTGACATCCTTGAGATTAGAGATCTCCTAAAACGCTATCCCAAACAATTGTCTGTCGGTCAACGTCAACGTGTTGCAATCGCTCGCGCATTGGCATCTTGTCCGCAAATGCTACTGATGGATGAACCACTCGCCGCGCTTGATACCGGCCTGAAAAATCGCATCCTGCCCTATTTACACCATATTAAACAGGCATTTGACATTCCTATCCTTTATGTCACCCATTCCATTCCAGAAGCGATGGCACTTGCTGATGAAGTGCTTTGCCTGTCTGATGGGCGTCTCACGGCTCACGGAGAGCCACATGAATTGTTGGCGGCTCCTTCTGCGTTGCCCATCGCCCAAATGACCGGAGTGGAAAATATCCTCTCCTTACCGGTTGTTGAATCTCACGAAGGACGGGGCACTACCGTATTGGCAATCGGCAACCAGAGGCTTGTCGTTCCTTACACGGAGATCGAGATTGGAAGGCTGATGCCTGTTGCTATCAGAGCAGCGGATATTATCGTTTCGCTAGACTGCGATATGCGGATGAGTGCACGAAATATTCTGAGAGGCACGATTCGCCAGATCGAAGCCTACAGTGGTAGAACAATCTTGTCTGTGGAGATTGAGGAACATCCATTGTCGGTGAAGATCACGAACGAAGCTCGCAATCAACTCCACCTTGTAGAGGGTATGGCGTGTTATTTCATCATCAAAGCCAACGCGGTCAACCTTTTGTGGAAGGCGTGAGCTTGGATTTCTTGGATTGTGGAGAGGAATATCTGGAAGTTAATCTGAAAGTTATTAAACAGAGCAGTTAGAGATAAATTGCATGTCCAAAGAGAGTAAAAATTACACGACCTCAATTGAATTTAGAAAACCACGCTGATCCCTTTTGAGGGCCTGGGCAAGCTCTGGATCGCGTACTTTTCGGGAGGTTGCCACACCACGCTTGTGTAACCAATCCCGTGCATCGATTAGCGGCATTCCCATAAGTTCAGCAAATTCTCCAATGCTAATCTGTGCATTTAAATAGTCATATAATAACATCGCTTTTTTGGCTTCCTGTGTGAGTTGTATGACATCTCGCCCACGCACGATGTCATCATTAAATACGATTTGTATACTCATTAGCAATCTCCTTCATCCAAAAAGCATAGCCGCAGATGCGCTAGATTTTCAATCTCAGATCTCCATTCTTTGTTCATACGCCGTAATATCAGCGTCAAATTGCAGCGTCCAATCGATTTCATTCAACCCATTTAACAGACACCTCTTTTGAAAGTCACCAATCTCGAACGAATGCGATGTGCCATCAGATTGAATCACCTGTTGCACTTCCAGATCGATCATCAACTGATAGCCTTCTTGCGCCTTGATCTGTTTGATTAGGCCTGCAACCACATCGGCGGATAGGACGACTGGCAAGATACCATTCTTGTAGCAATTGTTGAGAAAAATGTCCGCGAACGAGGGAGCGATGATCGCCCTGAATCCGTATTGTTGGAGTGCCCAGGGCGCGTGTTCACGGGAACTACCACACCCAAAATTTGCCCCCGCGACGAGGATACTCGCCCGCTGATAACGTGGGGAATTCAGGACGAAATCGGGATTCGGTTCCCCGTTATCTAAATAGCGCCAATCGTAAAACAGAAAGTCTTCGAAACCGGTGCGCTCAATCCGCTTTAGGAACTGCTTGGGAATGATCTGATCGGTATCAACATTGATTCTGTCCAACGGTGCCGCGGGTCCCACATGTTCTCTGAATGCTTCCATAATGTTGTTCTCCAAATATGTCAAGTTGCTTGATGTGTCAGTCGATCGAATGCAAGATGCAACCCTCCTGAATCTTGTATCCTGAATCCTGTATCTCTTGATTCTACTGTAGGGTAGCCATAGAGCGTCACCGCTCTACAGCCCCCTCCAAACTGTACGTGCGACTTTTACCGCATACAGCTTTCCAAATCAATGACTAAAACGTTAAACCTACATAGTTGTTAAGTTTTTTCTTGACAAGTGGCTCTTAAATATGTGATCATTTCGCAATCGCATTTTATCAGCAAATGTTTTGGATACTTCTGCAAAATGTTTTCCATTAGTCAAGTTGGAGAATATGTGGGCTGGGATTTATTTTCAGACAAAATTTTCTCCACGCTTAATCAGGTTAGAAAAAGTGGCGTCATTGTCAATATTGAGCGAATAGGTCTCCGTTATATCAATATTCTTGAAGGAGTTAATTTGTTCGAAAACTCAAACCTTACTGTTTCTCTGAAAGATAAGGCCTTGGCGAGGAAGACGAACGTCACAACAGAGATACCTTTCGATAAAGGCGTTTCCAAGATAATGGTTACAAGTGATGCTGAAGCCCAACTTGGTGGAGACAATGGAAGGAAAATATGTGGTTCTGTGATCGACATCGATGTGTCCATAAACACTGGTACATTTGATGATCTACAAGAGGATATCGAATATGCTCACACGGTAGAAAAAGAAGCATTCTTTAGCATATTGAAAGACGAATACATAAAAACACTTAACCCAGAATACTGAAGCTATGACATCTTACACAAAACTAAATGTTGCATTGCCTACAGCTGCTGTTCTCGCCAGTAGCTTATTCATCTCTGGAGTTGACCTCTCGAATTTCCAATTTGAGCATCCCGCGCGAATTGGAAAAACTCC
>JADFGN010000026.1 GCA_022567695.1 Candidatus Poribacteria bacterium | reverse complement strand
TTGCCTTGGGCAGAAAATTGGATAATAAGCAGACGTCTATAGATATATGGTTTTAACGCTTCTTTGAGGGCTGTGTGTAATTGTTCTTCGTCTTCCTCGGAGGAAATCTGGGCAAAAATCATCAGTAAACTCCTGCAAATGTCGTTTTGAGAAGTATACCTGATGAGGAAGAAAATGTATAGGTTCTTTTTGAAATTTAGTTATTATGTGCATCAGCAGGAAGATCCGCAGTTGTAAACACCGAATAATCGCCAACAGGTACAGTTTGAATACCAATATTCATCACAATCATTTGCCAGCCCTTCGGAAGCTGGTTGTTCATTGTCATATTGGTTTGACGTAGATCTTTGTTTGACATATCGGTAAACACATCATCCTGTGTTCCAATGGCAATCGCTCCAGCAGACTTTTGCACGGTATCATAGATTCGGTCGTAAATCCAATCATCAGCAGTTATAACCCCGTGACCAGAGATATAAATGAGGCGTGGATCTCTACCAATTGAAACTTGCTCTCGTCCATTTTGCATTTTCTTTTTTTTACTCCTTATTTTTCAAAAATTACAGAATAGCATGGGGATTCTGGTTCATTACGACAGGAAGCCCGAAAGGTGGTGAAACTGGACGTTGCAGGGAAAGCGGTTCAACGACTGCCAGCCCCAATTGACGACCACCAGAAAGGGCGGCTTGTGGCACAAACAGATCAACCACTTCTGCAACCACTTGCGCTAACGCTCCGGTTGTAAGAAGGGTCGCATCGCTTGAGGATAGAAACTGTTTTCCTACGATACCAATTACAATCGCCATCGCCCCACTTATCGCCAATCGAGCATTACTATCAGTTACACCAAGCATATCTGAGATTTTCGGAGAGATAAAACGATTGGCTAACAGACCACCACCAGCAATCGCACCTTGTTTCACCGCTTTTGTTATATCTTTTGAATTCGGCAGAAAAGGCATTGAAAAGACTCCTTTATTATAGGCATTATAGCCCTGTTCGAGAATAATTACCTCTGACATTATTTCTTCTTTCGTGTTTTGGTTCGTTTGACACAAACCCATTGCATTTTATCGTTTTTGTTTTTCCTACGACGATATACACCAGTTCCCCATTTGCGCTTGCACGTAGCACCCGTTTTCGGTTTTTTACGCTTTACCACCATTTTTATCACCTCCCAATAGCATCAAACCACCGATCAGTAAAGCCAGTGGAATCATTGAAAATTGAACCGTATCAATTCTGACAATCGGTTCGGAAATAGAATCCAAAAACATCACATCAACTTTATCAATTGGCGGTAGAATCACCTGCCATTTACTTTCATTTACAAGCCAATTTACCCGCGATGTTTCCAACGAATCATCAAAGGAAATCCAATGCCCGGGAGTCGCGGAAGGAATAAACACTCTTGCGATTCTCATTTGAATAGAAACCAAAGTCCAAGCCCTAAAGCCGAAATCATTAAGATCGGCGTCAGACTTGATGAGGTACAAATTCTCTCCGCGTCGCTTTCGGTCATCCCCAATTCCTCAATAGCCCGTAAGATACAGTCAACCCGTTTGTCCAAACGGGTAGCATCTTTGAGATTTTTCGAGATTCCAAACCCCAAAGCAGAGGTAATTGCAATTCCACCGACTACCAGTGGGATGAGAAAAGGAAATCCAAAACCCTCTTGAGATAACGTCGCACTCTGACGACTTCTTATCAACATCACTTCTTCTTGCAATCTTGCACGAAGTGGCATCGAAATCGGCGCAAATCCAATCCGTGATTGAGTCCGATTCAATACTCCCATTGTTTCATCTATGATGTTTTGTGCTTCAATGTTTGTCATAGTGACCTATTTTAGAAGTAGGAACGCCCCAATTCCAAGAGCGACCAAAGGTAGAATCCCCATTGCCATCACTCCACCACTGGACGGTTGAGTCGCCTGTTGACTACCAGCAGGTCCCGGACGTGGTGGATCTTGGCTTGTCCTACTTCCAGTAGTCGGAAACAACACATCAAAAAGGTTTCGACCTGTCTCAATCGTGGATTGTGGTATGGTTTCACCGCCCACAAACGGAATAAAGTCAGGAATATCAACGCCCAAAGACGCACCAGTTTGTCCGAAATGTATCATTGTTTTCTCCTGTTGTGTAACTAAGTTACCCAACATACTATAAGATAACGAAGCGAATCCAACCGCTTGTGAGGTATTGTCTACTTGATAATTGCAGATACGCAAGCGCGAAATAGGTCCCACTCGCCACACGCTCTCCCAATGAATTTCTTCCATCCCAACGAAACGAACTGATCATCCGACTTCCCTTGTTGAATAGAAAGATTTTTCCCCCCACCATGTTCACAGGTAAAGCCGTTCGACGTATGATTGGAACGGGTAAGCGATTAGGGTCTACTTCACCTAAATCCCCCTGTTGAATCAGACCGTTGATGACCGCAAAAACTTTCGATGCCTGTCCTGTCGTCAGAGCCAACAGATTAGCAAACCAAGAAGGGCTTGAACCCGCTCCAATATGAAGAGGCACGATAACAAATTGAATATAATCCGTCAAAGAATTGACACTAAGCCCAGAACGGAGATTCACCGGAAACGAAACGGGGTCGGGCGCATCCGTTTCAATAGTTGCGATTAAATCGACAGGTCGTCTCAAAATGCCTGTATTCCCTGTTTTAAGCGCAAAGGTCATCTGTCCATATCGCCGGACTCCAACGGCATCGCCTGGAGCGGGTTGTTGTGCGGTCGATGTTACGATGCCTTGCGTTAAGTCTTGCGATTTTGGCTTGCGCGTCATAAAAAAGGCGATGATTGCAAGTGCTATCAGTTCAGGCATCGAAATACCATTTATGATCGTAATATGGGATAGTCTGGTTGAATCCTACAGAGTTTGTAGCGTCTAAAACAGCGGTATCGCCGTTGGGTAACACTGCGACCGGAAAGATATGATTAAATGTTCCGTCAGGATCAGTTTGACTGACGACCAAAGCAATAGGATAGCCGATGGATTCTGCCATAGCACCGATAAGACTTGTCATATCGTCACAATCACCACTCTGTAGTTCAAGCGTCCTTAGTGGCGTTTGAAACGCATCAATTCCTAGCGGATCTCTCACGTATCTGATATTACCTTGCACCCAGTTGTATAAAGTTGCTAACTCATTTCTCCAATCAAAGTTTTTCACCTCTGGAATGATACGGCGTGTCAAAGTAATAATCTGAGAATCAATCTTGAATTTGTCTATCATTTTCCGAATAATGCGAACACTATCACTCATCGTTGGCGCATTTTTTTTAATCACTTTCATCGGTGACGACAAAGCACTTTCACTCTGTTGATTTTCCTTGCCGCTTGTGATAAGCCAAGCACCTAGCGCAACTAAACCGAGATTCAGAAATGTGTTCGGAGTGATCAACGGTTTATCTCCCGCGTTCACACTGTTATTTTGAAGATGTTTTCCAAGTGCTTCGATGACCGAACCGGCTAGACGGTTACTCATTTGTTAGCTTTCCTTGATAGGTATCCAGTTGATTTATGACCGATTCCAGATAATCCGGCGTCATGTCAAAACGTTGTAAGAACACTCTCATCGACTTTGATAGATCATCGCTCCGAGCCAGTTCTGGGAAAAGCGATGCGATAGCATCTTCCTGTTTAGCAATCCCATAGGCAGAAATCAGAGCCTTTACAAATTCCACCGGCGCAACTTGAGTACGAGCTAATGCTTGTAGGTTTTCATAGTGCGCAACGGTTTGGGGAAACGGGTTATCCGTTGGAACTGAAGCGGGTTGGCTTTCTTGTATTATCTCACCTTTATTTCGATTCAATAATGGCGCAACCCCACTGATGATCTGTTCTATGAGATTCGGTTCATTCCCCACCGTGACACCCGACCCACCTAACGTCGGCGCAAGTTCTCGCATCATTTCCAACATTGATCGCGCATTTTCCAACGTCTCCGAACCGCTCATACGTTTCCGAAGTAATTCCATCATGACGGGATTTTCTTCACGCTTTAAGAGTGTCGGCAAAATACCAATGACAGCGGTTACAAGTTCGGTCACACTGTTTGATTTTGGGGTTTGCATATCGTCAAGCCGTTTGTTTATAGCGTCGGAATCCGATTTCCTATTATCATCAAGGCGTCTGGTTAGTTGCTCCAAACGATTATCCTCTGCCATACGGTTGATCTGAGCCTTTAACTCTGCGACCTCATCACGCGAGCGATAGGCATCCTCTTGTGGCTCATAACTAGCTTTGCCCGAAGGCAATCCACCAACTCGCATCCTATTGGCTTGTTCCATGAGCATTTTCATTCGCTCGGTGGGTTGTCCCAGGACCTCGAATCTTGGTGATGCAATGATTCCTTTGCGGGTTTCGGTAACAAATCCTCTCAAGACCAGTTCAAAGCTTCCGCATCCGTACACATCACGGACAAAACTTTCCATCCCCCCCGCCTTAACACATTGGTATAAGGTCGTCTCTTCAAGATGGTAATACTTTCCGTTTGCATGAAAATTGATTTTAATCACCACATCACGCAAGACAATTTCATCAAGTTCATTAGCCTTATCATCAATATCCATGACGGTTTTTAACCCATTTAAGAGCTTAAAAGCCGTCATTGGGGCAGGTCGTCTTGATGCCCTTCCGCCAGAACGCCGAAGTTCTGCCACCTGCCCAGGTTCAAGGGGTGCCATATTGTCGGTATTTTCTATTAGATCCGTGTCCACCTTTGCTTCAATCTCGTTTTTTACAGCGGGTTTTTTTCTTTTAGCCGTCACCTTCGGTATTTTCTTTTGCATTTCAACCTCACAATTTTGTACAGAACAAAAAATAGGGATTTTTCCTCAACATCCCTCAACTTTCCTCACTTTTCCTCAAATAAAATTTGCTTATCAAAGGAAGATGGACTTTCAATCACGCATCAAGATATAATAAAAAGCCCTCCGACTCAAAAAGTGTGGGGTAAAACAAGAAAAGCTATCAAGCTATTCCTGTTTTTCGTCGATAATGAGCTGGAACGAGAAACCTGCGAAAGTTTCACTCGTTTCAGCTTTTTCTTTTTATCAACTAACCCCAATCAATATACAAGCCCACATTACATCAAATTCGCCAAACATTTTATACTAAACCCCCAAATATGTCAATCCTTATTTTTACCCCGGTTCAATATATGTAACCTTAAAGTCTATCTTGACTGTCCGCTTAAATATAAATGCCTTTTGATTCGACACAACCAGATAGTAGATTCCAGATCCCCTAAGATCATGCTCGACCGTCCCTCTTTTCACACGCCCAGAAGCCCACTCTGAAACAGGATTTTCAAATGCTTTCCACTTAAAAAAGTCTAACTCAGTGAAAACCATCACTTCAATTAAGCCATCCGCCCCGCCCACAGAAGAAAAATCCCCTTCCAAAGTTGCCCATGCAAAAATAGGAAGTTCAAAAACAAATTCTTCAAACTGATTAGCACGCACATCAATTAAAGCATCAACAATTTGAATCGTTTCCTCGCGTTCAACTATGGCGGCCTCTTCCTTCGCTTTCTCAAGTTCGGATTGCGCTTCTGCCAATTCTTCCTCCAGAAGATTCAACCGTGAATCATCTTCCTCGTCACCACCGCAACCAAACAGAATCAAAGCCAGTCCAAGCCAGATAAACCATCGTCTCATATCATTCTCCTTTTCAGCCTTTCCCATCATTTTCATCAACGACTACCACACCAGAAACCGATTGAAGGGAAAAATTAGGGACAAGTTTACTCAGTAGATAAGACGCTCCCGACGATGCAAACGGAAGGATCAAACACAATCGTATCTCACCATTATACAAAATAGCGAAGAGAATTCCAACCCAAAATCCCAAGCACCGATAGCAACGTGCCAACTGTTTCAGCTTGCACCAAATCAGAAAGGTACGTAGCCACCGGAAAAGGAAAAGATTCGATTCAATAATAATCGCCGTCAACCCATATGATGCCAAAAGACACCCTAGAATCATTTGCATTTCCTCCCTTAATCGAAAATTAGTTAAAAGGAATAAATATATGAGTTTTATACTGAAAATAGTTGTTTCGATTTTACCGGTCATTGCTATTGTAATTTCCGTTTTTGTAATTTCAAGAAGCAGCATTGTACTCAACAAAGTTTGGCGAGAAGGTATTGATTTTAAAGCCACAATACAAAAGGTTCATGAAAGTTTAACAGGACAAGTAAATTTAATTGTTTTGAAAAACAAAATGGCGATTTATAAAGATAATGAAATAATAGCCCTTATTCAAGATGAACCTAGTAATGTTAAAGAAAACATAATGTTTTCAACAATTTATCATAACGAAAAAATAAAGGAATTAGAGTTACTTAAAGCAGAAGATATCATTGAATTTCGTAGTGCTAAGTACAAAATCATTTCGCTTGGTAATCCCTCGAGAGGACATTCTGGTGAAAGGATAGTTAATACGATGAGAAACAATGTTATTTGTGAAAAAATAGATAATTAAAAACCTAACTAATTTTGGGGATTAAACTTTACATTCCTAAAGGCCATAACATTTCACCGCAGAGACGAAGAGAACACAGAGGAGCACAGAGTTTTCTCTGTGTTCTCTCAGTGCTCTCTGTGGGAATTTGAAATGTATGGGTTCTTTTTGAAAATTAGTTAGACCTTGAGCCTATGCGTTGGGTAACTTCTACTCAGCAGCTATCCAACGCCCCTGCTCAAGTCCTCCTAACATTCTCTCCCATAAATCGCACTTATCATCCAGCCCCAAAACCCAATCTCAAAAATAACAAAAAGCCTTTTATTTATCCGAAAAACGTTTAGGTAAAAAACGAATCTGTAATCATCTTTTGCTGTCAGAATATTCACGAGTAAGTCGTCCCATTTCGACCACTCTAAACGCCGCTTGTGTCGCAACGGATTTTTCTTAAAATCCCAATATCTTGCAATTATCATGATTTCCACCTCCTTGATTATTAGGTAACTTATCCTCCAGCAGAGTTACCCAACATTCCATCCTCGTCCTTTGTGTATTTCCTTAATCTCTAAGGCTACATCGAGAAAACGTCTTGACCGTCGATAGATCTCTCGAAAATCTTTCACGTCCGCACCATCTTCCAACATCTCATCAAGGTCAAATACATCACCAGCAGGGAACTGATCAGGACGCTCATGATGCAACTGCGTCCAAACAGCCCTGATATGAGAAAAGACCGTCATTTTTATAACGCCCTTTTCTATTAAATCATCATTGCCTGACCGGATTTCCACCACGTCCGAATGATTAACGCCGTGTTGCGTTTTAAGGTGTTCTTGAACATCATCCACAGTAAACCCCTGTTTGACTAATAAGTATTCAATATACGTCGGTAAATCGGCTTTTAATGACGTACCAGCCACACTGAACCAATGCTTTCCACCGTCAAACCACTTTCCATCTGTCACGATGACCACCGAGAAACGGATACCCGTCTCAACATCAATACTTGGTTCAAACTCTTCCGATAATTCAATCTTTAGACTCTTGATTTCTATATTCGCTCGTAGGGCATCACCACAGATCAGACATTCACAAGCCGATTTCTGCTCCAGGACTATATCATCGAATGCTAGATTATTCGATTCTGCAATCTCCGCAAGATACGATTTCCAGTTACGATATGATAGCTTCCCATACCAGCGCACATTATTAAAGTAGTACAAGCTAGCAAGAAACTCGCGGACTTCCACCGATGCATCCATAAAGTGACTTCCGATCGTTGACCGCGTCACATATTTTACTGAGTGAACAAGATGTGCCTCAGTAGCACGGTAACTATACCAGACGTTTGATTCACTTGAACATTCAACGCCTAACCAGTCGGTCAAAATATCTCCCCATTTTGCCTTCAAGTCCGCCAACAGATCGGCATCAACAAACCCAGAACCTTGAATTGGAAAAAGGATATTAAGATGCGGATTCCACACTCCCGAATTCTTTCCAACTTCTCCGAAAAAGTGTAACGTTGTCACACCGCCGTCAACTCCAAAGATTTCTAATAAACATTCCCAACCTTTTCGATGAAACTCCTTTAACATCTTAGATGATAAAACCTTGTAACGAAGATGTTTCGGTATGGTTAGAACCACATATCCTAGCGTGAATCCCTTGATTTTAGAAATCCATCGCATCTTTTGTAAGACTCTCCCGTAACGCTGTTTATGTCTGTCACTTTCCTGTTGAGCGCACGTCGGGCAAATGTCGTCGCGGCATTGACAAACATGAGCAAATCGGTGATGATTATCGTCAATAAGCTCTACCGCGCCAGATTCGCATTTCCAGATTTTAGATGCTTTCTGACCGAAACCATTATCGTATAGCCAGTCAGTGATAGTGCGGGTTGACACTCCGCCATCGGAAGGCGTTTCCCTATAGTTGTTCACAGAGTCAGGATAAAGGGAAAGACCCAAGCAATCGTACCGATTATCAATCGCTGAAACCATATTGAAATCCTTGCTAATGAAAAGAAAAAGACTCTGGTTCGCCGCAAACGATCATAGAGCTGGTATCAACAAACTTAACAACATTAACAATTGGACGCTATTATCAAAACACATTTACTGTGATCCTTTTTGCTCTCCAGTGGTAGTAAAGATAATTTTGATTTCCAGATTGATGGAGTGTATAATTATCTTCTTGATTCATAACGCCGCCGCTCTCACACAGCGGCTTTTTTTATGGTCCCGTATTTTACGGGACATCTTCTTCGATCCTATTAAAGCGGGACAAAAACTGACACACTGAGAGTCCCACTAGCAAGATCTAACGGTGCCCCTGTCTTGTTCATCAAGACCACTCGAACTGTGTTACCAGATTGAACAAACGCGGATATAAGCACGTCAATTCCTGTCACTGAATCAAACACCGCAAGTGCAAAATCGGTAATCTGTGCCCCCGTTACCGTTACGGTAGTTGATACAACTGCTGCATCTGCTATTGAACCGGGATCCCATGTTACACTCCCAGTCAAAAAAGTCTCCAGCCCAGCAGAGGTATCCCGAATATCCATCCGATTAAATCCCTTGTTGGCATACACCAGGGTAGCTGCTCCTATAAGCGTGAAAGGAGTTACTGTTCCCTTAATTTGATTCGCTACAATAATGTTGTTGTTAGCCGTTCCTCCTTCTCTGATTCCATCGAGTTGCGCTGGCACCGCGCGTACATCTGCGATATTGTTTCCTACTACTATTGAATCAACTACATTATTGAGTAAAATCCCAGAATCCCTGACATTTCTTATCATGTTTCCATTGACTGTCGCTCGTGCAGAGTTGACTGAAATCCCATTATTAAAACGAGCCGTTGTGAGAGGTATATCTCGCTTACATGCGATGATGTTATTGCATATCGAAATATCTTCTGCTGATCCTGCGGAAGTTATTCCGGCCGCGGCGACATCGCCAGCCAGCACTTTACCATTTAGGATAGTATTACTATGAATACTTACCCATCCATCCTCATTGACAAGAATACCACCAACCGTATCCTCGATATGATTTCCTTCACATTTGACCCCTAACTCTTCATCCCCGGTTGCGCCGAAAAGATTGATTAGAATTCCCGTATCTTCCCAATTATTTATACGGTTATCCATGATCATCATCTTTGAACCTGCCCGCCTCATATCAATGGCGTGACTCCCCGACCCAGACCCGACACGCCCTTCTTGAATATCATTATCAATAATGCGAACGGATGAAGCATTGTCACAAACGATACCAATAACATTATTTGACCCTACGATATTTTGGGAAATTAGCCCGACGGTAGAGTTTACGAGCATTTCGATTCCCTCTTCACATGAGCCAAAAAAGCACTGATTGATGATCCATTGTGCTGTTTTACGGAGTCGAATCCCAGAGATATTAAACAATGTACCGTTTGGGCTACGTCCACGATAACTTAAACCAAGTGAACACCATCGCTCGACTAATAAAATACCATCACCTACATCAAGCAGAGTATCCCCCACAAAATTATCAGCAGGTAAAATACGCGTCAATCCTGTCACATAACTTCCAATCAAAGAAATGTTTATTTCACCTCGAATTGGAAATACTAAAGGTTGGGAAATTGCATAGTGACCTGGCGGAAAGTATATCGTACCTCGCACCGGAATTGAATCAATGGCTTTTTGAATAGCACCCCAATCATCGGATACATCATTATTAGTTACGCAGCGATGTTGATATCATAGATGGTATCTGGGATATGGTCATCAATATTAGCAGAAAGGTATGTCCTAACAGGGTTTATCAAGATATTCCAATTGAAAGGGTTTATTTTTCCATCTGCGTGAATCTCAACGAGCGTTGGTGGTGATCCCTCAACAGTGATGACCCGTAAAGTTCTGAGATTGGTAATCATCTGTTCAACAGTCAATGGAGTTTTCGCCGAATCTCGGTCAGTTACAAGGTCGATAACCAGTGCAGCGAGGAAAACCATCCGGAAATGGAATATGACTTGATAGCTCTCTCTTGCTTGGCAGTCAGCGATGCCAAAGTGTTGTTTGACGTCTCGAAAGAAAAGCTCGATGATCCATCGATTGCGGTAGTGCTGTACCAGCTGTGGATTGCTCAATTGAAGTTGTGTGGCCATAAGAAACTTGATTCTACCCGGTTCAGCATGTCGATCGTGCTTGACGACAGCGATGCGAATCGCACCGACTTGCGGATACTCCACGAGGTAGCTCTTGACGTAAGCATCAAGGCAACGATAGTAGTGATAGCTGCTGATATTCTCAAGATTTGCCAGTTGCTTAAGCTGAATTCGCTGGCAATCGAGAGTCACCCAAGCATTCTTTCTCAGTCGTGTGACCACAGAGATTCTAAGATATTCAAAGAACCGGAGATTGGCTTTGGAAGCATACCAGTTATCGCACACCAGCTCGCTTTCGTTTAGCGGAATACCTTGGCGAATCAGTTTGTAAATCAACAGCCTGGCAATCTGATTCTTTGTCCGGTAGCGAGAAACAAACTCTTTGGCATGCCAGATGGCAAAGGCGACTGGAACACGGACCTTTCCATTGGTCCAGAGCACCACGACAAGCCTTATGCCCATGACATGTCTATTCTGAGTATGGTCGTATTGATTGTATAATCCGACTATCCATTTCGCATACGGTTTTTGAATCAGCACATCGTCGAGGATAAACCACCCATGAGCCAAATCGAAACACAACAGAAAGTGAATCCACCACTGGTTTATTGCCAATCCGATGTCACCAAACAGCTTAGCCAAACGCCACAGCTGGTCATGGCTGATAAACCCGAACTGGCCGGCGATTCGAGTTGCCGTTCTCTTTCTGTCAAGGATAACAAGTCCAGCAAGGTAGGTACTTATCCCCCATAGGACTCGGTTACCAAGCATTTCAGCCCCCTTGACCTGGAGCGTGCATGCCCCGACAAGAAAGCGAAATAGGAAAATCACCGCATTCGGCGAAAGAGTTATCAGAGATTCAATATCGCAGACACGAGTTCGTGGCATCAACTTCCTCCTAATATCATCTATCGATTCAGTTTCGTAATGATTACATCTACGAACTGGGAAGTTATACCACACTCAAACGGTTATAGGACAAGGGATTTCACCTTTTTTTTACTCTCAAATCCTTATGAAATCTATATCTCTTACCCTTCTGCGTAACTAATAACATCATCACCAATCGCCCCCCATTGCTTGACATTGATTTGCATCTCCAGATTTTGCCGCATGATCTCAACGGGTAATTCCAGCTTTGTTTCAGGGTTTCTTTTGAGTCTCAATTCAGCCATTTAATATCTCCTATTTACAACAATCATCTGTGCATTTGACATCATCGTTAATAAATGTTCCCTGTCTACCGTTGTGAACGCCTTTCCAAATAAACCACGCCTTTTTAGTTTGCAAATTACACCAAAAATCGGCTAACTGATTTTGACCATCAATTTCTACCCACCGCGCCATTAAACGCTCTGTTCCGGCAGGTAATGAAACCTTTTTAGGACTCGGTATAAACGCCGTCATACCATCCTCGCAAGAACCTTGTCAACATAGGTCTGATTGGTGAATTGGTTTCCGCGTTTGCTTGCCGTACCCGCGTTATAGGCAGCTATAGCCCAATCGGTTTGGTTATTGTATCGAAGTAGTTGACGCTTTAGGTATTTCACACCTAGCCGGATATTCAATGATGGGTTAAGCAGCTCGCCAGCTTCCCCAGTAAATCCAAGAAAGTCAGCGGTATCTTTGCGAATCTGCATCAGACCGTAGGAAAAATCATTGACGTTTGATTCCTCAGCGATAGCGTTTGCATTCCAATTGCTCTCGACCGAGATGATAGCACGAATCAAATTCGCATCCACACCTTGCAAAAGGGACTCACGCAAAACTATCAGATGAGGAATTCGATAGAAAAGCAAACCAATTGTGAGTATCCATTTCAGATTCATTAGACCCAAACCAAAGCGGACGTTGAGCCAGCAGACCAACCATAGAGTACATCTTGTGGCTTTAACACGTAAACAACGCTTTCATACTGCTGTAATGCGAAACCTAGACCATCGACAGAATCTTGTCGGATACCAATCACTCCAGCATTCGGATTCTGAATCGTTACCCGTACAAGATTATCAGTTGAGTTGTTCTCATACAAAACAACCGTTCCTCCTATACCACCTGGAATTGTCTTAAAAATGCTTGTCTGAGGCAGAAACGGTGTACTTGCACGAAATAGTTTAACAAGTTCAGCTAGCAGGTCTAATATATCCATACTACGAATTCCTCAATGAGTATCCAATGGCAGTCAAGAAAGGTATATCTGCTCCTACACCGATATTTTCCAGTTCGGCAAAGATAGCGGAATTACGCGAGAGTGTCAATTCCTGAGTGAAAATCCAGGGCACGCCGTCGGCACCGAGTAACGCCTCATAGTCAGTTCGTTCTTCAAACAAAGAGAGTTGATTCACATCCCGAACTCTAAATTTGAATGGTTCAGTAACTGCAAACAGACCGAGTCCTGTCCATGTGAAATCTCTGCTTCCTATTGAGACGTTAGGCGTGGTTGACGCTATAACGCCATTTCCAATAGACACATCATAAAGCATGACAAATAACGGGGAGAACTTCCTATCAAGAATCTCTTGCGGAAGCAAACCACGCATATTTTGCGGGACGACTACACCCTTGATCGTCATCCGCAAGGTATCTCCAGAACCGCCTAAATTTTCTGCTATCATCTCAATTTGGGTACCAGCTCCAAAGAGCCAGGGGACAGGCAACTTAAACGACCAAACCCCTGAACCAACCAACGAGCGGGTATTGATACTTATCGGTGTAAATTGCTCTGACTGAGCAACATCCCGCCACGAAAATTTGAATTGTTGTGTAGACCGAAAACATATCTCATATGCAAGAAAATCTTCACCACCAACAAAGACTCGTTGCGCTTGTCCTAGCGTGGTAGCTGCAAGCGTATCCTCCAAAGTAAACACATAAGGCGTGAACCCTTGCGGTGGTGTCGTGGTTAAAATCCTGTTCATATCCATCATTTCCCTCCTTTTCGGCGTGTGCCTATAGGAAGGCAGGTCTTGAGATATAGCCCGTCAAAATCACTCTTATATCCCAGGCTTCGTTTAAAGTCGGCCCCACTTCCCAACGGAGCGTCCCTTTGTAGTTCGTCAGTTCAGGAATATAGACCGGCACTTTCAAATCTTGCTGATAGCCATTCTGAACACCATTTCCGTGATTAAAATAAACGGTCGCTGCCGCAAGATTATCGACGACAGGCGTTGACACAGATCCACGATTGAACGGATAATCAGAAAGGCGTCCTTCAGTGACAACTTTTCCTTTTCCAAGTGTAAATGTGAAATCCAACGCATTATAGATAACTAATTTTCAATAAAAAGGTTTATCTTTTTAGAGAAGAGACTCAATGAGGATTTGTTCTTCCTTTGAAATTCCCATCAAGGACATGAAGCGAGAAAATGGAAGCTGTGTCAACCACTCAACAACGGCAAAGCAAGAATTTTGTATGCTAGCAAAGAAGTGATTACGAGTGACGTCAGCCCGCATTTGCCGCCAAAGTCTCTCAATGAGATTTAACCACGGACTATAGGTGGGTAGAAACACGGGACAAATTTGCTCTTGGTGAGCATTGAGAAAAGGAAGTAGCATATCAGTGGTATGGGTCGATGCATTGTCCCATACCAGAAAAATAAAGGTATCAGGATACATCTGGCATATAGCCGCTAGCCAGTTTTCTACCTCCATTGTCCGTTTCCTGTCGTAGATGTGGTATAGCCCTTCGCCACAAGGATATGCCACGCCTCCTATGATATATTTCACTTCATCGGTACCAGGAGTCATAATCTGCTGTTGATGACCAATGAGTTGGTATCCTTTCCCCTTATCAGGGTGCCAATGAAGCTCCGTTTCATCAAAGTAGATAAACACGGCTTCCTTTCGGGGAGCCGTTGGTATAATCCCAGGGGCGACTAACAAAACATCATCGCTGGTCAGTTGTCCGATTTCCGCTTTTTTTTTAGGGCTTCGACTCGATCGCGCTTGACTTGATATTCGGGATCAGGAGATGTCAGTTTCCACTGGCTACGTCCCATATTGATTTTGTGCCGACGCAAAATGTACCATATCCCAGAGGGTCTTATCGTAACCCCATGATAGATTTTCACATACCCAGCGAGAAGTTCTAGCGTCCAGTTGTAACATGGGGTATCAAGTTTAAGGTACGTTGTCGGTGCTCGATGAAGAATATCGAGCCACTGATCCTTGGTCAGCGACAATTTGCAAGGGCGTCCTGACTTGTCTGCCGGTACGACTCCCTGTATACCATTTCGGTTATAGGCATGAATATATTTTCGAATCGTCAGTGGATGAAGCCTAAACAGAGATGCCAACTCTACGACCCCTTTGCCTTGGGCAGAAAATTGGATAATAAGCAGACGTCTATAGATATATGGTTTTAACGCTTCTTTGAGGGCTGTGTGTAATTGTTCTTCGTCTTCCTCGGAGGAAATCTGGGCAAAAATCATCAGTAAACTCCTGCAAATGTCGTTTTGAGAAGTATACCTGATGAGGAAGAAAATGTATAGGTTCTTTTTGAAAATTAGTTATTGCTCCAAACCCTTGTCAATCCTACGTTTTTAGCAGGTATGCCCCAAAACGCACCTTGGGCGGGATTGCCCCAACTTAAAGCGGGACGAACAGGCGTCTCTATCGTTACCACGGTCTTCGATACTCATCACCGCAGTCCCCGATTCTATCATACAGCTCTCGCGATTGAGATAGGACCGCATCGATTTGGGCGTGGTCTTCGGCGTCAAGCGCAAAATCGAAGACGCGAGCGTTGTCGGTGCGATGTTCGCTCACACCCAGTCGCACACCGATAATGACGCCAGCGACGGTCGGTCGGTCAAGAATCGCCGTCACTGCGACGTTTGCGATGCTGACGGCGTGTTTTTTTGCGATTTCGCCAATCGTCGAAAGCAACGTCTGGAACAGCTCCCAACCACCCCACGCATTTATCATCTGTTTATATTTGTGGAGGCTTGCGGTGTTCAATTGCCGCCCCGAAGGTTCAGGTTGCCCGACATATTTTTCACTCAACAGTCCACCGCAGAGCGTTCCGTACGTCAGCAACTGGATGTTGTGGTCTTTGCAGAACGGAATCATCGTGACCTGTGGGCGACGGTCAATCAGCGAAAACTGCACCTGATTGGAGACGATGCGAACCCCTTCGTCGGTGATCCGTTTGAGGTGGGGTGTATCAAAGTTGGTCAACCCCAGATGTCGGATTTTACCTTCCTCCCGGAGTTCAGAAAGCGCGGTGAGTGCCGAAAGGTAGTTTTCGTCGTCGTAGTCCCACCAATGGAACTGCAACAGGTCTAACGTCTCAACATCCATCCGCCGGAGCGACACGTCGATGTTCGATTCCACCCACGCTTTTGCCATCCGCCCCGGTCGTGGCACCCACTTGGTGAATGCGTGAATTCCAGCAAGTGCCTCTGTGCCCCGTTGCGCCGACAGCTTGTGCCGAAAGTCGCCGATGAAATCCTCTGCCGGACCGTAATGGTCTGCCAGATCCCACGTCGTAAATCCGGCGTCAACGAAGTCGAACATCTGCTCGATTGCCGCTTGGGGATTGATGTCCCCATGACCTCCAGAAACCTGCCACATCCCGTTGAGAATGCGGCAGATGCGTAAATCAGGAGTCAACTGAATGGTACTGGTTTTAGGTTGGTTCATCAGAATCTCCCTTCTCGAACGTCCTCGTGTGGCGTGGCGAGAAATACTCACAACCTTCCTTCAGAGTAATTCTCGCTGGTCGATAAAATCAACTCATCCGAAATCTCCAACCCAAGCCATCGGAGTTCGGCTCGGAGCACCTCAACCTTGCCCGATTTCACGACCCAGGGATTCTGGCCTAACTGCCCCCGGAGATAAGGTTTCACCGCTCGGCTTCGTGCAATCGTCGAAAAGACCCTTGGAATTGGACAGTGGAGAACTGTCACCGATTCGATGTTGGCGTCAAATCTACCGCCACCCCATGCCCCAAGGCGGCTCCCGCCGTGAAACATCGACGGAAAGAAGACTACCCGTGCACCCGCACGTGCGAGCATCATCGCCACTTCGGGAAACTTCAGATATAAGCAGATGCACATTCCCACCGGTCCACAATCGGTCTCCCACACCGGGGCTTTGGTACCGGGAAGCGTGCCGCGCTCCATCTCGCCGGTCATGGGTTGCGTTTTATGATAAACGCTCTTCACCTTCCCATCGCGTCCAATGAGCACGGCGGCGTTAAACGTCCCAACGCCGTCGCGTTGTTGCATCCCGACAATCACATGGGTATGGTATTTCCGTGCGACCCCACCCAAGGCATCAGTTGTTGGACCGGGAATCGGTTCGCCCTTCCATGCCTCGCTGTCTCCGGGGGTTCCAAGTTCGCGCGCTACCTCGGTGAAGCAGACAAAGTCGGGTTGGTACGCGCCAGCCTTGTGAAGATAGGCGACCATTTGCTCCCGATTTTTTCGACACTGCCGTATCCACCGACAGAAAATGAAACGCTCAACAGTCGTGTTTTTTTCATGGTTGTTCTCCTTCAGTCTGGCGTTCGCCGTTGGCGGCTTTTTTATTTACTTTGTTCCGTCGGTCATTGCCCAAGATCCAAACGTCCCCGAAGAACTTCTGACGCGGATGGGACAGTCCACCGATTACCACCGGATTCATGCAGGGCTTTGGCTCGTGGAAGCGGACGGTTACGTGGTTGTAAGCAATCAAGATGGCGCAGCGAGGATTGGACGGATTTGTCCAATTCGACCCGGTGTGCCGCACACCTTCTGAGAAGACGACGAGACTTCCCGCCGGACAGCCATAGGTCTCCCAAACCCCGGAGTCCGGAGCATCCGCTTGCTGGGGCCATGTCCCATCCTGAGCTGAAGCCAGATTGGCTTTATGCGAGCCTGGAACTAGGCAAGTGCCACCTTGCCCCTTGACAACCTCGTTCAGTTCCCAAACAATGCGAGTCATTCCGCCGTAGATGCGACCGTTGTGAAAACGGTAGGATAGGGAAGGATCTAGGTTCATCCCGCCCACGTGCGGTCTCCATTGATTGTTGGTGTTTTCCACGGACCGTCTGGAAACGAAGACGCTTTCCAGACGGATGCGCTCTCGCCTTGGGTCGATAACCTCCTGCAGAATACCCATGACCCTGGGGTGGTCAATGAGAAATTCTACCGGTCCGACAATCGGCGATCGGTGATGCTCGGGAAGGCTTTCGGGTTTTTTCACGTAGGTTTGCGTGTGTTCGCGCACCGTTTCAATTTCCTCGTCGGTGAGAACGTTGGGGATGACGAGAAATCCCTTGGGGTCAAAGAGAAACTTTTCGTAATCAGACATGGGCTGAACTTGAGGCACCCCCTGATTCTGCTCGGTCTGAACCGAGTCCGGGGAAATTGTAGCTGTATTGAGAGTATTCATAGAAAACCTCCGAGGAAAAGCCATGCTTTTTAAGTTTTGAGAAAATAAACGACATGTGCAGTATCACTAAACTCGTGAGAAAATCCATCATCTGAAGTGAAATGATCCGCCCGATTTTGCAATTTTTAATCACCGCGCAGATTCTCATCAATTTAGTGATACTTCATCATCCCTCACCGTTCCGCGTAAACCGCTTCCCGCAATCCCTTCAAATACCCGACCGCAAAAACTCGAGCGATCCCATGTTCATCGTTGAAGCCCTCATCTCCCATCTTTGGATAGTGGTCGGGTCGGCATACACCATCAAACCCGATATCCCGGTATGCGCGCAGACACTCGACCAAATCTGTGTGACCATCATCGTGAAACGCCTCTTCAAACTTCTCTGGTTTGCCTTGCACATCGCGGATGTGTAAAAAGTGAATCTTTTTCTGTTCTCCAAAATGCCGAATGACTGAAGGCAGGTCGTCGGTCATCAGCGTAAAGTTGCCCTGACACAGGCAAATCCCATTCATCGGAGAAGGAACCAGGTCAATGAGCTTCTGATAGTTTCCGACACGACTCATAACGCGGGCAATCCCACGAATCGGTGAAAGCGGCGGATCATCTGGATGCATTGCCAGCCAGAGGGATTCCGCCCGCTTCATACGCAGTCTTTGCTTTCGCCAGCGATGTGTAACTCCATGGTTGTTCATCGGGCGTTGCATCGGGTTTGGGTCGCAAACTGAGACCACCGACAGCATATTCTACGCCACACTGTCTCATCAGCGTCCATTGTCCTCTCCCGCGAGATGCGTCACCTATTGTACAAAACGTCTCAACCATTGTCCCAACGAGCGGTTGAGGTGCTATCAAGCATCGCCTAGAACCGATGGTTCTGCCACACCGTATAGCGTCCCCTTTTTAGTGAACCCCACGTGATAGCGAGTTTGTCATGGGTGTCGACCGCCAGGCTCGATCCGTCTTTGTCATAGACCTCGACATCGTCAATCACGGTTTCTCCAACGATGTTGAATTTTGCCCGCATGGTGTAGTCGGCCAGATCTTCAAACCCTTCGAGAAAAAGCGCATCCACGTTTTGGTTGTCATTCGTCGTATCGAAGACCAGAACGTGATTGTCGGGATTTCCCGGTTCTTCTTCGACCTTGAGCGTTGGCAAGTCGGGCCATGTGTCCAGACCATTCTCAAAATCGTCGAAGAACAGCGTTTCTGCCAGTGCGCCTGCAAAAAGCGATGCTGCGACGTATAGACCGATACTCCATAGTCGCTTTTGTGTTTTCATCTTTATCTTAAAATCCTCACTTTCCATTTTTTCAGACGTTACGCAATTAGCTCATTGATGACGCGACCACCGGTTTGCGAGAGCTGTTTGAAGCGACCGCCGTGGAAGTAGGTCAGCTTGTTGTCGTCGAGACCGAGGAGCCTCAAGATTGTCACGTGGACATCCTTTATCGGATGCACGACATCGACAGCCTTTTCGCCGATCTCATCGGTTGCGCCGATGAGATGTCCGGCGTTGACGCCGCCGCCAGCGAACCACATCGCCATCGCGGTCGGGTTGTGGTCTCGACCGTAGGCAATCCCGCCCCCGCGTATGCCGTTGTCCGGGCTGCGGCCGAACTCTCCGCACCAGATGATAAGCGTCTCCTCCAGCATGCCACGCCGCTTGAGGTCTTTGATCAGGCCCGCAATCGGCTTGTCGATGCTTCGAATCAGCGCACTGTGAGCGCGTTTGAGGTAGTCATGTGAATCCCACCCACCGGAGTAAATCTGCACAAATCGCACGCCCCGTTCGACAAGGCGTCGCGCCAAGAGGCACTTGCGACCGAAGGCATCGCTCCATTCCTCGCCGACTCCGTACAATTCCTTGGTTTTCTCGTCTTCTCCGTCGATGTCAATGATATCAGGAACTTCCATCTGCATCCGGAAGGCGAGTTCGTAATTCGCCATGCGGGCGGCTAATTCATCATGGTTGGGATACTTTGCTTGATGAGACTTGTTAAACTCCTGAAGCAGATTAAGACTTCGGCGCTGATGGTCGTGGCTGATGTGTTGCGGTGGATTGAGGTCGAGAATGGGGGATGCGGTCGGTCGTAACGGTGTGCCCTGATGGTGGGCGGGCAGAAAACCGTTCGACCAATTCGCCGCGCCGCCCTGCGGATAGGCGACTTCAGGCAGGACAATGAAAGCCGGCAGATTTTGATTCAACGCGCCCAACCCGTACGTGATCCACGCGCCGACCGCCGGGTCTCCGCCGAACTTGTTGCCGGTATTGATGTGGTACATCGCCGTCGGGTGGTCGACCGATTCCGCCTGACAGCCGCGGTAAAAACAGATGTCGTCCGCGACGTCAGCTAGATGGACAAAATGCTCGCACATGTCAGCGCCCGACCGACCGACCTTTCGGCTTGAGAATGGGCTTTCGACGTAGTAGCGGTTCCCACTGGACATCGCGGAAAATTCCTTGCCCGAGCGGTCGAACGTTTTCATGTGGAACTCATGGAGTTTCGGCTTGGGGTCGAAGGTGTCGAGATGGCTCGGTCCACCTTCCATCATCAGGAAGATGCACGATTTCGCTTTGGCGGGTATCATCTGCGGTTTTGCTGCCAGTGGGTTTGCGGGTTCAGCAAAGACGCCGTCCTGCACCAACAGATTGCTGAACGCGATGGCACCGATGCTTGACCCCAGACTAAAAAGGAACTCGCGTCGATTTAGATTGCGAGCGGCAGAACAATTTAGTTTTCGTTGAGTTTTGTCCTTCATATCATATTCCTCCGACAGGCCCTGCATCCGATGCAAGATTCACGATGCAACGAGATCTAAGCCCTATCCTGCGTTTTGCGGCGTACGGATTATAAGAATTCCTGTCATCTTGAGCGGGAGTCCCTTCGCTTCGCTCGAGGGCAGGCTACGCCCCGAGACGAGTAAAAAATCTAGCCGTCAGAGATTCTTCGCTGCGCTCAGAATGACAAAACAAAGCTTATAACTGCCTATCAATAAACATAGATAAACTCATTGGCATTGAACAACACTAAACACAAATCCGCCAAAGCCCGCGTTTCCGGCCCGACATCCCACGGCTTGAGGTCTGGCACATATTCCTCGTAGATGTCCAACCGCTCGGTGTACTCAAACGGTTCACCCGTCATCTCTTCAAACATCTTTCGTTTAACCTGCGTCGGGTATTTCTGAACGACAGGCGGATTTTGACGATGATATTCGATCGCTTCTTGAAGGTATGCAACTGTTTTGACGTACTCGTCCTCCGACGGTGCGCGACCCCAGGCGAGTTTGAAGGCCCGGTCAATGGGGTCTTTGAATACCTCGACGTCCTGTTCGAGACGATGTGCCATTGCCAACGCCCGGTCGTAACTGTTCTGACTGTTGAACAGGGTGAAGACCTGCGGTGTCACGGTCGACGCAGTACGCTGCTCACAGGATACCTCCGCACTCGGCTGATTGAATACCTCCAACATCGGGTCGGGCAACCCGCGATAGCGGTAGGCATAAATCGTCCGGCGATGCCGCTCTTCGGGCGTCGGCGATGGTTGATAAGCAGGGGCTATCGAACCCATAATATGACGGGGCTGCATAGCGACCTCCATGTTGATTTCGGGGAAAATCGGAAAGCCGCCCATTTCATGGTTCAACTCCCCGGAGGCAAACAGCATGCTGTCGCGCAACTCTTCGGCGGTCAATCGCCTCGGGTTGAAGTAAGCCAGGAGTTTGTTGTCGGGATGTGTCTGCAAAACCGCCTGCATATCCGGATGACTGCCGGTGCGCTGGTAAGTCTGCGAAGTCATAATCAAGCGGTGCAGCGTTTTGATCGACCAACCGTGTTCAACGAAATAAGTTGCCAGCCAATCGAGGAGTTGCGGGTGAGTCGGTTTTTTCCCCATTTTACCAAAATTGTTGGCGTTACCGGCGATACCAACTCCAAAGTGCCAACCCCAGATGCGATTGACAATCGAGCGGGTTGTCAGGGAATTGTTCGGGTTGGCGAGCCAGTTGGCAAACGCCAATCTCCGGCCGTCCATCCCGTTAGGAATCGTGTTCCACGCGGACGGTTGTAGCGTGTCGTTTGAGCCGTGCACGGCAGAAAGTACGCCGGGGGTGACCTCTTCATCGGGAGCGAAGACGGAGCCGCCTTTGAGAATGTAGGTTTTCTGGGGGTCGCCCTCGCGGTTTTCCGGCATCTTTAATCGACTGGAGATGTGTTTGGGTTTGACAGGAGGCCCGTTGTAGACACTAAACGCCAGCGGTTCATACCGATCTAATTGCCGCTTCAGTATTGAAATCCGCTTCCCGTAGGCTTTCCGCACGCCGAGGTCTTGGTAGGAGAGACCGATAAAACGGGGTGGTCGCTGATCTTCGGGCAGTTTGCGACGTTCCTTTTTGGGCAGGTATTTCAGCCCGCGTTCCTCCATCCACGCCCGCGTAGCCGCTTCCTCTTTGGCTTCAATCGTCGCGACGGCAGCTTGGGCTTCTTTTAACAGACGTTCAATGCGCTTTTTGCCTTTTTCAAATCTGCGTTGATTCTCCCTTGGCAGGTACGGCACTTGCGGTTCTGCGAACTGAACGGGCGCAAAGACCGCCTGTATCCGGTAGTAATCCCGCGTCGGAATTGGATCGAATTTATGGTCGTGGCATCTCGCGCAACGGAGCGGAATCGAGAGAAATGTCTCGCCGACGCTGTTGGTAATGTCATCGAGGAAGAACTGTCGTGTGACCGCCGCCACCGCCATGCCGGTGTGCTCCCATGGCCCCATGCGAAGGAAACCGACGGGGATGTGCATGTCGGGGTCATTGGATTGCCACTCATCCCCGGCAATCTGCTCGATGATAAAATGGTTATAAGGCTTGTCCTCGTTGAAGGAACGGATGACGTCATCCCGGTAGCGCCACGCATTGGGTCGCTCGAAGTCGTTGGAGAACCCACTCGTGTCGGCATAACGGACCACATCTAGCCAGTGACGGCCCCACTGCTCACCGTAGTGTGGGCTGTCTAGCAACCGATCGATGACCTTCTCAAAGGCGTGGGTTGAGTCGTCGTTGAAAAAGGCTTCAATCTCCTCCGGCGTTGGCGGCAATCCTATCAGATCGAACGTCGCCCGGCGAATCAGCGTGAGCTTATCCGCCGCCCCCGCCGGCTTAATCCCCGCTCGCTTGAGTTTCCGGTTGATAAACGCATCAATCGGATTGCCATTTTTCCCATCATCAAGAAACTCCCACGGCACGGGGTATCGTTTCACCGGACGAAATCCCCAGAGATCTTGGGGCTTGTACCGGCGGTTGGTCCACTCCTCCGATAACCCACCGCCGGTTTTGACGATAAGGCCATCGGCGTATTCCCAATCGGGTTGAGGGTTCTCATCGCGTTTTTCTGGATTGGGCCACGGTGCCCCTGCCACAATCCACTTTCGCAGGATTTCGATCTGTTCAGGGGCGAGGCGGTCGTTCTCCTTCGGTGGCATCTCCAGATTGCCGTCCTCCCACGTCACGGCGAGGTAAATCTGGCTGTTTTCAGGGTCACCTGGCATCAGCGCGGGTTCTCCCGATGTGCCGCCTTTGAGCATTCCCTTGCGGCTCCTTATATCAAAATCACTGCGGACATCATCGGGGTCATCGCCGTGACAGGCAAAACACTTCGCCTTCAGAAGCGGCAGGACTTCATAAAGGAACAGCAACTCGGCATTGGCAGTGGTCGGCGGATTCTCATCAGCAACCGCTGTGTTGGATACCGATACAATGAGCGGTAAAAGGAATAAGATGGGTATTAGGATTTTAGTTTTCATGCGACTGTCTTCTCACTGTACTATGACTAAATCCATGATGAACATTGTTAACGACTCGAGCGGCGAATGAACATTGGTTGAATGGCATCTCCAAATCTGATCCAATAGTGGGAGTTTCCCACAATCTCAATTTCCAATGCAAAATTATCTCATACGACCGCTTGATGTGTCAATCTAAATAGTTGGCCATCGAGATGTCAGCCGACTGACTCGACCGGAAATGGGGTGGGCAAGCGAATTAGCCTCTATCAATCCCAAAATGGCTCGCCCTCAACCAGATGCTCGCGCAAGACATTGTCGGGACCAGCGTCCCGATGTTGTGCATCGTGAACTTCCCATGATTTTCCGACCTCATCCCGTATCAGACGATTTTCTCGAAACCGAGTGGTACGAAAAACGTATACATCGGTATGAGATTCGTATGAGCAATTCATACGGATTGCTTTCCGCTGGACTTTGATGTGGCTGATAGACGCATCAAACGTGTATGATAAACGCATACATACGTATGAAATCTGTATGCACTAACGATGGATTGAGGAATATGTCCCAACAAGAAGTGAAGATGGTGACGGTGCGCATGCCGTTGGCACTGTATGACAAAATTAAAACCGATGCAGAATCCCGAAGTGCTTCCATCTCTGATGTTGTACGCGACGCTGTCGTCAAGCGGTATGAAAGCCCTAGACAAGACGATACACCCGCGTATGAACAATACATACAGCCAGTCGAACAGGTGTTTCAGACGTTGTCGAAACAGCTAGAGATTAAGGACGAGCAGCTAAAAACACAACTGGCCGCTAAAACAGAGCAGATTCAAACCAAGGACCAACAGATAGATCAACTCCATCAGTTGCTCGCGATGAAAGAGAAGTCTGTCGATGAAGCACTCGCTCAACTCAACCGCGCCAATTTACAGCTTGAGGATTTACGCAAGCCACGCACGATGTGGCAGAAAGTCAAAGCTACATTTGTCCCCCAGACCGACTGATGTATGCATCCGAAGGTCGGTGACACCATCTAATCGAAGCGTGGTATGACAAGCTTTTCGCCGCCTTGCATCGCTGATTGATGAGCTGTCGTCCCCGCCGCGGTCCAGTTTGCTGCGGTGTGTACATCAATCGACGGTGGACGGTTTTCAACGATGCTGCGGATAAACTCATGTACGAGAAGCACTCCCTGATTGAATTGTGCCTGGTGAACATACTCGGCAAACGCATCTGTGACATACCCGCTGAGGTCGGGGACGTCACGGTATCGCGTTGTCGCGTTCCTACCGCGCTGGCCGGGCAAAAGCGGTCCACTTTCAGCTTCAAAAACAACCGGTTTCCCACCACTGATCTGTGCGGACTCGAATCCCAGTCGGTCACCGTAGATGTAGAAGCGATCGGTCAGATGTGGACGTACCATCTGAAAAAGACAGGACGTAACTTCACATACAACATCTGAATCTTCCAACTGGAACAGAGCACTCTCAACTGGAAAAGGATTGCCGTAGTTTTGTTGCATCGCATCGGGAAGGCGGCCGGAACCAAGGCAGGTGACGTGGGTCGCCCATTTGCCGGTCAGATGCAGAACTGGCCCCAAGCCATGATAGCAGTAGCACATCGGAGGGAGGCCTACCCAGTAGCCTGGCCAGCCTTCCATGTTCTGGTAATGAACGCCCCTGAGAAACTGTAATTCGCCAAATTCGCCATTGTCGTATAATGTTTTTGCAAGCATGAGGGTTGGGGAATAGGCTTCTGTTTCCATCAACATGTAGTTCACATCGCATCTTCGCTGCGTTTCGACAATCCTGCGAACATCTTCGATACGCACTGCCATCGGAATCGCACAGGCGCAGTGCTTATTGGCCTCGAGTACGGCTATCGTCTGCTCGGCATGAAGCGGAATCGGTGTGAATAGATGAACCGCGTCGTATTCATCAGATTCGAGGATGTTCTCCAAACTGGTGTATCGGTGTTCGATTCCATGCGAGTCTGCCACGCGATGAAGTATCGTCTCATTTGTATCGCACAGCCCGACAGTTGCCACGTTGGGGTGTTGTTGATATGCAGAAATCCATCGGCCACCAAAGTTCAAGCCGACGAGTGCAATTCGGACTTTCGCTTTCTCTGTCAGAAGCGGCGTTAATTCATCCATGAGTTATCATCTCCTTGACTTTAAGTGAATTAATCTGCATCAAGTTTTTTCAGAAATATCTCTCCATCGAAATCCAGCACTTGATGACGCGATTGACGTTTGCCACTGTTGACTCCCGTAACTTCCTGATCGAAAGTGACGGGCTGTGCTGCGCCACTCCGATTATACACCGCCCAACCTTTTTCAAACTCACGGATAAATAGACCCCCTACCCGATGATATTGCCGAGCCTTATCCCCGATGGGTCGTCCCATCTCCGCATCCCAGAAGTCGTACCAGTTGTGCAGATGGTCGGGTGTTGGTATCGCATTATCATCGGAAAAGAGCAGGTAACCATCGGAATGGGTCAAACTCAGCGTGGTTATCATGCGCATCCACCGCTGGTTTTCTTCGCTGTTTCTTTCTGCAATCCGTGTGCTCAAATCTGCCGTATAATTCTCAACCACACGCCAGCCCTCTAAACAGTTAATCCGTGGTTCTTTCAGGTTCTGTTCCGCCCAAAGCAGTGTGCTTTCCATCTGCTTGATTTCATCGAGGGTATAGCCCCTGCTATAGTCATCTTTATAGCTTTCCATAAAAATGCCATTCACGTCAGGCGCGGATTGCGGAATTTTACGGGTATTGGCGTTGACCAATATCAACAACTCGTCTCCCACTTTGTCGCGTATCTTCTGCAACATAGCAAGTCTTGCATTTAATTCCGTCGCCATCCCTTGATAAGGCTGGTCTTGGGATATATTCCAGGCGATTCTTAAAAGGGTATACGGATGGGCAAAAGCGAGGTCATGCCGGGCGAGTCGGCTTATCTCATCTTCGTTCGGTCTGTTTTCAATTTCGCTCCACGCCTGAAAGATGGAGGGATAACTCCTGGCTTGTATACCTGCCGGGTGCTTCTTTTGCGCGTAAACTTCATTTCCCACCATTAAGCCGGAAATGACAGGAAGCACCCAAAGAACTATCATTGTCTTTTTTAGGTTTGAATCAGTCAAGATATTCCCGATAGCGTGGACAGACACTGGGTGACAAAGCACCAGGCTCAACATGCCGATGACAACCATTGCTCCTAACATTGTCAAATTCCCTTCGTTTAATCATCGGCACCGTGCCACGGGAGTGTGCCGTGCGTAGCCACGACGATGTCCAATACCGACATGTCCGGGCAACCAGAGACGGCATCCTCAAGCGACCGGAAAGTCTGAGGCCGCGCGCCGAACCGCTCCTCAACCTCGCCTGCGACAAAATCGGCGCGAGCTAACTCCGGGTCAATAACGGCCGCCACTTCAATGCGGCTAGGCTCAAAATCCTCCAAAACATGGTAACCTCGTAGATGACGCCGCCCCATACCTCCACATTTCACTACCGGACACATTTTCACCCCGCCGATGAAAGCCGGAAAATCCGTTTCCGGACAAGTGTTTGGTTCTCTATCTACCCTCATTCTCACCACATTTCTCATCTCCCAGGTCATCAGGTGTCATCCGGAGAAGTTCCAACAAGCCCATCGACTGCAATCTGCCCGTGGGATGGGTGTCGACAGCCAATCAATCCCCAACGTATTGCCCTGTGCGCTTAGTACCTATATTTCGTGCAATGAAAGCGGATTTTGAGTCCTCCCCAATTAAGGCGAAACCCAGACCACGCTTGCTATCGTAGCTTCTTAAAGGTCCCCCATTGGGGATACTCTACCTTTAAGGAGAATCCGATGGCAAACAGAAGAAACCCACGTCGTAAGCGGGTCCGCCGGAAGCTGACCGCCCATAGCGAGCATGCTCCGTTGGCCGCCCTTGCTCCCGTCATTGCAGAAAAAGAGATATTTTCCCCCATTCACAGACA
>JADFGN010000433.1 GCA_022567695.1 Candidatus Poribacteria bacterium | reverse complement strand
CAGGAGCTGCACCATAAAATTGATGAACCACGGCGTATTCTGATAATTCCTCCGGAGTGCTGCGAACCACATTTGCCAGTCCAAACGTGGCTGATGTGGAGCAACCCAGCGAGGCGGGCGCTTCAGATCGCCGGGCTTCCACTTAAAACTGTATTCGTGCCATGCCTTTCCGTCGTTGCTACCTTCGACGATAATCTCCGGGCGAGACTCGGTCATATCGGCAAACAGCCCATAGCCATTGATAATGCGAAAGGGGCCAACCCATCTCACGACGTGTTGAGCCAACGATGGCAAATCCCCACCGCGTAAAAACAGCCCTGTCATCCGAATGCCACTTACCAAAAGCACCAACGCCGTTAGTACTCCAATGAGAAGTTTTTGAGTTATTATAAAACCCTTGAAACATGAAATATGTTTTGCAGTAGGCTTTGGCAAAGCAAGTTTTGCACGCCGGAAGAAGATGTCATCGAATAGCAGGATACATAATATAATCGTGAGGAGGTTGAAGAAGCAGTAGTTCCCCGTCGCTATAATCAGGAGTTGCAATGCGACCAATGCCCCTCCCGCACAAAACCGTAGGCGTCGAGGCGCAAAGATGAGAAACGGCACAATCAGTTCACCCCCGAACATTCCAACGACTGACACTTTCTGGAACCATTCGGGCAATTGATGTGCATACCACCCTATCCATGTTGGCAATGGCTGAGTTTCGTAATGATAATTGAGTGCCGTCAAGTTGCGCCAGACCTCGTCGCTTGCCAATTTTACGACACCGGAGGCAAACATCACCCGAAACAGTAGCCAGCGCAGGAGCCACAATATGGTCGGTGACGGCGGAGACGCTTGCGAAAATCTTGGCAAAATTTGCATCGGAGCAAAAAAGATTGCCAGAAAACCGATTTCCAATAGCAAGACATCCCACTGAAAGCTTAAGAAATCTTGACCAATTGTCGTCAGGGAGAGGTAAAATCCCCACAAGCCAATTAGGGCAGGAATTGGCAAAATGCCAATGATCAGGACGATCGATAAAAGTATTCCGCCGCCACACAGAAAATGGGCAAAACTATCGCTTGGATTTAACCAGCACAACGTCGGAAACAGCCGATAACGCTGGGGACCAATTTGCTCGCGTATTGCCTCTAGGTATGCCGTTGAAGGCAAAATGCCGTTGTTGCCTACCAATCCGTCAATTTGCACCCACAATGATAAAAACGCAATCAGGTAAATAACACCGAGGCTCCGCAGAAACAACCAGCGAGATAGAAAGTAAGATGCCCGCTCTGTATGCAACCCCCAGAACCATCGCGTCATCGTTGAAAAGCCAGTGCGATGGTTCGCTACGAAACGATAAATCCACTCGGTCGTCGCAGCAAAACCGGGAATCCGCTGATACATCCACAGCCATACCGCCCACCACCGGTGTGGCGCATACGTAAGCGTCCGAAAGACAGCTTCGGCACCGCTGAAGACTTCGCCATTTAGATCGATGAATTGTACAGCAGTCTCGAACTGCTCTTGTGAAATATCGGGAAATTGACTGGTGACCTCCTGAAAGGGTCTGTACTCGACGCAATCGGCGGTAACATGTTGCCATTGGGCAATCCAATAGCGACAGAAATTGCAATCGCTGTCGTAAATCAGCCGGGGGATATTTGTCCGCACTTGACTTCCTCTAAGGTTCTATGGATGCCAAAAAAGAAATAGGCCACAGGACGTAACCCCACTTCGCACTTTCAGCAGAAATCATCAGATCAAGTTCTCGTATCTCGACAGCGGAGATGAATCGCAAACGCTACAATCGATTTATTGATAATCTGGGTGAATCCATTTCGGGGTTTGCTTTTCCAGTGCAGCGATCCAGTTGGCGTAAACCTCACTCTTTTTAGATCGAAGCAGCGATCGGCGGAGGCCACTTTTTTCGGCAGGATCGCTCTCAAATTTTTCGATGTCCGGTTCCTGCTGTTCCACAAGTTGAACGATATAGGAGGCGTTGTCCCCTTGGAAAGGCCCACCGACTTCGTTCAACTCCATGTTGAAGGCCGCCAACATGGCTTCTCGGCTATTTCCCATGTTAGGAATAAAGTTGCTCAATGGAGATAAGGGAAAAAGATTACTTTCTTTAACTTCTCGCTCTTTCTTTGACACGCCCTCTGGCGGTTCATACTTTTTTGCAAGCTCTTCGAGCGATTCATCATTACTACGAAGACTAAATAAATTCTTCGCATCCTCTAGTGCCAACTGCTTATACTTCTCTTTCCGAAAGTCGTTGGTGACTTTATCTTTGACCGCCTCAAATTCAGGGATAGCCGCACGTTTTTTTTCCGACACCTTTCCGACGAAGTAAGCTTCAATATCACCACTTGTTTTCTTGGCATCAATGACATCGCTCACATTCACTTCCATATCGAACACGCGCTCGATTAAGCCACGGTATGTATATTTAGATCCGATTTTGGGGATACTGCTGTCATCTTCAGGAAAGAGTCCTGTGTCCTGCAGGGTGAGAGATAGATCTTTGTATTGGTCTAATTTGATAGCCTCTTCGTAATCGTAAATTTCAACATCAAAAAGAAGCTCCTCCGCAATCGTTTTAGCTTCATCTACGCCGTCAATTTGGATTAGCTTATTCTTAATTTCCCGCTTGGCGAAATCGAATAATTGAATGTCCTCTGGCTTCTTTTCCTCAAGCTTAATAATATGATAGCCGAATTGTGTCTCGACAAGACCGCTGACTTCACCGGGCTTTAGCTCATCAAAACAGGTTTTTTCAAAGGGAGGAACCATATCACCGCGCGCGAAATAATCCCCCGGTGGTAGCTTGGGATGACGCCCTCTCAATGCACCCCCTTGAGATGCAGAACTGTCGTCGGAATGTTCTTTTGCAAGGTCAGCGAAATCTTTTCCTTCAGCGATCTCAGCCTGCACTTTTTTGAGCAGTTCCTCCGCTTCAGTTTTGACCTCCGCTTTCTGCTCATCCGTTGCGTTATCCGGGAATTTTTTCAAGATGTGACGCGCTTTTACGGCCTCAGGTGTTGTAAACTCCTGCTTGTGGCTATCATAATAAGCCTGTACCATATCATCTGAGACGAAGTTCTTCGGATCGATTTTGATAAACTTTAAATTAATCTGATCGGCAATTCTATACTTCTCTTTGTTTTTCTCGAAATAGGCTTGCACCTCTGCATCTTCAACTTTGACGGCGTTATTATATTCGAAGTGTTGGAACTGGATGTACTTGAATTTTGCCTTATTGTTCTGGCGGCGATACTCCTTCTCCACTTCTACATCCGTGATCAATTCAAGTCCTTGGATATCATTCTGAAGGGCTTCATAGCTCATCTGTAATCGAACATTTTGACGATAGAAATCGTCAAGTCCTTGGCGATAATATATATTGTAGGTTGTCACTTGATTCGAGTCACTCCGAATATAGCGCTCAATCTCCGCATTGCTAATCTGGGCGTTGGTCAGCAAAATCTGCTGTTGTACCAGCCGGTCAATGACATCTTTTTCAACCTGTTTCCGATCGACTGACGAACGCCCTTGAGTCTGTTGTTGCTGTCTTTGAATCTCGTTAGAAACAAGCCTTTCAAATTCGCTTCGCTTCACTTCTGTTCCGCTGATTTTGAGCACGACGTCGTCCTCTCTTCCACCGCCGGACGAGCCTCCCCACTTCTGGTTGCCGAGTAAAACCGCACCGATTAGAAACATGATGCCAATTATAATCATCATGATTTGTGCAATAAATTTCTCTCTGAGAAAAATCATCATGGGTTCTTTTCTCCTGTTAATAGCTTGACTTTGTCATATTTCCGCAAGGTCTGTTGATGGCAGCGTAACCTTGAGAAGGTTTCCAACCTTCTCAAGGTTGGAATGCCCGCATTCTCGATCCCAATTTCTAATCTGACAAAGTCATGTTAGTTAAGAAATAATACTTGATTTGTATATGTTTTTCAAGAGGGAATAAAAATAGCCCTGCTCGATTGCGCATCGAACAGGGCTATCCAAAATAACTCCCCCAGACGGACTCGAACCGCCGACTCGGTGGTTAACAGCCACCTGCTCTACCAACTGAGCTATAGGGGAACAAGAAGCATCTCCTCTAAAACTTGCGGCGTAATTATACCCAATGATTCGCTCGGATTGCAAGATAAATTTAAACTTTCTTAAAGATCAAAAATCACTTGAGCAAACCAATCTCCGTTGGGCTTCTGTTCAACAACTAACTGATGATATGTTACACTTTTAATCTCTGTGTAAACAACATGCTTCGTTAGATCTGGTGATTCGCCGTAAGCGATGGCAGACAACTCTTTTTCATTGATCTGTTGAATTTTAACACGCCGAAAAAGGACTTCCTCCACTTCATACTTAAAAATTAGTTCATCTAGCCAAGTTACCATCAAGTCCTCAAGCGACTCTGCTTCTACGTTAATCCGTATCTGTTGTACCTCATAAATGGTTTTCGTTGCAGCCATCACCTCAAGCATTCCTTGTGCAGCATTAGTGAACAGTTCTTTCAACGTCTTTCCGTAAGCGCGCATCCCGAGATCGGCTGTGTGATCTAAGTATTCATATCCATCCATCAAACGTCCCTTTATTTCTGGTCTGCTAATATTGTAGTTCCTTCAGTTTACCAGAACTCCCATCAGACTTCAAGAAAATAAAGTGCTTCAATCGGAATTTACAAAACCGAGTTTGCGCCGAATTTCTCTGCATTCCGTTTGGTTTTATTCTCGTCCAAGTCGCATACGGCTTCAAGCTTGACTTCAGGAATATAAGACAACGATGGGTATATTTTCTTCGTCGATAACCCGCCTGCACCGACAATTCCCAATTTCACGATTTCCATTTCTTTCCCCTAACAAAATGCTTGACATATAATGTGTGCCCATTATACGATTTAGAATCAGAGTTGTCAAACGGTAAGATAACACCGCTTCTATACTGCAACGGTCATAAACTGCAATTTTGTTGTATCTAGCTCACGATGACGAGAACTACGAGGTGATAAATGAGAATTACAGATGTCAAAGCCTTTCCGGTATGGGGAGGCAGTCGAAATTTTTTCTTTGTGAAAGTCGAAACTGATGAAGGAATCTACGGAATCGGTGAGGGTGGAATCACTTGGCGTGAACTCGCAGCGATGGAGTGCGTGAACCATCTCAAACCCATCCTCATCGGCGAAGACCCACGACGCATCGAACACCTGTGGCAAGTGATGTTTCGCGGGGGATTCTTTCCTGCGGGACGAATTGCATGCTCCGCGATTAGTGCAATTGACATTGCGTTATGGGATATTCGCGGTAAAACGTTAGGCGTCCCGGTCTATGACTTACTCGGTGGTCTTGTTCGCGAGAAGGTGGTGTGTTATCCACACATCGGTGGAGCGACCCCAGAGCAGCTTGCCGAAAACGCAAAAGCGATTGTTGAACAGGGCTGGAAATTTGTCCGGTGGGGTGTCCCACAAAGAGGAGAGGTTTTCGATCCATCTCGGGCTGTCCGAGAAACCATCCGGCAATGCGAGGCGGTACGCGACGCCGTCGGTGAAGACATCGAACTCTTAATAGACGTTCACACACGACTCCATCCGTCCCATGTTATTCCCCTGTGCCGTGCGCTTGAGCAATATAGACTCTATTTCATAGAAGATCCGTTACGGTCCGAGAATATGTCAACGTACCACCAACTCGCGCGGCATGTCGCTGTACCGCTAGCAGTTGGAGAGCAGTTTGCTACGAAGTGGGAATTCCGTGAGTTAATCGAAGACGAACTGATTCAATACGCACGGATCGACCTCTGTATCGTTGGCGGCATTACGGAGGCGAAAAAAATCACAGGCTGGTGTGAAACTCACTACATCGATTTGGCGCCGCACAACCCATTGGGGCCGGTTTCGACAGCGGCGTGTCTCCACCTCGATCTCGCCTCGACCAATTTCGGTGTTCAAGAACTTCCGCGGCAACCGGGGGCTATCCTGCCCGATGTGTTCCCGGTACAAGTAGAGTGGGCAGATGGCTACCTCCTACCGCCGACCCAGCCGGGATTGGGAATTGAATTTGATGAAGAGGCAGCTTTGGCACATCCTTATCAAGACGTTAAAGCGCCACAGTTACGTCGTCCGGATGGAGCGTTTACGAACTGGTAATGCGTAGCGAACAAATTATGTGGGGGTAACCGTTCAGGAGTGACGATTAAATAAATTGGACATTTAATCTTGAGAAGGTTCCAAACCTTCTCAAGATGCCCTGCGAAAATGTCTCATCATTCACAAATCCCTTGACTTACGCCTGCACTGCCGCTATAATCTTCAAGTACCATGACTAAACTGGAGGAACTCACATTAAATGTCTGAAAATCACGAAGAGGGCGTGTCAATCATTCCCATCGGCGGCTTGGGAGAATTCGGGCTGAACATGATGGCGTATGAGTACGGCGATGACCTCATCATTATTGATGCCGGTCTCATGTTTCCCGAAGAGGACATGCCGGGCGTCGATTTAGTT
>JADFGN010000432.1 GCA_022567695.1 Candidatus Poribacteria bacterium | reverse complement strand
TCGACTTCAGCATACGCCTTACGAAGTTTAGCTGTGCGTTGTTCGACCCGTTGTTCCAACCTGTCGTTTGCTTCCTGCAACTCCCTTTGAAGTTTGCGGAGGGTCAGGTGGGTGGTAACCCGGACGAGGACTTCCTCATTCTGAAAAGGCTTGGTGATATAATCCACTCCGCCGACGTTAAACCCCTGAACTTTGTCCACCGTCTCCGTCAAGGCGGTCATAAAGATCACCGGAATCGCTTTGGTTTCATCATCGGCTTTCAATCGGCGGCACGTTTCAAAACCGTCAATGCCGGGCATCCTGATATCCAGAAGGATGAGGTCTGGCTTGGCGAATTTCGCCTGTTCGATGGCGCTTTCCCCATCACGAGCCACCAACACTTTGAAACCATTCTGGCTCAGATAATTGAGAAGCACACCGATATTCGCCGGCACATCATCAACAATCAGGATGGTTCCTTGATTCAGACTTTCAACGTTCATTCAGTTCCCTCCAAATACGGTTTGATCACGTCGCGGATCTGTTTCATGTCGTACTCTTGAGCGAATTTCTGAATTTGCGCTAAAAACGGCGAAAATTCATCTCCCAACTTTTCGATCCGTTTGATCCAGCCCTGAATGCCATGGATGTCTCCCATCATCGCCAGTTCGTAGAGTGACTTTGCTTCTTCGGGCGGAGGCGAAACGAACCGCCCCGCCGTGGCCTCTACGGGAGCGTCCACGGTGGATTCCGCAGGGGTCTTCTCGGAGTACATCCATTGAAGCCCCAAATGCGTACCCAGCTTTTCCAATAAGCTTTCCATCCGCACGGGCTTCGGGATAAAATCGTCACAGCCAGCATTCAGGCTTTGCTGCTGATTATGCTCAAAAACACTTGCAGATAACGCAATCACCTTCATATCTTTGAGTTTGGGCGACTGCCGAATCTGTCGTGTGGCTTCAAAGCCGTCCATCACCGGCATCACTAAATCCATCAAGATTAAGTCAGGCTTAAACGCCTCAGCTTTTTCCAAGCCCTCACGACCATCTTCCGCCTCGGCGATTTCAAATCCCAACGGCGCGAGAAAACCGACCAGAACAGCGCGATTCTCTCGTTTGTCGTCAACAATCAAAATCTTTCGCTTGTCTCCCACAAATCCCGCAACGGTCCGTTCAACAGATTCTTCGGATGGCATCCACTCCGGGATTTCGGGCAGGTCGATGTCAAACCAAAACCGGCTACTTTCATCCGGGGTGCTTTTGACGTTTAATTCCCCGCCCATCAGCCGAACCAATCGCTGACTTATGGTTAAGCCGAGACCCGTCCCTTCGATTTGCCCGCGTTGGCTGTCGCGGACCTGCAAAAATGGCTGAAAGATCTCTTCCATTTTTTCCTCGGTGATGCCGATTCCAGTGTCTTCAACCTGAAAGCGGAGCAAAGTCTTTCCATCAGGTGCTTCGTGATACCCGACTTTGAACGACACACCGCCCTTCTCCGTGTACTTCACCGCATTGCCAAGCAGATTAATTAAGACCTGTCTCAGCCGCTTCTCATCACCACGGACGCCCAGCGGAAGTGGAGATAGGGGTTCGTAGATAAAGGCGAGTCTTTTCTGTTCGGCTCGGATACGGGTCATGTCGGCGATGTTTTTGAGAAATTCGGGCAAATGAAATTCGGTCGGCATAAGTTCCAATTTTCCGGCTTCGATCCTCGAGAGGTCGAGAATGTCGTTGATCAGCGTCAACAGATGTTCTCCGCTTCGTTGAATTATCTCCACGCCCTCTCTGTGCTTATCGCTGAGGGTCGCATCCCCTTTGAGAATCTGGGCGTATCCCAAAATGCCGTTGAGCGGGGTTCTCAGTTCATGACTCATGTTCGCCAAGAATTCACTTTTGGCACGGTTAGCGGCTTCGGCAGCTTCCTTGGCAAGTTGTAATTCGGCCTCCGCTTGCACCCGCTCGGTTACGTCGCTGCCGTAAAGATGCCCAACGTTAAGCTCCGGCACGCCTCTCATGGTGAATTGGTAGACCCTTTCGCCAATCGCGAGTTCATGGGAACCCACCTGCCCTTTTCGGATGTATTCTCGCAAGTCAAGCCCGGACAGAAAAGGAAAAACCGTCGCGACCAACGTCCCCTCAAGTGCACCCTGCGAGACCAATGACTCATGTGCTGCGGCATTGGCACCGATAATCTTCCCATCGGGGCCAAAACGTAACACAGGGGCCGGATTGAGTTCCGCAAAGGAAGCCAGTTGCCGCAACTTCTCCTCTGCCTGTCTGCGCGGGGTAATGTCGCGAACCGAAGCGAGGATGCAGTTCTTTCCGGCAACATCCATGACTGAGGCGGAGATCTCGGCGGATAGAAACGTCCCCGAGCGGGTCAGACAGGTCAATTCATTGGTCCAGCCATGCCCCTGGTCAAAAACGGATTGGGCAAAGGCTTGCAATTGAGGCATCTCATTCGGATGAACCGCAGACATGGACATAGACAATAATTCCTCACGGGCATAGCCGAGCATGCTGCACGCTTTAGAATTGACGTCAAGAATGGCATCCTGCGCGGGGTCTATGACAAATATCGCATCGTTGGAGTGATCAAAAATCTTGCGAAACCTTTCCTCGCTTTCACGCAACGCGGCTTCCCTTGTCTCCCGCTCTTTGGTCAATTTCAATCGGTGCAAAGCCACCGCGGCTTGAGAAGCCAGCGCATCCATGGCTGCCAGTTGCTGAGATAAAAACGGATTGGCGGATTTTACGCCCGCGGTCATCACGCCGAAATCGTCCTCAACTGTCTTCACCCGGGTTACCAGCAAGCGACGCAATCCCACGGCGGTTGCCTTTGGCAACCGATCTGTAAGCACTTCAATCTCACGGCTCGGTTCGCTGATTAAGACGGCTCTCATTTCTTCAGCCAAAGCGTCAGAGAGCGGTGCCTGTTCGTACTGTCCAAAAACCCGGATTTCGCCATCAGTTTGGTTTTGCAGAACCAACGCGCCGAGAGGAACCGACAAGGCCTGGGTCAACGCGCCCACCGTGATACGTGCAATCTCTTCTTCACTCTCCATCAGTGCGAGTACGGTGCCCACACCCAGAAGGGCATAGGGGTCGGATGATGAAAGATCGAGCGACTGTGAGGAATCCACATTGCCCTGTTGGTTGCCCAAATCATCGTGATCATCAATAGAACGAGCCATTTATTCACGCTCCGATAATTCTTGAAGGAGTTTGTCTGGCGAGACGTGGAATGAGTAAAACGCTGAACATCTTATCTGAACCGCGATAGAAATGACCGATGGGGTCACCAACTGACGCCGTGACATCACCGAATCCAAGAGGAACATTTTCCCGATTCACACCCTCGAGTTGAGTTTCCATACGAGCCTCCTTTAGCATCCTATGTCGCAATTAAGATTGGTTATGGGAATTTTAGCGATCTGACAATGATAAAAAACACTAACTTACTTTCCTCAAAAAAGCAAGCATTTTTTTTGGATGTGGCTGATAGGTACTCCGAGCTGTTCGAGTCAGTCCATCAGTGTCCCTGATCTTGATCAGGGGCATCAACACTCATTGGCCAATACACGGGTGTGAAACGCCCAAAATACGATTCTGAGGAAAGGCCACAGTTCGATTCGCTTCAGTCGTCTCTTATCCTAATACCCTTCAAAAGTGTCCATAATACCGACATTCCGCAGTGGTTTTTGGCATAACTAATTTTCTCTATTAAAGTATATATTTTAAACCACGGGGCCCGCATGATTATTGACTTCTTGCGGAAACTTATTCACGAAAATTAGTTACGTTCGCTTATATTCGTGATCAACAATTAGCCATCTGCTGCCTTGTTCTTGAGTTGAAACCGCAACATTTTCAGAGAGCGAAATTCTTCTCTTTTCTTCAAACTCGCGTCGTAAACCGTCTGAGATGTAGCGACTATCCAAATCATTTTGAAATGCTGACTCAACACTGAACGTGAATTCTCTATCGATATTGTAATCGAACGACATTGTATTTTCATCGACGAATACGCGTGTCACCGGACCACTCAGCCGAATTGTCACTTGAAACCGTCTTTCGAGTTCCTCGGGCAAAGCGACGGGTGTGTAGTATTTTGTTTTTCGGTACACCTCTTTGCCGGCCACAATATGCACCAAATCCATCCGTCCCTCGGCTGACCTGGGCACTCCAAATCGAGGCCATGGAGTAAACAGAATCAATTGCATGTGATTTCTCTGGTCCTGATATCGAAAGACAGCGGTTTTGTTAATGGTATAAGGTGGCCTTCGGCTCCAGATCATGCTTGGAGAGCCCTGCACCTCATAGGAAAAGATGCCATCCTTAAAGCGTCCCCTTGTCAGGATCAATCCGCCGTAGTTGTCTTCTGATGTTCCCTTCAACCGCCCATCTTCGACACGCCATACGCCAGAAACCCTCTTCCAATGATAACCCACCTTTCCATCATCGAAGCGATCATTCGGCGGTCGAGAACCAACCGCTTTCAAGATGAGGGGCACCAGTAATAACACCAGCAGAAACATCCCGGTTGCTACAGCGCCCCATCTCTTCATGATTAAACGCATTCGGTTTGTCGCGATCTTTGAAGCATCAGCGAGAGAAGCTGCTCCAAAGCATTGACAGCCGTCAACGGGTATCAGATGTAGATGGGATGCATCTGAGGTATGCGGGCATGTGGTTAGAAGCCCCGCCCTGCATGTTTGGTCTTTAGAGGCGATCAGACGCTTGACAGAATCGGGTTTTGCATCCACCTTATCGGATAAGGTTTTCTCATTAACAGGAGTGAGTATCCCCTGGGCATCGAGTCCAGCGATCACGACAAGGTGCTTCTTCGTTGGGACGTCCTGAACCAAATGAGTTAACATAACGCCAAAAGCACCTCCCATCGAGCCGCCTTCAATTTGAACGAGAAAAGATGGCGAAGAAGTATCAAACCGCCACCGCATATCATACTTGTGACTGCCAACTTGTTGCCATGCTGAGACGATAGCATTAACGAAGCTCCGATCCGGAATCACCATCAGATTACACGGATTTTGGTAACAGTATCCGCTGCCATTAGGAAACAGATCGACGTGGAGCATGCCGGACTCGCCTCTCAGACCGCATCAGTTCCTCCAAGAAAGTGAACACCACTCCGTCGGGGGTATCTGCAAAGACAACATCAAGGGTATTGCGAAGACCGCGTTTATATTCTCCGCGTGACCAGAAATCTTCAGTTTCGAGAATCTTCCAATCTGTGCTCACCATCACTTATCCTTTCAGCCGGTTATTGATCTCCTCAAGAACTTCGGCGATGAATTGCTTGGATTCACCTTTATCCTCTCCCAAAGCGTCCAGATATTGCCCCAACCATTGTTGCCACGCTGCCAGCGATTTTTTTTCAGAAAGCATTCGAAGATGGAGTGCTTAAGTGCCTCAAAGTGTTCCAAAGGAGGGAGTGACTTTACCAGCGAATACTCAAGTGGGAGTTTCAGCGCGGATACCACTTCCTTGGGAAGCCTGAGTCTGGCTCTGTATTTTTCTTCATTGGTCTGTACAAAGATGGCAAAATAACGATTTAATCCACTCTGGAACTTAATAACTGCGTTTCTGAATTCTTCAGGTCGATCGCCAGCCGATTCCAGCATGAGTGTATACCAATCGCCACCCGAATCCCATAGGCTGCACAGCAATTTTCCATCTTCCGTGTGGACATGCGAAGACTTAGGGCGTGGGTTATCATCTGCTGCGATTTTCATAGAGGCTCTAGTAATCCGTTCATCAGACCGGTCTGCGTTTGCGAGCCGCAACCGTTGGCGAAAGGCTTCAAAATCGATTCGCGCATTTACAAGCCTCTCAAGCCCTTCTTGAGCCGCTTCATATTCTTCCAATTGTTCCCGAAGTTCATGTTTTTCATTCTTCGGAAGTTCAAATGTGAGATAATCATCAATGGTGACGTTTAGTTCAGCACGTCTTGCCTCGATATATCGATCTTTCAGATCGCCAATCGTTGCAGTGGCCGGGCTGCCTTTTCCTGCAGCTTTTTTTCTACATACCCATCTGAATTTTACCATATCCTTGAAGAATTCAGGATCGTTTCGTTGGAGATCTACAATTTCTTGATGTACCTTCTTTGGGGAATAATGGTAATTTTGACGAATGAAATTCTTGGTGTCCTTCTTGCCCTCGTACAATTGTTCACAAACGTGTTCAAATCGAAGTCCCGTCCGCTCTTCGATTTCTCGATTCATCCAACCGTACAAATGTAAGGTATAAACTTCACGTCGTAGTGTGGTTAAAGTCTCCATTGCCTGTGCAATGATTTTATCAAAAGTCACGGATTCAATGTTCGATTTTTTGCGATTCACTTCAAACTCCTCCCTTTCCTATAGTTCACTTTGATTCAACAGGTTAGTTAATTTTCAATAAAAAACTATACATTCCTGATTCGTCAATGGTAGCATTGATGCGGGTTTTTCTAATCTTCAATCTTCAATCTTCAATCGAAAATTAGTTAACACCAGATACGGCTACTTTTT
>JADFGN010000431.1 GCA_022567695.1 Candidatus Poribacteria bacterium | reverse complement strand
AGTATCTGACTGATTACCATAGGTAAATTGTCGGGTGCGTTCTCTATTGGTTGGCGCAATCCACAGGTTTGTATATTTCTTCTCGGTCTTTTTATCGACTCGCTGCACGGAAAAGACCACGTGGCGCGAGTCCGGCGAAATTTCGCCATCAGAAATAAGTTGGAAACGATACAGGTCTTCTGCCGTGATGAGTCGTTTTTTTCTTCTGCCCATTATTTTTACATTCCATAGTCATCTATCAGAGACATAACCGTTTTTACGTCTCGTCTGGAGAGGTACTGGGTTTGGCAATGAATTGGTTTCAGGTTCAGTTCATGACACCTCTTCATCTTCAGTAGAAATTAACTTTCTCACAATGATGCCCTATTTTACAAGATTATCCCACACAATGCAATAACCTATCCTAATTGAAGATGGTAATTTAACCAACCGGGGCAGGCTTAACCGCTTGCCCATTCACTTTGTAGGAGGTGCAACATGCCACGCTGTAAATCATGCGATGCAGAAATCAAGTTCATTCGCACCGAGAAGGGGCGTAAAAAGCCTGTGGACATCAAGCCGGCGCATCACGTCATTAGGCAAGACCATCAAAGCATGGACACCACATTGGGCGAGTTGTTCTGATGCGAGTAAACATCGGAGATAATCCCTCCGTCAGTGTCAATGATGCTTTAGGCTTTTGCTTGGCGTGGGTGTGACCAAAATGATCTTCAGGATTTACGGCATGAAAAGGCAGTCCAGGCATGTTGATCCGTGTGAGTATTTTCCCATGCTGGCATCGTTTTTATATCAACAAACCCCACTGATTGTAACATCGCCTCAAATTCAGCCGGTTCATAAAACCTTTCATTGTAGTCAAAGATTTCTGTTTCCGTCAACTTACCTTCGATATACACCTCATATTTGTTCCAACACCGGATAACGCGCCCATCCTCACGGTCACCCCAAATGGTGGTTGTGAAAATCGTCCTGCCATCCGCACCGTCTTCAACATTAAATTCGGCCTGACCTGACTGTGGAAATCCGCTCCGGGATGACGGTGGTCTGAGGTCCGTGACAAACCAAAGCTCGCCGTTCGCCAGTTGATGTTCAATAACGTATCCGATTATACGCATCTCCATCTCTGCGTCAACGGAAAACTATGTCACGATTCGAGCAGCGATTGCCAAAGGAAAGCGATCACGGATCATTCGTATCGGAGACGAGATTAAGTGGGCAATCGCCAACTACATCGAATGGAAGCAAAAAGCCGACGAGAGCATTGCACCTGATGCCCCGTAAGCAAACGACCCGCGATGGAGAAATCGTCTGCGGTGAGTGCATTGATGCCATCATGCGACAGGTATCGGATACAGGAGAGGGTAGCACCTCTCCCCCTGAATAGGGGAATGAAGCGGTTAGGGATTGTACGGACGCTGAGGGGACGCAAGAAGAACAGGGTTGTGTGACTATCGTAGATATGTACAAGGACGGTGAATAAAGGTCTCGCCATGAGCCCCTTTTTTTGGTTGCGAGAGAGTTGCTTTCTTGGGCGAATCTTGCGCTAGAGCTGAAAAGGCGATTGACCCTGTGCGGAAAAAGCGGACGGGGCAATAAATAAGTGAAGGGGCGCATAGATTAGTTGGGGGAGGAGGGGAATAACTCATCGAATCGCTGATTCACCCATGCAAGCCTCAGATGAAGTAGAGAATTGAAACCGTCGAAACTCCACCGCATCCCAACGCCCTTAAATCTTTGAATAATTAGCTGTTTTAGGAGGGGTTGGGGGAGGTTGGTGCGAAGCACCATTGCCAAATCCACGTCATAATTTACGCACAATACACTTTCCTCAGTTTGGTCTAGGAAAGTGACATTTTACCATTTTCTTGCCTCAATCTCATCTCTTTTTTTGCTAATTGAAAAAGTCGTATAGGAGTATTTTTTTAATTTGCTATTTCTCCATCTCTCTCCAATACGTCTATGACCAACCGAAAACCGATAAAACTGGTTCCCTGCTCAGGATAGCTACTGAATCGATTGAAACTCAACGCCGCATTTGCATCGTTGACCCATGAGCCGCCGCGAACAACCCGCCAACTTCCATATTGAGGTCCTTGCGGGTTTTCGTGCGGGCTACGGTAATAGTAACTTTCATCGTAACGATCGGCGACCCATTCCCAAACATTTCCTGCCATATCCATTACGCCGTAAGGACTTGCTCCCGTTGGATAGCTTCCAACCGGAGCAAGGGTATTGCTTCTCAGATCTGCGCTATTCCAAATTTTGGCATGGATTTTCCGCCCTCTGATCGGCGGATGGAATCTATTGCCCCATGGCCAGAGGAACGCTTTTGGACCGCGTGCGGCTTTCTCCCATTCGGCTTCCGTTGGCAATCGTTTCCCGACCCATTTGGCATAGGCAACGGCGTCATGCCATGAGACACCGACGACCGGATAGTTCGGCTTCGTGTGGACGATTTCGGGCCAATCGCCGATGTTAAATTCATCGCTATAACTGTCAGGTGTATGTGGGCTGTCCTCTCCACCCTCAACGAGCCAAAAATTGTAATAGCCTGCATTCGTGACTTCAAATTGATCGATGTAATAGGATTTCAGAAAAACGCGATGCGCCGGTTTTTCATCGGGTGCACCTTGATTAAATCCCATGACGAACTCGCCAGCGGGGATTAACATCATTTCAGTTGGCAAGTTCGCTTGAACCTGTTTCGCCGATTGATGAATGATGAAGAAAATGGTGATAAACAAAATAGTCGATAAACCCATGAAGATAAGGAGCGGGAGTTCTTTTTTCATAAAGTCGCTAATCTGATTGTAGTCCCTGATAGGCTTTATAAGCGGCTTCCGCTTCGGCAATTCGTCCTAATTGTTGATAGGCTTTTGAGAGATTGAGATAAAACTCATCCGTAGGGCGAAGTTGAATGGCTTGCTTCATATATTGGATGGCTTCATCAAACTGTTCAAGCATAAAGCAACAGATACCTGCGCTGTTGTAGAGATCTGCAGAACGCGGGTTTATTTCTAAAGCGCGAAAAAACATCCGTTGCGCATCCTCAATTGCGTTTAATCGGAAATAGACCTGTCCAAGGGCTTCGTAAGGTTTCTCATTGGGATACCCCAATTCAATTGATTGATGAAACGAGGGAATTGCAGCGTTGTACTTTCCTGCCCGCATCTGCGCCAATCCAAGTTGATACCACGCATTGGCATCGTTCGGCGCGTTGTGAGCACGCTGGCGGAAGCGCTTGATATCTTCTGCTTGTTGTGTGAGTTGTTCAAAGTGTTGTAACTCCTTGAGTCCTTTCGCCTTTTTGCCCTGCTTCAGGTAAAGGTTACCAAGGATGAAATGTGTCAAAGCGTAGTTCTGATCGCGGTGGATTGCTTGCTGTAAAATCTGGATAGCGGCGTCGTATCTCTTCTGCTTGAAATAGACCATACCCAATTCACTGTATATTTCAACATTTCCCGGATGAAGTTGAAGTGCATGGCGAAGGGCAACTTCTGCACCCTCAAGTTTATTTTGCTGCAAGTAAGCGCTCCCTAACAAATAATACCCTTGGGCCGATTCGGGATTCAAATCAACTACCCGTTTCAGTTCAGTAATTGCCTTGTCGGATTGGGCGGTTGCTTTTAGGTAAATCCGCCCTAATGCGTAACGCGCTTCGATGTAGGCAGGGTTGAGTGCGATTGCCCGTCGCAATTCGGAGATCGCGAGTTGCCATTTAGATTGAGTGCCATACGCAACTCCCAGTTGGTAATGGATGTCTGGGGAATCTGGAAGCATCTCGGCGGCCTTTTGGAATTCCTCAATTGCCGCGTTTGAATTGCCTTGAATCGTCCAGATCAACCCACGGCTGTAATGGCGGGCGAACAGATCTTTATTTTGGAGGTTCACTGCTGGGGCAGAGGAAGTTAAGACAGTCAAAAAAATTAAACCGAATGGTAAGATGACTTGAGTGAGCAATCGATTCATGACAGGATATGCGGGAAAACAGAGTATCAGTAGCCGGCAAAGTGTCATTCTGAGTGGGAGTCGAGCCCTGAGACGAGTAAAGAATCTCTGTCTTTTCAATAGTTTTGGCATGAAAGAGATTGGGGAATGCTGAGTATGCGCACTCCAAAATAGGTCGATAAAAAAAATGCGATGTTTGTTAATCAAACATCGCATTCGCAACCTATCACTTTAATTTACGGGTTATCGATTATCTTTGATCTTGCCCCAAGTGGCTGCCAGTTTATCTTGCGGGTCAACAGACAGGATTGCCTCGAACCCCTTGTCCATAAACTCTTGAATCTCTTTTTTAGATTTCAGTTCATTTGAAACCCAAACCTCGTCCATTCCACCTTGGAAGTGCGAAGACCTTGATGTACTTCGGAATCCAATATCCAAACTGGGTTCACCCGAAACATCAATGACACCGCCACCGGCGATTGGACCGCCCTTGTCATCTTTCCCATTGATGTAGAGCTTTGCTTCCTTTCCATTCCAGGTGGCCGCAACATGCGTCCATTTCTTTTCCTCAATGGGGGTCTGTCCAATAAAATCCTTCACATGGTAGGTCGTCCAAACGAGTGCCTTGGAGTCGTGGAATCCAAATTTCCATCCAGCGGCACCGTCCATCTCAATAATGTTTCTCCAACCACCGAGAAGATCTGGATTCACCCACGCACCTACGCTCATCGGATCGGTCAGATCCTTCAGCGAATCTGCGTTTGGAACAGTAATGGCCGTTCCGCCATCAAATTGAAACGCACCGTTATATTTCCCTTTAATCCAATCCGCCTTCCCATCAACTTTACCTTCATTGTCATTTCCAGAGAAATCTTCGGCGGTATCACCTTTTCCTTCGTTAAAAGTCATCAAGAATACGATGTCTTTTGGTAATTCAGCGTAAACGCCGGAGGCTAGAATCGCAAGTATTGTTAGAGTAGATAGTATTAATCGCATCATTGCCCTCCTTAAGGTTTGCGGATTATATACTGGCAACCCAAAACGCGCACAAGCCGTAAATATCATTGATGGATTATATCATAGTTACCTTGAGGATATCAATTTAGAAATTTGGATAGGGCTGTTTAATTCTCCGCAGCAGTAGACAGATCGGAGAATTAAATGCTAGAAATTTGGAAATTCTCCATTGACAGATTTCTGAAATCGTGCTACACTGATTATGAAGTAAACTCATACGGAAGATGACTATACCATATCATTACGTGATTGATTGTTGAGATTATACTTTTTACCTTTTCTACTCCTTCTCTGTGCCGGGATAAGCTATGCCAGCGACGTTAAGTTTGTTGATGTCACAGCGAAAGCAGGGATCGATTTCGAGCATTTCACTGGCGCGTTTGGGAAGCGATACATGCCTGAAACGATGGGTTCAGGTTGTGCCTTCCTAGATTTTGACGACGACGGAAATTTGGACATCCTCCTCGTCAACGGAAAAAGCTGGGAAGATGGCAAATCTGATAGTACGCTCAAACTGTATCGCAATCGAGGAAACGGTATGTTTGCCGATGTCACTCGTGCGGCAAAACTCGATGTGCCGATGTATGGCATGGGTGTTTCCGTCGCCGATTATGACAACGACGGCGATGTGGATATCTATTTTACCAACCTCGAATCCAATCGACTTTTCCGCAACAACGGCGATCGCACCTTTACCGACGTGACAGCGGCTGCGAAAGTTGGGGGTGCAGGGTGGTCTACCAGCGCAACATTTTTTGACTATGACCGAGATGGGTGGCTCGATCTCTTCGTGTGCAACTATGTACAATGGGCAATCGAGACCAATATCCCATGCACGGTTGATGAACAGCACCTGTCGTATTGTACACCCAGCGTTTATCCGGGGCAATCATCCCGTCTGTACCGAAACAGTGGGAACGGGAGTTTTGAAGACGTAACCGAGCGCGCAGGAATCTACAATCCAAGTGGCAAGTCGCTTGGTGTTACGCTGCTAGACTATGATGACGATGGTTGGCTAGACCTCGCTGTTGCGAATGACACCGAGCCAAACTTCCTGTATCATAACAATGGGGATGGCACGTTCACCGACGAAGCCCTCGTAATGGGCATCGCATTCGATGAAAGTGGTAGAGTCCGTGGTAGCATGGGGATTGATGCCGCAGACGTATACAACGATGGCGGTCTTGCTATCGCAATCGGCAATTTCAGTAATGAGATGACGGCATTTTTCTATGCCAAACCCGACGACTATTTCGCCGATTTAGCTTCCCGTGCGAAGATTGGAAATGCAAGCCTAATCTCTTTGACATTTGGACTTTTTTTCTTTGATTTCGATCTCGACAGATACGCGGATGTATTCTACGTGAATGGACACATCGAACCTGACATTGGTCAATATCAACAGAATGTGGAGTATGCACAACCTCCGTCCCTGTTCTGGAATCAACATGATGGAACATTTACAGAGATTGGTTCACAAGTCGGGCTAGGCAAGCTGGGCGTTGGGCGGGGAGTCGCTTACGGCGATTATGATAACGATGGCGATTTAGA
>JADFGN010000430.1 GCA_022567695.1 Candidatus Poribacteria bacterium | reverse complement strand
TCAATGATGGCATCTGCTATCGGCAGCGAAATCGCAATGGGAATTTCCGTAATGACATTGATTTTATGTTTTGCTGCCGTCACCGCCATGACATTGTGTCCGTCGGTCGGTGTTAAACATAAAACGACGTCCGGCTTCTCGGATTGAAGCATATCCTCAACGCGAGTGTATTGCGCTGGGATGCCATAAGCCTTCGCGGCGACTTGGCAGGCGTGTTCATCTCTGTCACAGATTGCACAAAGCGTGTAAAAATCCCGCAACTTCGTGATCGTCGCTTGATAGGCACGCGAGCGGGAACTTTCGTGTGCGCCGGCGCCGATGACAGCAATTCGTAAAGGTGCCATCTATATTTCCTCCTCATGAAATACTCATTGTTCCTTTGCTTTCAGCCGCGCGGCAAAGGCACCATCGACCCCGTGTTCATGCGGAAAAGTTTGCAGAAAACCTTCCGACGTAATCGCAGTGGCAGGCACGATGGGAAGAAACCCGCCCGCATGCTCGATGATAAAGTGGGGATGGGTTTCGAGAAATCGGTGAATCACTTGCTCGTTTTCTTCGGAGTCGGTGCTACATGTGCTGTAAACCAGAACGCCTCCGGACTTGACATATCGTGCGGCATTTGTCAAGAGCTGCAATTGTAACGTCACAAGTTGATCAATCTGTGCAGGACTCTTTTTCCAGCGGACATCCGGGTGGCGCCGTAGCGTACCAAACCCAGAACACGGAACATCAACGAGGACTCTATCTGCATCTGTAAAGCGAGTTGGTAAGTTATCCTTGTCATCTGTCAAAATTTGCGTGTGCACATTTGTTATGCCCAGCCGTTGGCAATTTTCGGTAATCCGCTGAATCTTCCTTTTGGCAAGATCGACAGCTAGGATTTCGCCGGAGTTGCCCATCAATTGGGCAATATGGGTGGTCTTGCCTCCGGGGGCAGCGCAGAGATCGACGACCTTTTCGCCCGGTTGCGGCTGAAGCAGATGTGCCACCAACATTGCACTTTCATCTTGGACGTAGAACCAACCATCTCGGTAAGCCTTCAGCGAGTGAAGGGAAGACGAGTCCGTCAGGAACAGCCCGTCGGGTGACATTCGACCTTCCTCGACTGACGCTCCATCCGCCGTCAGCGATTCGATGAGGTTGGCACGATTGGTTCTCAGAGTATTAACACGGATAGAAAGGGGCGCGACTTGATTACTTGCTTGACAGAATGCCAACGTCCATTCAAGTCCGTGCTGTGCTATCCAGTGTTTAACAAGCCATAAAGGGTAAGATTGAGAGATCGAGATATGCTGTGCTGGATGGGATTCCAACGATGGATACTGGAGACTATCGGCCTCTCGCTGAACACTACGCAAGACAGCGTTAATAAACCGGGCGGTTTTCCTTTTGGGTTTGGCAAGTTCCACCGTTTCGTAAATTGCGGCGTGCGGTGGTATTTTATTCAGATGGAGCAACTGGTACGTTCCTAATCGCAAAATATCACGCACCTGTTGATTTAACTGGAAACCCTCCGCCACGAAATGTCTCAGCACCCAGTCAAGATGCTTTCGCCATCGAATCGTGCCGTAGACCAGTTCATTGAGCAATCCCCGATCGGCAGGGGTCAAGTGATTCCGTTGAATCGTCTGATTAATCACCGGGACAATAGTAGTGTGGTCTGGTTGCAATTGACTTAAGCAGTCCAATGCAAGTTGGCGTACCAGATTCTTCTTTTTATTTGATGTTTTCAAACTTCGCATCCTTGGGTTCGGGGCCATAAAGCGCAATCTCCTGAATTCTGCCAGTTATTGAGGAATGCACAATGCGAATTGCATCTGTTGAGAGGGCTGTGGAAATCGTAAACGGAGAGGTTTTCACTGGCGTTTTAACCTCCTTGACCACACGCCAATTGTTCTTCCCAAGTTGCGCGTAAACAATGAAATTTTTCAGCGGCTGGAATGAATCAAAGTAGATTTCAATTCGGTTAATCGATCTCTTTTCCGGTAGCACCCATCTGTGAATGGCACCGCCTCGTTCTGCCGCGTCGTATTCGTATTTCATACCTCCATCAACGCGAACAGAGTTTGATGTCCCAAGGGCTGCAAGGCAACCGTTCAATACCACGCCACTTATCAAACAAAGGCCTACAATTGCAATATATCGCATCATAATCGTATCTCCAATCTCATAAAGAACTCAAGTTGCTACCTATTGGAAAAGAACCCAAACTGATGTGACAAACCGTCATATAACAGCGAACTTGAAGGATTAAGCGAACTCTTTGGGTGGTCGGATGCTAAAGGTGCGTGAGGTTTGCGCTCCGTTCTGCGCGAGGTTTTTCCTCCCACCCGAAGGGTTCGGACCGTACAAACCGAGCGCAAAAATTCGATAAATCCGTCGATTCGTTGTCATATTTTCTTTTCATCACAACTTGGGTTAAAGAAGAACCCGGCGGATAAGCCCCCGGGACGATATTCAAATCTTAATTTTTTCTAACTCACCACTGTTTTTGAAAAGTGACGCCAATATGGTTGGAAGTAAATTCCGGAAAAATTGTCGGTGGAGGAATCGCGTTCATGTTGTCCGCTGAGGCGCGATTCAGAAACAGTTTGTACCCGGCATACCCCAACAGTCCGACTGAGACGGCGGCGAAAATGTAGTATTGACGCCTGAAAGCATTTCCGTCATCGCGTTGCTTTTCAATATCTGCTAGAAACTTGTCGCTATCGGGGAGCGTCTTGGCGTCGTTGAATTGAATCCCCGCTACATCGTATTCCTTATGTGCGTCGGCGAGCGCATTACGAGAGCGAATCGCTAGACCACTCGTCACGACCCCGCCACCGAATATGAGCCAGCTCCAACGACGCGAGGTCTTTTTCACTTGAGGACGTGTGGGGATAATCAGATCTTCGCTACTTTTTACAGCCTCTGTTTCTTCTTGCTCTAACTCTGGCAAAATCTCCACCCGATCTCCCACTTTAACTTCAACGCCGATATCCTCCTCAATTAGCACGCCTTTCGACAGGTGATCGAAGGTTTCGATTACAATCAAGCGCGCAAGCTTAACTGGCCTTTCATTGGGATTCACGCGGTAGATTTGAAAGTACATCCCCTCGTGTATTCCTTGATTGTATCCGAGGTGGAAGTAGATTTTCCCGTCCTGAACCAGAATGATGTCACTGAGATTGGCATCGATCTGCGCTTCGACTTGACCAGCAAGAAACGCTAACCCTATTAGAAGAAGGTAACATCTTCTGATTCTGAAGCAGGCCGATGGCAAATCTGATGTAAGAGACCTAAACGTTATGCAATAAACTAACGAGATTCTGAACCTCTTCTTCTCGTATTCCGATCTTATTTCATCCTTGTATCTCATCCTTTTTTTACCTATTTGGCTATTCATATCCTTCTTCTTGAATCATCGTCCATCGACACTTTGGGTGAGTTCCTCCAACGCCCTTAAGAGGTCTGATTCAGCGTTCTCCGGGTTGATTTCAATTGAAGCATCGACGATGTTAATTTCATCCTGCGCCCTAGCGAAATCATCGAGATAGAAGTATCCTTGAGCAAGCACGAGGTGAAGATTTCTGCTAGTTATGAGTGGGTCATGAGCAAACATGTAATCAGGTTGCTGACTCAACACAGCCTGTGCATGCTCAATTGCGGAAGAGTATTCTTCCGTCGCAAGAAACGCCCCGGCGAGGCCAACATGGGCATCAACCGCATTCCCGTCCATTGCCAAGGCTTGCCGAAACTCATTGATTGCTGCCTGCACATCCTGCTTCTGAAACAAGCTCCAACCGATTCCAACCCTTGCGTCAGCATTCTGCGAATTCCGGGCAAATGCCTGATGAAACTTAACAAATGCTTCATCAAGTCTCCCCGTTTCGTAATCCTGCCATCCGACTTGAACCAAAGCGATTCCGTCTGGGTCATTATGCGGATCGATTGGGTTATCAAAATCGGGCCCGCACCCTGCGAAAAGAATCACAAGCAACCAAACTATCAGTTGCATGAGATTTTGTTCCTGTCTTTTCATGGTCATTTACCGTACTTTTCAGTCATGGATTGGATTTGCAATCGGCATTATCGCCGAAGTCCGGGAAAAGTCGATTCATTCCTAGATATCGACCACTTGAAGGTGGTTGACAGTTGCCAAATCGCCAGCTATAATTCTGCCAGAATTGTCGAATTGAGTCCGACAACGAGACTTGCTGTTGTCGTGTTAGGAGGAACACAACAATGTGCGAACGAGATGTTTCAAAAAAAACGGATCAGACGCCGGAACGCCGTTTAACCAAGAAAGATTTTACCATCCCTGAAGGTTGGGAATGGGACACACCACTCGGAAAACGAATGCGAGAAATGGCAAGACAACTTAGAGGTGCCCTTGGTCCAACTCTTGTTCAAGAGGTGCTTGATGAATTCATTACAACCAAAGAACCAGAAGGCGAAGATGAAGATCCGGATCGTCTCTTGACGGCCGATCAATCCCAAAGTATACTACTGGAAACGCTATTAAGGAGGTCAGAAACGATGTGTAAACCAGATATTTCGGAAAAAACGAATCAAAAGTCGGAACGCTGTTCAACGAATGGGGATTCTCTTATCCCTGAAGACTGGGAACCAACTCCACATGTCAAAAAGATAATTGAAATGGGGCGACAAATTGCGGCTGCCCTTGGCCCAACCCTTGTTCAGGAGATACTCGATGAATTCATTACAACCAAAGAACCAGAAGACGAAGGTGAAAACTCTCGTCATCGCTGAATCCGGTTTACTAACCGACATTTGTCTGAGGCAAAATGCTCATTCAGTTTACATCTGCGATCAAGCTAAACGTGAAGAACTGGCTCTTGCAATTCCAGAGTATGCCTTTTCTGAGGTTGATGGGCAACTTCACCAACGTCTTTCAAATCGGTTGAGCCAGATTCAGCAAATACGCCGCTTTACCAACGAACTCCTGAGAGAACAGGACATGGCGGCGAGTGCCGGGCAGTTACGGGAAATACTCGCAACGGTTGAGGAACAGACAGCATCAAAGCAACATCTGATCCAAGCAGAACTTTCGGCGATTGCCGAAGTGTGCCAGATTATCCCGATAACATTTGAATCCTTTCGGCGTGGGAAATTGCGTTTTCTTCGCTCAACTCCTCCACCCGATGAAAATGACTGCCATATCTTGGAATGTGTTCTCTGCTATCTGGCTGAACATCAAAACGACTACGAACTCAAAATTTTTCTATGTCACGATCAGAGGCATTTTGATAACTCCACCCTCCACGAATCATTGGCACAACTGAATGCACAGATGGTCTTCTCTTCATCGGCATGCCTTCAAACGATTCGGTCTTACCTCCCTGATGAATAAAGCTGACCGGCTAAAGCCTCAACATCCATTGATATTAATTGACAAGCGCAATCCGTCGATTCTCTTGCATAGACTGTTCGGCATATAGACTCACCTTGATTGCTTCGAGGGCTATTGCGGCATCCGCATGTGCCGCGTTTGAACCACCTTCTTGAATCTCATCCAACCATAATTCCTGTAGAGAAAGGCTTGGTCCGTCAAACGGCAGTACGTCCTCAATTCCCGATCTGGTCGAACACGTCCAACCGCTGCCGGTATTGATGAGTGCTCCGTCTGTCAGCACATACCGCTGATGCTGTTCGGCGGCGTTAATCTCGATGCCGCCCGACCATGTCCACTGTCCGATACCTCCTGCCTTAAATCCGACAGTGACCGAATTGACAAATCGGTGGTACCCTCCGTTATCGGTCAGTCCCTCATAAACAGCACCCGCTTCGACCCACTCTACCCCACCGAAGAGATCAATGATTGGATAGATATGATAGACGAAAAAATGCGCTGGTGGACCTGAAATGGGAAGATTAAATAGAATCTCCGGCCGCCCACCACGCCCCGCTGTCAATCGTAAGAAGGACGTGAGGAGCAGTTGACCAAGTTCTCCAACCTTGCGCTTGATAGCTTTGTGAGAATTTGACACCGCTTCTGAGTGAGAAACTCGTAATACGCGCCGATTTGACTTGGCAAGTCGGACTGCCTCTTCTCCCTCGTCAATTGATCGAGCCAGCGGATATTCCGTAAAAACGTGTTTATCGGCACGTAAAGCTGCGACCGCAATTTCGCCGTGGCTGTTGTTATGGGTGCAGATAACAACTCCATCAAGCCCTTCATGTTGAACCAAATCATTCCAATCCGATAGGAATTTGGCACTGCATGTTTCGGCGAGTTGTGCGCCGGTCTGCGCATTTCTTGATGCAATTGCCACAACTTCAACGGAATCAATCTTGCCAAACCCATCCACGTGATGTCTCGCCATACCCCCCGACCCAATGATACCAATTTTAAGCTTCTTACCTGTCACTGCTTTACCTCGCATTATCTGGGAGGGTGAGGCTCCCGCCGAATCCAAGTTAAGGCTCGGCGGGAGCCTCACCCTCCCAAACCACCTGAACGGTTACAGTTTGAGTTCTCGACCGACTTTCTTGACACCTTCGACCATGTGTTTCAAC
>JADFGN010000429.1 GCA_022567695.1 Candidatus Poribacteria bacterium | reverse complement strand
CGAGAATCGTCAATCCTTCAATGTCTCCCACCAAATCCAGCACAGAAGGATTGATGATGTGCTTATGGTAGAATTCCTCACCTTCTCCAAAAAAACTCGAAAATTCTGTAGCAGCTTTATCCCAGTGGTCTACAACCTCCTCATCGCTAACCTCGTCGGCTTTCCGGAATTTGTATTGCTCCGGCATGTTTTTCCTCCGGTTAATTTGGCAGGGCTGAATCGTATTATAACCCAAGTTTTTCCTTGAAATCAATCGGTTTCTTATGGTTTAATGGGCAAGAAGCAAACATATCGGTTCATGTCATCAATAGAAATGCGGAACGACAGCATGTAGAATGGCTTAAGAACAAGGGGGTACATCATGAAGCTTGGATTTGTCAGTGCAATTTTACCAGACCTATCCTTCGAAGAAGTGGTCGAATTTGCGTCATCTGAAGGCTTTTCTTGTGTGGAATTTATGTGTTGGCCAAAAGGCAAGGCTGAACGTCGCTACGCGGGGGTAACTCACATCGATGCCGTGTCGCTTACTAAGGCTGACGCAGAACGGATGGCTGAGATATGCAACACGGCGGGGGTAGACATCAGCGCATTGGGATACTATCCGAATCCACTTGCACCGGATACCAGTGAGGCAAAGGTCTACATTGACCATCTCAAGCAGGTTGTCCGTGCGGCAGAGTTGCTTGGGGTTGGCATTGTAAACAGCTTCATTGGCAGAGATTGGAGGCGTTCGATAGATGAGAATTGGCCCCGGTTTAAGGAAGTGTGGAAGCCTTTAATCCAGTTCGCCGGAGATCACGGGGTTCGCATCGGCATTGAAAATTGCCCGATGTTTTTCACCGATGATGAGTGGCCGGGCGGGAAGAACCTTGCCTTTTGCCCCGCAATTTGGCGAAGAATGTTTGCGGAAATTCCTAGCGAAAACTTTGGTCTCAACTACGATCCGTCCCATCTGGTTTGGCAGCGAATTGATTACGTCAAACCGCTCGAGGAATTTTCCGATCGGATTTTCCACGTGCATGCTAAGGACGCAAGGGTAGACCATGCCCGGCTTGACGATGTCGGTATCCTGGCGACGCCACTGGAGTACCATACACCCAAGCTGCCTGGGTTGGGTGATGTCGATTGGGGTCGGTTCTTTTCCGTGTTGAGCGACACGGGGTATGACGGCCCAGTCTGCATTGAGGTTGAAGACCGAGCTTACGAAGGATCGCTGGAGAGTCGTAAAGCTTCTCTACGTCAAAGCGCGAGGTTTCTCCAGCAATTTATGGCGTAGTTTGCGGGTAGTAGGTCGAGATTCCGATCTCGACAGGAGAGTGAAGTCGATTTTGGAAAATCGACCTACAATTTACTGACCATATATTTACGCCGCAATGCTAGACGTATTCCTGCGGAGGGCAGATACGAAACCCAGCGTTTACCCCAAATACCGGTTATACTCCCAACGCCATACCTCCGGCACCCGGATCTGCCCCGCCGTCCAGCTTGCCCGTCTCCGGATGGATGATAATCCCGTGAACCGATGCAATCCCGCCATAGCTCGCGAGGAGACGATTGATGTCATGTCCCATATCTTTGACACGTTCACAAACGGAAGGGGCGACGCGAGCATGCGCAACGATGACGTCACCTTGACAATCAAAGCGTGGGGCTGCAATTGCCTCTGTCGCTGTCATACCGTGATCGATGACATTGAGAATCGCATGAAAAATGCCGGTAACAATCCGCGTCCCACCCGGCGCTCCGACGGTGAAATAAGGCTTTTCGCCAATCTTCACGAGTGTTGGCGCCATGCCAGTCCCTCTGGATTTTCCCGGTACGATCGAGTTCATACCCCCTGGCACAGGATCGAAGCAGTTCATGCAATTGTTGTACATGAATCCAAGCCCTTGCGTGACGACATCTGCCCCTGACCCCAGCGAATGGGTCAACCCGGCAACGTTACCCGCGCCATCGACGACGGAGAGATGCGTGGTATCCGGCGATTCATGCGTGTGCCAGCGAGGAATCGTGATTTTTTCACGAGCATCAATTCTCCTTCGCCATTTCACAGCGCGTTCTTCGGAGAGGAGATCTTCGATTGGGACATCGACAAACGCGGCGTCTCCAACGAGATTTGCACGGTCTGTCCACGCAGCTTTCATCGCCATGGACACAGTGTAAACATACTCCGGCGTGAGGTATCCCATTTCCCCTAAATCGTATCCTTCAAGGATCTTGAGCATCTGAAGGATTGTGACGCCGCCACCGGGTGGGTGATTAGAAGCAATTGTGTAATCGCGATAGTCTAAATAGATCGGCTGCGTCACGGTGACTTCGTAGCGATTAAGGTCGTCGAGGGTGACAAATCCCCCGCCCCGTTCCATATCCTCCGCAATTTGGCGGGCGAGATCTCCATGATAGAAAACTTCTGCTCCGCCTTCTGCGATAATTGAAAAGGTCTTTGCCATGTCAGGGTTGGCGATGAATTCTCCTCCGCCTTCATAGGCGGATTTTCCCACGCTGACCCACGGCGATGTCTCTGAACCAATTGGCGGATTGCTCCATGCTCTCGCAGTGGCACCGCCGACTTCAAATCCCTCCGTGGCAACTTTGATAGCAGGCTGGATGACCTCCTTCCAGCTCATCGTTCCATATTCTGTGGCGGCTTTGTACAGCCCTGCGACCGTTCCCGGCGTTGTAATCGACTTGTAGCCACGCTCATTGATCTGATTTGTCAAAGTATAACCGTAGCCGGAAGGATTTTCTCGGATAATTTCGCTTTCCCACATATCGGGTTCGACCTTCGCACCTGCCTTACCGTGAAAATCGAGAATCACCTCCCGCTTTGTTGCGGCAGTGTGGATATTGAACATGCCAAAGCCGCCAACGCCGCAACTGCGTGGACTTACCACCATCTGCACAAATGCCGCTGTTATGGCTGCATCGATAGCGTTTCCGCCGTCTGCTAACACTTTCGCGCCGGCGTCTACCGCAAGCGGTTGCGGTGCTGTAATCATGCCTTTCATTGCGTTTCCTCTCTGTGAATTTGCAAATCAGCGAATCATTAATGTCAATCTAAGCAACGTGATTATTTCTCGTATTCCTTGAGAAATCCGACAAACTCCCGTCGATGGGTTTCTTCAGCCGCTAAGAGACGGATGCAAAGATCCTGCGTCACATAATCGATTCCATCGCAGAGGCGAATGACTTTGTTGTAGAGTTCAATCACCGTATTTTCAGTTTCTATGACGCCACGAATAGCTGAGGCGACATCTGTGCTGTCTTCAGGGGGTTGGAGCCAAGACTGTTGTGGGCTGAAGTCCATCGTACCGGGCACTCGCCCACCGATTTCTTTAATCCGGTTGGCGAGATTTTGGGCGTGCGTCATTTCCTCCTGCACATCCGCTGCGAGGGATTTTTTAATCTCTTCAGCACGGACACCATCCAGATCAACAGAGATGGCTAAAAAATTCAAGGTTGTCTCGATTTCCAACCAATACAAAGTTTTCAGTTCATTGATGATTTCTTGCCTTCTGTCTTCAGACATGTTTTCCTCCAGTTTAGATTTTTACCCATTGCCGCTCGACAAATCAAGCTCTAAGTAGATATGATGCGTGAAACGTAAAACGTGAAGAAGAGGAATAAAAAATAAAGGACGTTTTCGATCTCAGTTGTCCGATTTCCTAATCCTTTGCATTTTCTTATTTTGCTTTATCTGATTATAATTTCCAGCGAGACGCAATTTTCGGTGGGAACGCACCTGATTCAATCTCAGAAATCAAATCCTGAAGTGCTTTTCTTGCTTGGTTTGCCAAACTTGTGTCAAGCCACTTCTTGTGAACAGCAGATTCAAATTCGTCTTCGTCGAGGATCTGATAGCTTCCGTCGGGTGAAACCCACAGGTCTAAAAACAGATCGGTAATTTCAAAATGAGTTTCGGCGCGTTTCATCGGCAGGATGATGTCGCAGTAGTAGCCTGTGAACTGATTGTCGAGATTATAGACTTTGCCGATGTCATACCATCGATTGGCGAAGATGAACCAAACTGCCGTGAAGTCGTCTCCGAGCACGGTCACGTCATCAATAACGATCGGGTTGGAAGGCTTAATCCGTTGCATTGTAACGATGACGTCATCATCTTCGTAGAGCAGTTCTTGTTGGAAATGGTTCACACGATCTGGCAGACGTTTGTAAATTAGCTCGATTGTTCCCATTCGCGGTCTACCTCTCTTACGGCGCGGATGAACGCCCTCACTTTGGCTGGTTCTTTGCGTCCCGGTTTCGCCTCTACTCCGCTACTGACATCAACCCCATACGGATGAACTTGCCGGACGGCATCTGCAACATTGTCGGGGTTGAGACCGCCTGCAAGAACAATTGGACCATACTGCTTCGCTTTCACAGCAAGATGCCAGTCAAATACCTCTCCCGTGCCTCCCATTTTTCCTTTGACGTAAGTATCTAGCAAATATGCGCTGGCACGGTAATTGGGCAACTGCGATAAACTCGACTCGTCCTTGATTCGAAATGCTTTGATTGATTTTCGATTCAACGTGTCGCAGAATTCGGGGGACTCATCGCCGTGGAGTTGAATGACGTTAAGATGACAGTGACTGGCAATTCCTTCGATCTTTGATAGTTCTTCGTTGACAAATAGTCCAACCGTTGTGATAAAAGGAGGGAGGCGATCGATAATCGTCGCGGCGTTTTGTGCCTCGATGTAGCGGGGTGTGTGAGGGACAAAATTAAAACCAAGCGCATCTGCTCCTGCTTCAATTGCTGTAAGCGCATCATCTAGGTTGGTGATACCGCAAATTTTAATTCGAGTCAAGGAAAAGATCCCTTTTTCTGTAGAGGTTAACTCTCTGCATTTGTAATTGTATCAGATCGCTGGGCATAGCTCAAGAGCATAATACCACAACACGATAAGTATGGCGTTGCCGAATCCGATGGACAGATTAACCGTAATGCAAATCCACAGCCTCACGAAAGGCTTTAATGTGCTTAGGCGTAGTCCCGCAACACCCACCTATCAGATAACCACCGACCTCAAGCAGATCTGAAATATAAGCACCCATCTCCTCCGGGGTTTGTGAATAATATGTCTCGCGAGTCTGTCTATCTAAGCGTGGCATACCTGCATTCGGATAAGCCATCATCCGCTTAGGTTCAATTCCCTTCTCCGCCATCGCTTCACGAAGCTGGATAGTTCCGTTGATTGCATAAGGCATTCCCGTATGCTCGCTACGCTTTGATTCGGCACCACAATTGAGACCTAAGATCTGAACATCATTTAGCAGGTTATCACCATTGGAAAGTTCGCCGCTGGACAAGACATCTAACAGATCGGCTGCTGAAAACCCCCAATCCGTTTTGTATATTATATCCCCGGTTTTTCGATCTTTGGTATACTTGTAGGTCATGTTGACCGCAATGGGCAGCCCCGTTTTTCTTGCAATATCGACTGCCATTGCAGCTTCCTTTGCAGAAAACATCGTTTCGATACAGAGAAAATCAACCCCGCTCTCTGCGAGGGTATTTATCACTCTCTCGTGAGCATCCCTAGCAACTTCGTTGGGAATCCCAAAAACGGTATCGCCGCTATCGGCTTCAATCGCGCCGGGCGAGGGACCAATTGAACCGGCAATATAGACCTCCTTGCCAGTTTTTTCGACAGCAACTTTAGCATGCGCTACTGCGAGTCTGGTGATCTTTTCAGCTTCGGAAGCGTCTTTTCCCGCCATTTTAAGATGCAGCGCGGAAGCCACAAATGTGTTGGTTTCGATTGCGTCGGCACCCGCTTCAATGTAAGATGCATGGATATCAACCACCGCCTCGGGGTTCAGTTCGTTGGCAAGTGCGCTGTTTGTCAACTCAATTCCTCTAGCAAATAGCTCTGAACCAAATCCACCATCAAAAATTATAGGTTTGGGCTCCTTTAGCCTTTCGGAAAATGTTTCCATTTAAAATCCTCCAATCTTGCTAATGGTTTATCTTTTGCTAATATCTACACGGAAATTTGCGCTTTAGATTCTCTCTCACTGTTTTGAACATGATGCTTCACTTCCAACAAGTACATTACCATAATCTGATCTTCACCAAAAGTCAAATGGAATGCCTCCGAGAGTTCTTCAACACGGCGGATCTGATCGATATTCTGATGGAATGTAGGGCTGAAGTGGAAAAAGCTAAAATCGATTACCTTGGCGTCGAAACCGACGGCTCGCAGAAGTTCGGCTGTCCTCATCTGGCTCAAAACGGAAATCTGCATCAGGTAGGTAATTCCGTCGTCTTCGAGCAGGTCTGGCAGAAGGGAAATCAGATGGTCTAACATATTTCGCCCCCAGAAATCTGCGGGACGATGACCGGTCATCTCACCCATCGGATCGACTGGCATCTGATACAGGCTAGCGACGATTAGATCGTATTTTTCCCCCGGAAAGTAGGTATAGAGGTCTACCGTCTCTCCGCTGACCCGCTCCGAGACATTATTGCGAAACGCATTCGTCAGTGTATTGGCAACCGCTTCGCGCTGAATGTCGATTGCCTGGACATGTTTAGC
>JADFGN010000428.1 GCA_022567695.1 Candidatus Poribacteria bacterium | reverse complement strand
CAAGGCACCTCTGGGAAGCCGCTCAAGAAGGTCTGATTTTTCCCATCGGTGATGCTTACAAGTTTATTCAAGAAGATATCGTCGAACATGTTGAATCGACAGTGTCCTACAAGTTTCTCCATGACCGCGTTCAGCAAGCAGCGTATTCACTCATCTCAGAAGGGGATAGAAGAGAAGTTCACCTGAAAATTGGCAGACTCCTTCTAGACACTCGCTCCACAGATGAATTGGAAGAGCATATCTTTGAGCTCGTAGGTCAATTGAACAAGGGCATAGAATTGATCACGAAAAGGCAGGAAAAAGACCGGCTTATGGATTTGAACCTGATCGCTGGCAAGCAAGCAAAAGAATCAACCGCCTATGAGTCTGCTCTGAAACACTTCGCCATCGCCATGGATCTCCTGGAGGAAAGTTGCTGGGAGTCCCGATACCATTTTACATTCGACCTGTATCGTGAGCGTGCGGAATGCGAATTTCTGCACGGCAATTATGAGCGTGCGGACGATTTCTATGACATCCTCCTCAATCGAGCCCAATCTAAACTGGACCAGGCAAATGTTGATAGTTTGCGAACCAAACAATATACCCAGATCGGGAAATGGGAAGAGGCTATCGAGACAAGCATCGAAGGCCTTGGATTATTTGGCACCTCCGTACCCCTGGATAACGTGCTGCCAGAAATCGAAAAGGAATTGGAGGAAATTGAGAAGAATATGGCGGGTAGAAAAATCGAAGATCTGATCCATTCTCCTGAACTGACAAACCTTGAGAAACTGGCAGAAATGCGGCTCTTACTAGACATGGCTGTTGCCGCGTATGTTGGCGGCAGACCGGATCTGTTCGGATTGACCGTGATAAAGGCAGCGAACATTGCTTTAAGATATGGGAATGGCAGTCTGTCCGCCTACACCTATGCGATGTATTCCCTTGTCCTACTGGCCTTCGGAGATTTCAGCCCTGCTTATGAGTTTGCAAAACTGGGTATGGATTCGGTGGAAAAATTCCAAGCACTCCAGTTTAAGTGTATCGCGACCTATTTATACAGCGTCGCCAATTACTGGCACAATCACTTCAAAACCAGTCTGCCCCTCCAAAGAGCAGCGTACCGGATTGGCTTAGAAACGGGGGATTTAGAATGGGCAGGCTATGCGTATAACAATCTAATTATGACGCGGTTCGCCATGGGAGACGAACTAGAAAGCGTCATGGAAGAATCGGATAAATCCTATAGTTTCGCACAAGAGACCCGAAATTTCTTCACATTAGACAGCCAGATCTCCTACCGTCAGATTATTCGGAGTTTACAGGGAAAAACCAAGGATAAGTGTTCTTTGAGCGATGACAATTTTGATGAAGCCGAGTGGCTGCGATATTGCGAAGAGAACAACGCCGTCGTCGGGTTCTTTTGGTACTACCTGGCGAAAATGCAACTCTTCTTTTACTATGAAGACTATACGCAAGCTTACAGAACGGGCATGGAAGCAGAAAAATACTTAGGCGCGTGCCCCGGATTTGTTCCCGTAGGCGAACATGGTTTTCGATATTCGGTGGCCATGCTGGGTTATTGCCGGACAGCCTCTGCCGATGAAAAGAAGGAAATCCTCGAAAACTTTGAACCATACCAGGATAAGCTGAAACTCTGGTCTGACACCTGCCCGGATAACTATTTACATAAGTATCTTCTTGTGGAAGCCGAACTTGCCCGAAACCAGGGTCGAAACGAAGAAGCTATGCGACTTTACAAGAGATCCATTCAATCAGCCAGTAGAAACGGGTTTACCCAGAACGAAGCACTTGCCAATGAACTTGCCGCTCAATTTTATCTCGCCCAGGGATTTGAAGAAATTGCGCAAATTTACATTAGGGAGGCCCGATACGGGTATCTCCGATGGGGAGCAACGGCGAAGGTGCTGGATTTGGATGAAAGGTATCCCCAGTTGCTTGGTACAATATCTGTCGAAACCAGAACGGTCATTGACAGCCCAACGACACATACAATGACTGAAACCTCATCAACGACAGAAGGTGGATCGAGTGCGCTAGATTTGAATACCATAATGAAAGGGTGTCAAGCCATTGCGACTGAAATCCTTCTCGAAAAAGTGCTCGAAAGGCTAATGAAGATTGTGATTGAGAATGCGGGCGCCCAAAAAGGGTTACTCATCTTGGAAGAAGACGGCAATCTTTTCATTGAAGCAGAAGGAGCCGTGAATAAGAATAATGTGGTTGTGCTCCAGTCAATTCCGATTGAGACTAGCCAGGACTTGTCAGTAGCTATCATCAATTACACGATGCGAACCCGGGAGAATGTGGTCTTAAATGACGCGACCCATGAGGGGATGTTTACAACGGATGCTTACATTACCCAAAAGCAACCACGGTCGATCTTGTGCACACCGTTGATTAATCAAGGAAAACTCAGCGGCATTCTTTATTTGGAGAATAATCTGACAACAAGTGCTTTCACGCCGGATCGGTTGGAGGTTCTGAATCTATTATCCTCCCAAGCTGCAATTTCCATTGAAAATGCCCGCCTCTATGCCAACTTGGCTCAAAGCGAAGCACGTTTTCGGACGTTAGTAGAACATGCTCCGGAAGCGATTGTTGTTTTAGATGTCGACACGGGGCTGTTCGTGGACGTCAATGACAACGCGGTGCACCTCTACGGGCACAAGCGAGAAGCACTCATGAAGATGGGGCCTATTGAAATGAGCCCACCGACTCAGCCTGATGGGCGTTCATCGGAAAAGGTAGCTCAAGAGAAAATCCAGCAAGCCTTAGACGGCATCGCACCTATTTTTGAATGGGTGCATCGAAATGCTATGGGCGACGACATCCCATGTGAAGTGCGATTGGTACGGCTGCCAGCAACCGGGCGCAATTTCGTACGTGCCAGCATCATCGACATTACCGAACGAAAGAAAGCAGAGCAGTTGCTAGCGGATTACAATCGGACCCTGGAACAGGAGGTGAAAGCACGAACGCAGGAACTATCGGAAACCCTTGAAGCACTGAGAGCCACACAAACCCAACTGGTCGAGGCGGAAAAGATGGCATCTCTGGGCGGGCTCGTCGCAGGCATTGCCCATGAAATCAATACGCCCGTCGGCATCGGGGTAACCGCAGCATCCCATCTTGAAAAGAACACCCAAGTGTTTGTTGAAACATACAAAAGTGGTGGAATGAGACGCTCGGATTTGGAAAAGTATCTCTCGACCGCTTCTCAAAGCAGTCAAATGATTTTATCCAACCTCAATCGGGCAGCGGAACTCATCCAGAGTTTCAAGCAGGTCGCTGTGGATCAGTTAAGTGAGGAGCAACGAATCTTTGGGGTCAAAGTGTACCTTGAGGAAATCGTGAATAATTATCTCCGGCCGGAATTGAAACGGACATCCCATGAAATAGCCATTCATTGCGACGAAAATCTCACGCTGGACAGCTATCCAGGTGCGTTGTCTCAAGTTGTGACGAATCTGGTGATGAACTCGCTGACCCATGCCTATGAAGCGGGAGAGAAAGGCCGACTGGTTTTTGATATTAAACAGGTGAATGAAAGAACGCTGGTGTTTGAATATTCCGACAACGGAGTGGGGATTTCCGAAGAACATTTGAACCAAATCTTTGACCCGTTCTTTACCACCAAACGGGCTCAAGGCGGAAGTGGTTTGGGATTACATCTCGTTTACAACATCGTAACCCAGAAACTGAATGGAACCATTCGCTGTGAGAGCGAGCTTGGTGTTGGAACGAAGTTCATCATTGAATTACCGATTCAGAATGTGGCGGAGTCAAGTGAGGAATCGTTTCGTTCTTAACTACCGTACACTTGGAGGTCAATAAATGTCATCAAAAGAGCCACTAGAACCCCTCTTCGACAAAGATACCCAAGGTGACGAACTGGTCTTTGCTGAAGAAAACGACGATGCGTTAGTCTTTGCCGAAGAAGACACAGAAGAGGAGGAGTTGCCTCAAGACAGTTGGAAGGTTTTAGTTGTCGACGATGAAACCGAAGTGCATAGGGTAACTCAGATGGCACTTGAGAACTTCACTTTTGAGCACAAACCGCTAACCTTTATTAGTGCCTACTCCGGCGAAGAAGCAAAGTGTTTGATACAAGCCCATCCGGATACAGCATTGATTTTGCTGGATGTCGTCATGGAAACGGATCATTCGGGTTTAGAATTCGCGAAATATATTCGTGAAGAATTGAAAAATCAATTAGTCAGGATTGTTTTGCGAACTGGCCAACCGGGACAAGCACCAGAAGAAAAGGTCATGATTGATTACGATATTAATGACTATAAGGCGAAAACGGAATTGACTGCGCAAAAGCTTTTTACAACCATGATTTCAGCGCTGAGATCGCATCGCGATCTCCTGACTATTGAGGAAAACCGAAAGGAACTTCAACAGCTCGTTGACGCGACGGCACGGTTTGTCCCTTATGAATTTCTTTCTTTTCTCGAAAAACAGAGCCTTGTCGATGTTCAACTCAGCGACCATGTGGAGTTGGATATGACGATTCTCGTTTCAGATATTCATGCCTTTACGACCCTCTCGGAGAATATGACCCCCAAAGAGAACTTCGAGTTCATTAATTCCTATTTCCAAAGAGTTGGCCCCATCATCCGTAAAAACAACGGTTTTGTTTGTAAATACACCGGTGACGGCATGATGGCGCTGTTTGCGACGTGTGTGAACGATGCAGTCAAGGCGTCCGTTGAAACGCTCAAAGAACTCCTGCTTTACAATACACATCGAAAGGAACATGGCGAGAAGCCCATTCATGTCGGAATCGGGCTCCACAGCGGGAGTGTGATACTTGGCACCGTCGGCGAAGAAAAACGTATGCAAGGCGATGTGATGTCCGATGCCGCCAACCTGGCAGATCGCCTGGAAGGCTTAACGCGGCTTTATGGCGCATCTATTGTTCTCAGCGAACAAACCTTTAAGCGCCTTGATGATTCCAACCAATACAACCACAGATTTCTCGGAAAGGTGCAAGTTGTCGGTAGAGCAGCTCCCGTTCCAGTATTTGAAATCTGCGATGGCGATTCAGAGGCTGCTGTGGAAGTGAAGATGAAGACCAGATCAGAATATGAGGAGGGGATAACTCTCTTTTACAACCGGAAATTCGCTGAAGCAAGTGTGTTCTTCAATAATGTTCTCAGTATTAATCCACAGGACAAGGCCGCTAAACGTTATTTAGAGCGTTGCGCCCAGTTTATGGTTGCTGGGGTGCCTGATGATTGGGTGGGTGTCGAGTCACTTACTGAGAAATAACTTCGACTGTTTTTTCACATTTTCGCTGTTGAAAGGACATACAACATGTACAATCTCAATGGAAAAGTTGCGTTGGTTACAGGTGCCGGTGGTGAACACGGGATGGGACGTGCAATCGCTACTCGCCTTGCCCGCGAAGGCGCTGATGTCATCGTTAACGATATTGCGGAACATCCCTATGCAGAGAGTCAGGCAGATTGGGCTGGCATGCCGGATGTCGTTCGCGAAATCGAAGGGATGGGTCAGGGTGCGATGAGCATTGTGGCGGATGTTTCCGACGCCGATCAGGTGTATAATATGGTGCGCCAGGCATTAGAGCGATTTGGGCGTATCGATATCCTCGTGAATAATGCCGGGGCTCGTGCCGGACGCGACCGCGTGCTCGTCGTGGATTTGGATGAGAGCGATTGGGACCGGGTTCACCGGGTCAATGTCAAGGGCACGTTTCTCTGCTGTAAAGCGGTTGCCCGCCAGATGATTCACCTCGCTCAAGGCGGGAAGATTATCAACATGTCCTCAACGTCAGGCAAAAGAGGCACAGCACGTTACGCCGCTTACTGTGCGTCAAAGTTCGCCGTCGTCGGCTTTACCCAATCTTTGGCACAAGAACTCGCCCCCCATCGCATTAACGTTAACGCTATCTGCCCCGGTCTCGTGGAAACTGAGCGGGTTGGGCACATCGCCGCCGCTCTGAAACCGCAGGAGATTTCAACAGAAGATTATCAGGAACAAATGGTACGGCGAGCAGTTTCCGGTACGCCATTGGGAAGAATCGCGCAAGCGGAGGATGTCGCGAAGATGACCGTGTTTTTGGCATCGTCGGAGTCTGATTATCTCACAGGGCTGTCGATTAGCGTATCCGGCGGTTCAGTGATGAGTTGATTACAAGAATAACCTCACCCATCCCAAATTTCGCATTTTTGACATGAGCTGGAAAGCGTTCTATAACACAATCGTAATCCCTGCGATGTACCTCGGTTTTCACGCCGCCGCCCGGTTTAACGCCAAGGTCCGCGAGGGCATTGCTGGCAGACGAAACGTCTTTGATACGCTGGAAAACCAATTGCAATCAGCACGTCAGTTGGATGGAACCGTTTGGTTTCATTTTACCTCCGTGGGAGAATTTGAACAGGCTAAACCGTTAATCGAGTCAATCAAAGAGGAGGCGCGAATCGTTCTGACTTACTTCTCGCCTTCCGTCCACCCCAACGTCGCCAAATATCCCCATTGCGATGCTTTTATTTACCTTCCGCTTGACACCCGCCAT
>JADFGN010000427.1 GCA_022567695.1 Candidatus Poribacteria bacterium | reverse complement strand
ATTGAAACACTTGAATCGGCAACTGAGCAATCCGTAGCATAAATAATGACGACAAAAATGAAGCACACAGACTCTCCAGAAAAAGAATCCACTGCCGATCAACAGCTTACTGAGAGTTCGATCCTCGCGATTATCTGTATTGTGCTTACCGCGGCCTGGATTGCGTTTGCTTTTTATAAAGGAGCGGGCGCGAAATCCGCCGACGGCGATAGCATTTTGCTGTTACACCCAATCGTCTCGATCTTGCTCATTGTGACTTTGGCCTGCATCCGCCCTCGCGTCCAGCTCAAGAGCATCGTCAACATACAAATGCTGATGATCGCTATCTGGTTGTTCTCTCGTTTATTGGGTGTGCTGATGCCGTTCATCCTCGGCTTTGGATTTGCGTATTTCTTTCGCTTTCTTCTCCAAGCAATGCAGGAGATTCCGCTACCAAAGGGAAGGCGTTTGCAACTCTCCAGAGGATGGGCGCGAGGTCTGTTGACCGCTATTATCTTCGGAGTTTTCGCCTTACTCTTTCTGTACGTCATTCCCCAAATCGGGATGCAGTCTCGAGAGATGGGCAAAGGACTGGTTAAATTTTTCTACCAATCGCTTGTCCCCACAGCAATTGGGGAAGAATTTAACACCATTGCCGTTCAACCGGACAATTCAGGAGTCATCTACCTTGGCAAAGAACACGGGCTCTACCGTTTAGTCCTCAATCAAGGAGAGGGGAAGGAAGCCGAGAACATCACAGGTGATGAACTCGTTGGGCAGCCAATTGAAGCCATTGCTACAGCAATCAGCGGGGAATATAACCTGTATGTCGGCACAAATGAAGGACTGTATGGGCGTAAGAGGGATAAAGACTCCCGAATCTGGCATCAGCTTGGCAATGAGTTCTTTGACGGAAAATTGATTAAAGCAATTTCGATTCCGTCATGGAATGCTTCTCAAATCTATGTCGGAACAAACGTTGGACTTTACCGGGGTGAGTGGGAGTCTCAATCATCAACTTATGCGTGGAAGGATGCGACGTTTCTGTGCAGCACCAATCTGAATCTCCAAAGTGATTTAAACAGTAACACAATCTTAGTGAATCTGCGGCGTGCCTTTGAAAATCAGGGCATTCCACTTTCAAAAAATCTCAAAGTTGCGGTTGAAAACCCGGACAGCCGGTGGCAGATAACTGATGTGGGTAATAATAAGTCTTACACTGTCAAGAAAGAGGCGGATAAACTCAACGTTTATGACTCAACCTTACCGCCCAACTGTGCCATCTACAGTATTGCCTGTTCGTCCGGCAGGGAGAGAAAAATCTATGCTGCAACAGATCACGGCGTATATTGGAGTGTTGATGAGAGTAATGATGGCAACACATGGTCCCTGATTGATTATTCAAATCTCCCCGAAGATACATCGATCCAAACTCTCGCCGTTGCATTGGCGGATGGAAAGGAACAACTCTATGCCGGTGCCTCAAAGAAAATCTACAGATGGGACACGAGGGAAGGATGGCGGGCGAACATAAAGGACATTATTCAACCGCTCGAATCGGTGTCGTTGCTAGCAGCTCTGCCGCATCAGCAGATTCTTTACGCCGGGAATGAGATCGCGCTGTTTCGTCGCACCAATTCCAACGCGGAATGGAATGTGTTCGCGAAAGCAGACGAAGGGCTTCTCGTGGAACTAGAGAGGTTGGGCATTAACGAAGCGGACGTAGAGGAGCGCATAAAAGAATACTTAAAGACAAAACTTCCAACTTTGGCTCGAACAGGCAGCGACTTTGTTGGAACGCTCATCAAAAGTTTCTCGTCGATCGCTCTCGGATTCGGTGGCTTTCTGGCGACGGCGTTTCTCACACTCATGGTTTTTATCTATGCGAATCAATCCTTTAGGAATTACATTCTGAATTTCGTGAACCTATTTCCTTCAAGCAACCGCGACACTGTCAAGAGTTACTTAAGAGAAATCGATAAGAATCTACAGTCGTTCCTGCAAGGACAAGTGACCGTCATTCTAATCGTTAGCATCATTTCGATTATCGTGTATTCGATTATCGGTGTGCCATTTTCCTTGATCGTCGGGTTGCTCGCAGGGCTGTGCAACGCCATTCCCACCTTCGGTCCCTTTATCGGTGGTGCATTTGCTGTGCTTTCGTTATTGGTGGGATTTGCCGGAGGATATTTTGATGTGAGTGGGTTTCTGATTCGCTTGGTTGCACTCTTGGGTGGAATCATGGGCATTCAGGCGATTGATAACTCGTTGATTTCACCGAAAGTCATGAGTAGCGCAGTTGATGTCGATCCCCTGCTCATTATGTTCGGCGTGATTGTCGGCGCATCGGTACTCGGCTTTTGGGGGGTTATTCTCGCCATCCCCATTATCGTTGTGATTAAGTCAGTCATCACGGTGTCCAAGGAGATTCGGACTCAAGAGGTAGAATGAGGATGCAAAAATGAACGCAGACGCTAAGGCACAGGACGTTTTAGCCAAAACGGTGCAAGTTATTGCTCAAAAGTATCAGCCAGAGGAGATCGTCCTCTTTGGTTCCTATGCTTATGGCACACCTGATGCCGAAAGCGATATTGACCTTTTAATCGTCAAGAAGACGGAAAAGCCTTTCTTTCAGCGGCTTTTTGAGGTACAGCGTATTGTTTCGGAAGTGTGTCGAGGATACGCTCTCGAACCAATCGTGCTTTCTCCGGGTGAAATCGAAGAACGACTGCAACTCGGCGATCAATTCATTAAGGAGATTCTTACGAAGGGAGTTGTGATGTATGAACGACAATCGTGAAAGTACCTATTGGGAAGAGTGGTTCGACATCGCCCACAAAGACTTTTCCCGCGTTTCCACTCGTTTGGCGGAAGGTGACATAGAAGATGCCGCTTTTCATCTTCAGCAAGCATTAGAGAAGGGGTTGAAAGGATTTCTCCTGGCTCGCGGGTGGGAGCTGAAAAGGATTCATAATCTGCAAGTGCTTCTGAATGATGCAGTGAGGGATGATTCATCTCTGGCATCTTTCCGTGCCCTCTGCCAGCAAGTAAATGGTTATTACCTTCTCGAACGCTATCCGGGATTGGGAAGTCTTCCTGAAAGAGAAGAAATAGGAGCCATTCTTCCGCAAGCAAAAGATTTTTTGAGAAAACTCGGAATGACTTTAGATGAATGAAAAGGAAAAGCAGCTCATGACACGACCTATTGTTGCTATCGTCGGAAGACCGAATGTTGGGAAATCTTCCCTCTTCAATTGCATCAGCAAGAAACAAATTGCCGTCGTCCACGATCAACCGGGAGTGACGAGAGACCGTATCTACGCCGACGTGGAGTGGGAGGACTGCCACTTTACAATCGTGGACACCGGTGGGCTAGATCTCGATCCGGAGGATGACCTAATCGATATGGTTCAGTTGCAGGTCGAAGCGGCATTGAACGAAGCTTCAATCATCCTGTTTGTCGTTGATGTCAGGACCGGAATTATGCCGCAAGATCTGGCGGTCGCAAACAAACTCAGACGAACTAACAAACCCATCTTTTTGGTTGTCAACAAAGTCGATAGCGAACGGTTTGTAAGCGATGCCGCTGAATTTTATCAACTTGGATTAGGGGAGCCGTTTTTCATCTCATGCGCCCATAATACTGGAATCGGCGAACTCCTCTATGAAGTTGTTGTTTCCATGCCAGAAGCCGAAGCTGAAGCACCTGAATCCCCGCAGAGTATAAGAATCGCCATTGTTGGACGCCCAAATGCGGGCAAATCGTTGCTCATCAATACCATCCTTGGTGAGGAGCGGATGGTCGTCGATGAGCGTCCCGGAACAACACGAGATGCTGTCAATATTAGTTTTACCTATAATCACGTTCCGTTTGAGCTAACCGACACGGCAGGTATGCGCCGAAAGTCCGCTATTGATAATGAACTTGAACAAGCAACTGTACAACGCGCCATCCGCAGCATTCGGCGGAGCGATATTTCGTGGCTTATCATCGACGCAACTCGTGAAGTTTCACGGCAAGATAAAGCCATAGCAGATTACATCGCACGACAAGGCAAAGCCTGCGTTATTCCCGTCAACAAGTGGGATCTGATTGAGAAAGACAACTCGACGCATCCCGAATTTGTCCAGTATATTCGGGGGCAACTCCCGCAACTCACTTATGTGCCCCTAATCTTTGTTTCGGCACTCACTGGGCAGCGGGTGACTAACCTCTTCGATATGAGTTTGGCCATTCACCGAGAATACAGTACGCGTGTTTCAACCCATGAACTGAATAACCTCTTTATAGAATTGAAAACCGCCCACCAGCCTCCGCGCTCCGGCAATTTACGACCCTCCTTAAAGTATATCACGCAAATTAAGATTCAACCGCCGACCTTTCTGGTTTTCGCCCGTCATGCGAAAAAAATTTCAGCCTCTTACGAAGCTTACCTAATTAACGGTATCCGCCACGCCTTCGGCTTTCATGGTACACCCATTCGGGTTTACTATCGGTCTACCGACGCTAAAAGAAAGTAGGTTGTTAGCTTCAAAATTCTGTTTTGCGTTTCGAGAGGGGCGGAGTACAATGCTTTTGCAGCGATAGAATCTCCCTTGCCGAAAGACGTGCGTGTTATCCCAATGGTCGCAATATCACATTACGATAGGCGACGGACCCATGGTCGCCTTGCAGCATTAACGGTCCCAAAGCGGCTTCATCTTCCAACATTGCAGCGCGTGTATGCCCATCAACCTCCACATTTTCATGTACCACTTGTCCGTTCCAAATTACCTTCTCAAACACAGCGTTGGATATTTTATTTCCACTGGCGTCAAAACGCGGCGCCCGAAAAATCACATCATACGTTTGCCATTCGCCGGGCGGCTTGCTTGCATTGACTCTGGGTGGGTTCCCACCTACAGATTTTCCGTCAATCCACCGGGCGTAAACGCCGCCACAGGTACCAGATTTGAGCTCCGTTTCGCCCCAACTATCCAAGATTTGGATCTCGTACCTGCCCATGAAATACACTCCGGAGTTAGAACCTGTAGGCACGACGAACTCGATATGCAATTCGCAATCGCCGTGCTGATGCGCTGTATAAAGGTCTGCGGTACGCCCTGTGGGGCCATTGTAAAATACACCTTCGCCCGGCTCAGTTACAAACAGTTTGGGGTTTTCCGGGCTAGGTGCAACTGCACCGACAACTCTCCATTCATGTTTTTCGTTTCCGCCCCGGGCGAGCCAACTGTCCAGATTTTTGCCATTAAAAAGCTGAATTTCACTTCCAGATTGAATGCTCATAGAAAAGCCGTTTCCTTTCACAAACGAGATTGGAGTTGATTTCATTTGTTTGAGAGCATATCATATCTATTCGCTCAAAGTCAATAAACTTCCCACAGATTGTTTGGGCAAGGCTACGGATTCGATCATTACAAGACTTTCAAAGGAGAGCAACTCATGAAACTGAAAATTGGCATTGCAGGTTTAGGGCGCGGGCGCACATGGGTAAACAACTTCTCAACGCACAAACAGTCTGAAGTTGTTGCTGTGTGCGATATGGATACCGATCGACTCACACAGTATCCAACTGAAGTGTCAAAATACGGGGACTACGAGAAATTTCTGAAACATGAGCTGGATGTCGTGGTGATCTGTACGCCGCTGCCAGAGCACATGAAACATACAATCGCTGCACTGGAGGGCGGCAAGCATGTCCTCTGTGAAGTGCCCGCTGTCAACACGCTCGAAGAATGCAAGCAGGTCGTACAAACGGTCGAAAAGACAGGGCTTAAATATATGCTTGCGGAAAATAGTTGCTACAGTGACATGAACCTCGCATGGAAAGAGAAAATTGGCGGAGATGAACTCGGAAAGATTCTCTACGCCGAAGCCGAATATGTCCACGATTGTCGCGGTATCATGCGCCATCCAGACGGTTCCCTGACGTGGCGCGCCAGTATGCCACCCATTCATTACTGTACGCACAGCCTCGGGCCTCTGCTTTTTCTAATTGAAGATCGCTGTGTGTCTGCAACGGGATTAAATACTGGTTCCAATATCGCACCGGAGCTTGGGGCGATCGACCTAGAGGTTGGTCTGTTTAAAACAGCAAGGGGTACAATTATAAAAATCTTGTGTGGGTTCTCAATCGAACGTCACCCTTCGTTTCATTGGTATGTCGTGTACGGCACAAAAGGCGCGTTGGAGAGCCAACGTCGATACAAAGGTTCAGGTAAGGGATATCTTCAGGAGATTGCTCCTGAGCGTGAAATGATACCTCACGAAATCGACACCGGCGCCCACGGCACAGCAGAGAGCCGAATCGCCGATGGCTTCATTCAATCGATTGTAAACGATACGAAGCCGCCCATTGATGTCTATGAAGCAATGGATTACACGGCACCGGGGATTTGCGCACATTTATCATCTGAACTGGATTCCAGCATTGTTCAAGTGCCTAACTTTCGAGAATCGCGAACACTGTAAAATTTGAACTGTTACACCTCAAAGGAACGCGCGTGTATGAGCCGGAAGATTATGAAGAAGCAATCGTGCTGGTTGCTTCTGGCGCGTTACCTTTGGAAAAACTCATTAC
>JADFGN010000426.1 GCA_022567695.1 Candidatus Poribacteria bacterium | reverse complement strand
AGTATTATTCGTCATATCAGTGTGCAAAAAGTCCGTGAAGCCATGGAAGAAAGCGAAATCATTGAAGACTATCCAAACGACAAGTATGGTCCGAGTTGCCTGATTCTTGGCTTCACACAATCGGTGCGCCCATTGCACATTCAGTGTAGTTACCCGTCAAGACCATTAGTCAAAATCATAACGCTGTATGAACCCGATCCCTCGCGATGGATGGATTTCAAGACAAGGAGAAAACAAAATGCCTGACAATGAAGTGTGGAGCGAAACATTAGTTGAGAAGAGTGTAACGTACAGCATTGAAGTCGATGGACGGTTCGTTATCATTGAGGATGTACCAGCTCGAGTCAACGTTGAGACGGGAGAAAAATACTTCTCTCCAGAGACTGTCGAACGTTTACAACAAGCAGTATGGGAACAATGTCAACCCGTTCGCACTATCGAGACATCTGTGTATGAGTACGCCGCATTAGCCTAACAAGGCGTTGCCTTCATCAATTTGATTCGCTGGCTCGGTTCAGACGATTGTTCAATGCCCGCCTTGATAATCCCAAAAGTTGGGCTGCAATCGTCTGGTTTCCCTTGCAACGATGCAAGGCTTCAGCAATCAATATCTCCTGCGCTTCCTTCAACGTGGGCAGTTGACATGTAAATAAAATTCGCCTGTCTTCCGCTTCCTCTTCTTCGCGGGTCTGAATGATCTGATGAGCAGGGATGTGGCTGATTTTTTCCCTGAATGATTCCATGGAGAGAACCCCACCCGCGTGTCTGCTGACCGCATCAAAGATCAACCCTTCAAGCTCTCTGATATTTCCGGGAAAATGATAGGTTTCAAGGAGTGTAAAAAGTTCTTTAGGGGGTGTGGGCTTCTTTTTTCCCAGTGTTTGTGCTGCTTTTTCAAGGAAGTATTCAACCAATAATTGGATATCATCTCGTCTGTCACGAAGCGGTGGAAGGTGAATATGGTGCGTTTGGAGTCGATAGTAAAGGTCCTTTCGAAACTGTCCTGTTCCGAGCATCTCTGCAAGCTCCCGATTTGTTGCGACGACCATTCGAACATCGGTTGATTTTGGCGTATCTGCCCCAAGCGGATAATACGTGCCTTCTTGTAAAAGTCGGAGCAGCTTAACCTGCGACTCAAGACTCAGATCTCCTATCTCATCGAGAAACAACGTCCCATCGGAGCTGCGTTCAATCAATCCCTTACGTGATTGCTCTGCCCCGGTAAATGCGCCTTTTTCATGTCCAAAGAGGGTATCGGAAAATAGGAGATCGTCCACGCCAGCCGCATTGACTGGAGTAAACTGACCCGTTCGACCACTGAGATTATGGATGGCTTTGGCAATCAAATCCTTACCGGTACCGGTTTCCCCGGAGATCAGCACCGGTAAAGCAGTTCCAGCAATCGCCTCAGTGTATTGTAAAATAGAACGCATCACACGATCTTGAGTGACAATTTCGGCAAACGCTTCAGGATGCTGTAGTTTGTCGGAAAGCAAGTATTGTTTCAGTAAAGTATTTTCTTTTCGCAATCTCCAGAGTTCTATCGCACGGTTTACTGCTGTTACCAGATCGGCGTCATCAACAGGTTTGACAAGATAATCGAATGCCCCAGATTTCATGCATTCGACAGCCATTTCAACTTCATCAACCGCCGTGATTACAATTACCGGAAGCTCTGGGAATTCCTGTGCAATCATCCCGAGCAACTCCTTGCCCGTGATGTACGGCATCAGCATATCCAACACGACAACGGAAAAATCCTGTTTGGAAAGGGTTGGCATCACATCCCGGCTATCTTGACATTGCACAACATTGTGAATTCCCTCTCCACTCAGAATAAAGCTGGCACTGAGCAAAAACTGTTCTTCATCATCGACAAGCAGAACGGGTTGAGAGGGGAACTGAGCTGAATTCACGCCGTGACCTCCGTGACTAATTAACAGGCAATGTGACTGTGGCTGTTGTTTTCTTGCCGTAAACCGAATCAAAATTCAAAGAACCACCGTGGTTCTTGACGATATTATAAGAAACTGAGAGACCCAAACCGGTGCCACCGATGTTCCGTTTGGTTGTAAAAAACGGTTCTATGATGTGTTCCAAGTCTTCAGCTGGAATGCCGACTCCCTGATCACAAACCTTAATGATGATGCTATCGGTGCTTTGATTATGCGATGTTGAAATCACAAGATGCTTTTCTTTATCCGCGAGTGCCTGACATGAATTCGTAATCAAATTGATGATGACCTGCTCAAGCTGCTGAGAATTTCCCCGAATTGTAGGGAGATTCACCCCGTACTCAACGGAAAAGTGATTCGTCGATTTTTTAACTAAATTGTATACAATGACAATCGCGGTTTCGACAACAGCGTTGATGTAAACTTGTTGGTTTAACTCACCTTTATCTTGGCGGGAAAAATCTCTGAGGCTCTGGACGATTTTTTGAATGCGCTCTGCCCCTTCTGAGATGCCGGAAATCAATTGACCGATTTTCTCATGTGCATTGGTATAAGGCACGCCTGCCAAAGCGAATTCTCCATTTTCTTGGTAGTATTTCTTAAGAATCGGTATTGTGTCATTCCAAACCCTTGAGAGGATTTTCGCGTTGAGCATGATGAAATTATTGGGATTATTGATCTCATGGGCGACCCCGGAAACCAAGATTCCAAGTGATGCCAGCTTGTCCGCCTGAATCAATTGTTGTTGCTGCAACTTCGCGAGTTCTTCGGCACGCTTACGTTCAGCAATTTCATGTCGTAAGGATTCGTTGGTTGCCATCAAGTCCGCCGTCCGTTCTTCCACCTGTTTTTCCAATTCAGCACGGGCTTTCTGTAGCATCCTCTCCAACTGCACCCGCTTGGTAATGTCTCTAGATATTCCAAAAGTACCGGTAACTTTCCCTGCTTTGTCGCGAAGTGGCGCCTTTGTTGTTGAAACCCATGTCTCTCGTCCATCAAGCCACGTTTCTCTCTCCTCTTTGTCCGTTAAAGGCAGGCCAGATTGCATCACTTCCTGCTCGTCCTCGTACGCTTGCTGGGCATGCTCTGCGCTGAAGAAATCAAAGTCGGTTTTTCCCACCGCCTCGTGGGGATGGCTTAAGCCAAACCAATCGGCATGCGCCTTGTTGATTCGAGTAAACCGGCTTTTAGCATCTTTAAAATAGATATGATCTGGCACATTATCCATGAGGGTATGTAAGAGATATTGTTCCTGGGCGAGGGCTTCCTCTGTCTGTTTGCGTTTGGTGATGTCTCGCGCAACGGCGTAATACAATTGTTCAGCCTGCGAAACGGTTGCGCTCCATAATATCCATTTATACGAACCGTCTTTGCACACGTAGCGATTCTCAAAGGAAATGGTGTCTACGCCAGTCATGAGTTTCTGCGCTTCGGCGATTGTCGCTTCTCGATCGTCGGGGTGAACAAATTCAATGAACGGCTTCGATTTGAGTTCCTCGATTGTAAAGCCGAGTGTTTTCTCCCAGGCTGGATTCAGATCCATGAAGTAACCATCGAAATGAGTAATACACAGCATATCAAGTGATAGTGTAAAAAAGCGGTCGCGGCGGGCGGTGTCGGTCTGATTTTTCATTTAATCTCCACGCATTGGAAATTGGGTTATTTTATCTTGTGCTTTAAGAAATCGAGAGCCTTTTTCGTTCCTTCAAGGTCACCGTTAGAGGGCTGCCAGCCCGCTCCTAATTTCTCGAAACTGGCAGCAGAGTTCCGCTTCGTGAGAGTTAAGGGCTTGTTCCTGTCTCTTACGATTTTCACTGTCAGACCTACTTTCCCATTGCTTTCAGGTTCTTCAGACATCGCTCCACAGACTCTAACGGCGAATAGGCGTCACTCTCATATTCAACGATATACCACTCTGTTCCCCCGACTGTCTCGCAGAGCCGAAAAATGTCGTTCCACGGCACATCGTCCTCGCCAATTAGTGGGCGAAATCCTGCGTGCGAATCGTCTTTGCCTGCCTCTTTAGAGTACGGTTTAAGATGTACAGTTCCCGCACGGCCAGGATACCGCTCCAAAATCGAAACCAAATCTGCACCACCATAGAGCGCGTTACCCATGTCAAGCTGCATGATAACTCCCTTGTTGGTATTTCCGAAGAAGGTATCCCAAGGCAGTTCACCATCCATTGGCGTGAATTCGACGTGATGGTTATGGTAGCCAGTGACCATGTCGTGTTCCGCGAGTTTGTCAGCAAGTTCGTTAAAGAAGTCCGCCGTTTTAAGCCAACTTGCGCGGGAGTTCCGAAGGTCTGCTGGAATCCCTGGTATGATGACATAGCGGTTATCTAAGGCTTTGTTGAGAGCGATTGTTTCTTCGAACTTATCGTCCTGTACAAGGTTTAAAGGCGTGTGCCAACCGCAACAAACCAAACCGAATTCATCTAACATGCCTCGCAGTTCCTCACCGGTGTGTTGTGGGGGACCTGCAAACTCGACCCCTTCGTAACCCATCTCAGCGACTGCTTTCAATGTCCCTCGGACATCTTCCTGAAGTTCATGTCGAACAGAATATAATTCTAGTCCAATCGGTATTCTTGCCATCTGATTTGCTCCTTTCATTTTTCAGAATCAATGCCACTGTTTTTATCCAACGGCAAACTCAGTATGTTTTCGCCTTTTCGGTGAACGAAAGCCTAAAACAATCCGGTTCTTTGGCACACCAACATCGACCAGTTCATTAGCAATTCCGTATTCAGTGCCATCGCGCTGAATCCAGATTTTGCCATTAATGATGTCGATATGTACCAAACAACCGTGGATTCGTCTACGGTTATCTCTTCCAACAATCATCAATAAATAGCGATCAGATTCACTGCCAAAAACAGTCTCGATTTGAATGTTTCCATGTGCATACGGAATTTTAGCGTAATCGGTGAGTATTTTCCGAATCAATTGGCGATGGGTTTTTAAGGTATCCATTCAAGAACCACCTCCGCGTACATATCTTTAGTCCCCGCGTTAATCTGAGAGGGTCATGTGTAATCGTCCAGCCATCTCTGATGAGAGCATTTTTGACGTTGTCGTGATCAATATCTTTTGCTGGCATTTGGATTATCTTCCGTTACAATCGTTTACCGACCCACAATGTGCCTCGCTGAACAATCTCTTGAAAACTTGGATTCTCAAGGACTGCCATATCATGGCCGAGAGCGAAAAAGAAAACCCGTCCGTTTCCATAGGTGTGTCGGAATGCCATGACGTGGGTTTCGTCCTTCGTGGGGTCATAGGCTTGCATCAGGTGATGCGACATCGTCGGGTCATGTTTCAAATAATACAATTCATCGGTAACGATGAAATCCCCAAGCCCTTTGGTAATCGGGTCGTCCGGATCGATGATGTTGACAACGAAATCCATGTATTTGCTATGACCGTCGAAGAACGCATTCAGCATACCGTGGTAGCCTTTGCATTCCCGAAACGACGCCGCGGCCGTATGCAAACCGAAAAACCCACCGCCCTGCTCAATGAAGTTCAGCAGCCCATTCTCTTGGGAGTCGGTCAAATCACCAACGTCGGTGAATGTGCGGATTGCTTCTCTGGCGAATAAGGGCGAGAACCTGGCCGGGTAGTTGTAGAAATTGTGTGTAAGCCCGGAAATTCGTTCTTTGGAGTTTATGGCGTCTACGAAGCCGGTGATCTTTGATTTATCCAATAAAATTGAGCTATTTATCTTACGTGTCATTAGTTAAGTGCTCATATTTACATATTATGAGAAAGCTATAATTCGTAGTTACATCAATTGATGTCATACTGGCATAGGGTGTATTAGATCATATAATTATTAATAAAACAACTGAAGAATATATCATAAGCCATTGAAATTAATATTTATAATTCATTAAAATCAATAGGGTTAGTGTCAATTGATTTGTCGATGATTATAGGGGGTCAGCCCTCTTTTAATAACATTTCGTCATCTGCTTAGATCTGAATTCTTCAATATCTTTAATTGAACAGGACATATCTTCCTCTTCTAAAAAATCGATAATTTGATCGAGTTTCTCATCGATTGCTATCTGAATTGAGATTTTAAAGGCACTACGGGCAGCGTTGATCTGTCCATGCAGTATCGCCATATAGATGGCATCGAATTTTTGCTCCATTTCTGTTTCGTCCATGAGTCATTCCTTAGTTTAGTTTATTATAATAAACATGTTTAGCATAATAAACAACATATTTCGCATAATGCTCTCTATGAGAGATTTAGCGAAAGAATTAGCCAAGCGTATCAAAGAGTTACGAGGTGATGCAACTCAACGAGAATTTGCCAAAAAGCTGAATATCAATGTGGGAACATTGAATCGTATAGAGCAGGGTCAGGAAAACATTACTCTCAAAACAATACAGCGGATGTGCAAAAGCCTTAATTGCTCAGTCGGCAGTTTATTTGGGGAAAGTGATACTTAAGGGGAATAGATATCATCAAATAAAGGGGTCAGACCACAGTTTTATAGTTTAATCGTAAGGAGCTTTAGTATGAAAGCAGGTGTTTTATTTTTGAATTCGATGTTTCTGTTATTATTCATCAGTGTACTGATTGCTGAATGGGGTAATGCCTCAAGCCTCTTGGCCGG
>JADFGN010000425.1 GCA_022567695.1 Candidatus Poribacteria bacterium | reverse complement strand
CCGTTTTTATCTCCAGGTGATCGATTACAGGTTCCTAACCGAATTCGGATTAACTGGTCTGCTTTACTAACAGTGACTTCAGCAGCAACTCTGATTTACAATATCGTTAGATAGGCGGTGATTTATGGAATCTATACAAACGACTCAGCCTCAAGAACAAGATATCCATCTGGAGGATTATTTTCGGATTTTATTTTGGAACAGGTGGGCTATTCTAGTGATATTGGTGGTTGCTATTCTGGTGACTTTGCTGAAGAATGATCTCTCAGCCCCCCTCTATGAAGCAAAGGGAAGGATTTGGGTGCAAGAGGGGCACCAACAGGCGATGCCTTTTATGGCAGATCTGGCTATGCCTGGATTGGGACGCGCAGTCCAGTTAAAAACCTTCAGCGAAATCATTTCTACAAGGACCATCGTTTCTAGTGCAGTTCAGGAACTGAGGGCAGAAGGACTGTTGGAGCCTTTACCTGTCCATCATGGAAAAACCACCACCTGGATCGCTAACTTGCTAGGTCTTCAGCTTTCCGAGAAAACCGAACAGGGAGAATTGACGATCGAAGAGTGGGAAGAGGAGGTAACGAAAAATCTGATAGACAGTGCGCTAAAAGTTGAACCATCTCGAGATTCTGATATTATCACAATCAGAGTAAAACAGCGTACCCCCGAACGCGCCCGACAGCTTTTAAACAAAATCGCCGATGTGTTTCAGCGATATATCCGAGATGATATGCAGAAACGTATGAAGGAGACTGAAAAATTTGCAGACCGGCAACTTCCCTATACCGAAGCGGAATTGAAATACACAGAGGAACAACTTCGCAAATTTCAAGTAGAGAACAAGACAATCAACTTGGATGCAGAAGCAGCGATGATTATCCAAAACGTGGGGCAGTTAGATCTTCAGAGGGTTCAGCTTCTTCAACAGTATGAAGGGGCCAAAGCCAGACTGGATGCGCTTACCGAAGAGTTAAGTACGGTGAGTCAAAAAATAATCTCCACCGAAACCTTGACGGATAACCCAATCGTTGTCAGACTCGAACAACAGTTGTTAGAAGATCAGATTCAGTTAGCGACACTGAAACGTCAGTACCCAGGACATCAAAACCCGCAGATTAAAAATCTGATTACGCGAATTTCTCAAACTAAAAAAGAAATTTCCCTCGAAGATCGACGAAGAGTAACAAGCCAAACGACAACATCTAACCCTCTACACCAGGAATTAACCCAACAGGTTATCGAAATCCTCGCTGAAATCCGCCAGACAAGCAATCAACGTCAGGTACTCGATCAGAAGATCGCATCCTATGATAAACTGATAGCGGAATGGCCCCAGAAGAAGTTAGAATTAGCTCGACTCCAACGGAAGATGGTCCTCAATCAGGAACTGTTTTCCACTCTGGAGTCCGCCCGTCAGGAAGCGCGCATTGTTAGCGTCGCAGAATTAGGAACGGTCAAGATCTTGGAAGAAGCGAATCTCCCCAAAATCCCGATTAGTCCACGAAAAAAACTGAATCTTGCGCTCGGTGTATTAGTTGGTTTGGCAATCGGTGTCGGGGTTGCATTTATGAGGGATTACTTTGACAATACCTTTCCTACATTGGAAGAAGCACTCCACCAATTGGAAGCTCTACCCAAACCACCTAGCTTTCTCGGCGTTGTTCCATTTATCGAAGGTGATACGGATCACCGAGTTCCCTTGATTACCCACGATGCTCCAAAATCCGGTATCTCCGAGGCGTTTCGCATTATACGAACCAAACTACAGTTCATGAATCCAGAAACGCTGATGAAAACAATCCTGATTACCAGCGCAACTACTGGTGAGGGAAAAAGCACCATCTCTTCCAATTTCGTCGTGGCACTAAGCCAGATGAATAAGAAAGTGCTGCTGATTGACGCCGACATGCGTCGTCCAAGCCAACATAAAACCTTCACTTCAGCACAGTTGGTTAATATCCCACCTCAATTGCCATCAGATACAATTAATGAATCTAGTGATGTGGTTGAATCGACTAATGTACCTAAACCTATAGAGATTTCTTCATCGGAGCAGCGTAAGCCGGGGTTGAGTGAACTCTTGGTTAAAATGATAGATGAGGATCCTCACGAAGCACTCCACTCGGTGATCAAGAAAACAGAGATTGAAAATCTTGATTTGATTACGAGTGGAACTATTCCGCCCAATCCAGCAGAACTCTTGAACTCTGAGGTCATGGGCAAGTTTCTTGAAATTGCCCAAGAAGAATACGACTATGTTGTCATGGATTCGCCGCCTATACACGCCGTCGCAGATCCGATTATTCTGTCAACAATGGTTGACACAGTAATTGTTGTTTTCAACATTGTGAAAACAAGGCGATTCGATATCATCGGCGGAATCGAGATTTTGTCTGAGGCCGCGCCTAAAAATATTGCCATATTGTGCAACATGACCAATCCGCAACATGGCGGCTACTATGGTTATGGACGCTACAGCTATAACAAATACGGGTTCTACGGTAAGTATGGTTTCTACGGTCGCTATCGCTACGGTGGGTCCTATTATCATTATTATGGCTCAGAAGATGAAGAAGAGGATAGCAATTCTGGGAGAAAATAAATGATTGAATAATCAATGTTTTCCCAAGCTTGCCGGCGGTTTTGATTTGTCAATAACACCAATAAGTACAATCATAGTGAGCAAATAAGGAAAACTGTTTAACAGTTGAGCTGGAATTTGCCAGTGACCGGTCAATTCTAAAGCCCCTGCAAATCCAAACATGATACATGCTGCTCCAACTTTCAAAGGTTTCCAGTTACCAAAAATCACCGCGGCTAAAGCGATATATCCTCGTCCGGCTGTCATTACTCTTTGTAAAGTAGTGTGCTTCAGAAGCCAAAAAGCAACCACCAACAGCGGCAAAAATGCCGCTGACCAACACTCCAAAATACTGCCATCTTTTTCGGCTTAAACCGAGTCCATGTAACACATTGGTTGATTCTCCTGCGGCACACAGTCGCAATCCGTACGGTGTCCTAAAAAGAAAGATTTCGCTCATCACGACAAGAAGTGGTGTCAGGTATACAATAAACGAGTAGCCTCCGATTAAGGTCATCCCCTCCACCCGCTGAGACGTTGCGTTTCGCCCAAGAAACTCCGTAACACTAACTGCCAGTAGATTAATCGCAACGCCACTCACAATCTGATCTGCGCGAAAGGTGATTGCTGCAATTGCGGCTCCAAAACTCATACCGATCGTCAAGCCAAGCCATGTGGAAGCCGACACTTGTGTGCCCATCACATACCCAAATGTCCCCATTAGCATCATGCCTTCAAGTGCAATGTTGACGACTCCCGATCGCTCGGAGTAAATGCCACCGAGCGCGGTCAGGATTAGCGGCGTTGACATGCGAATTGTTGTTGGAATCAGATCAAAAATCACGCCGTTTCCCTCGAAAATCTTCTGGTACAGATGAGAAGTAAAATGAGGAAGGCTTGGATGATTAGGAACAATTCTCTCGGTACGGACGTCAATATTTCAATGTCCAACGCTCCCTTACCTGCTACCATTGCTGAAAAAAGACAGAGGGGAATAAGCAGAACAGCGGATAGATTGAAGTGGCAGCCCATCCACGCAGCGACAAATGCAGCAACATACAGTTGTCCCTCGCAGCCGATGTTAAACAACCCACCCTTGAAACCGATTGTAACTGCCAGCCCCGTAAAAATCAGCCGTGTCGCATTAAACAGGACATAGCCAAAGTCATCAAAGCTGCCAAATGTACTGTTCCATAGGATACGGTAGATTTCAAACGCGCTCTCGCCCACAATCTCTATTAAAACGCCCCCGAAAAGAAATACAATCCCGAGTGCCAATACATTCGGCAAAACACGGCGAATCAGCCGCCATCCCTGCGTTTTGGAAATCATCAAAATCTTTCCCATAAATATAATTGTGAATGGCAATAAGTCCGTGAAGGATTGTATAATAATTCTATCAGGCGTTTATCCACTCAAACGTTCAGGTTCATGCACCTGTTTCAGATCTTTCAGGAACAAGATGTCAAACTGTCTGTGGCATGTCTTTATCTGATAAGGTGTTGAATTTATCGAAGCTCCTTCTCTCTTCTCAAAATAGGCTAAATGTCCACAGAATTTTCATTCCGAACACGCGCAGAAAACATTGAAAACCTGAAAAGGCAACCCTTAGATGTCTTGGTAATTGGCGGTGGTATTGTTGGTGCTGGACTCATTCGAGATCTTGCCCTGAACGGCGGAATCAGGGCAGGGCTCATTGAACAGCAGGATTTTGCCAGTGGCACCAGCAATGCGACTTCGGAATTGGTACATGGAGGGTTTCGTTATCTCCTCAACCGTGATATTGCTCTCGTCAAAGAAGCACGCCGAGAACGCGAAATTCTGCTACGGATTGCCCCGAATCTCGTCAAACCGCTACCCATCGTGATTCTCTGTTACAAAGGTGAACGCTATCCGCTATTTGGAATGCACCTCGCTGCACATTACTACAATCATCTTTCCAAAGCCGATCGGAAGGAAAAAGCGTATGCTCTGCGCGATTCACGGAAGATTCAGCAACTTGTTGGCCCGGTTGAAACAGAAGGGTTAAAAGGTTGCGTGGTCATCTGGGATAGTAACGTTGATGATGCGCGTCTGACGTTACTGACGATTAGAAGTGCTCATCATTGTGGGGCGATTGTTACCAATTACGTACGATTTCTCGACTTTCTGGTAACTTCGGTGGGAGGTCAACACAAAATTAACGGTGTTCTTGCAGAAGATGTAATGTCGGGAGATCGGTTTGAGATTCACGCGAAGAAAATCGTTGTAGCAATTGGGCCATGGACAGATCGCGTCTGGAGCAAAGATCCGACTTACGATGGCGAACCCAAATTGACAACCCAAAAAGCAAAAGGCACACATCTCCTTTTTCCACAGATTGGCAACAGCCAATACGGCGTGCTTGCATTTACACACACCGAAACACAGCAGAGGAGAGAACCACGTGTGCTGTTTATTCTTCCTGCTGAACACGCGCTATCGATGGTTGGAACAACCGAATCAGATCCGGAGGATTTCCCGAATCGTGTTCGACCGTCCGCTGATGAAATTGAATACCTGATCGCCGAAGCCTCCAGAGTTTTTCCCCACGCGAAAATGAGTCGATCGAATATCATCTCAGCCTATGCAGGCGTCAGACCCCTCGCCGCTACGGAGGGAGACGGGTTTGTATCAAGAGCGCACAAAGTCTTCGAGAGCCAAAGCGGTGTAATGTACACTTATGGCGGAAAACTCACCACATACCGGAAAATCGGGGAGGAGGTGGTCAATCGCGTCTCGGAAGAATTACAGCTTCCACGCAATTGCCAAACAGAGACACTCAAATTGGTCGCCGATGAGCCAAAGCGTTTTGAATCGCGCTTATTGGCAAAGGTAGATCAACAGAGGCTTAACGAGCGATATGGTTTCGGGACGGCACACATTGAGAAACTGATTCAACAGGATGCCACCCTCGCAGATAGATTAGTCGAATCACTCCCATTCTTGAAGGCAGAAGTGCTTTATGCGTGCCACGAAGAGATGGTTATCAAACTCGAAGACTTCCTCTGGCGCCGCACTCGAATCGGCCTGACGAAAGGACAAGGTATCTCACAAGCCCCCGATATTGCTAGGTTGATTGGTCAAGTGTGTGGCTGGGACATCAGCCGGACGAACGCGGAAATTGAGCAGTACATTCAAAGGATTCAATGGCTTAATGCAGAAATTTGACGCAAGGGTCTCATAGACATTATGGAAATTTATCGGTGGGAAGGCAAGGGATTTCGACATCTGGAGCCGTTACATTTTAGAGAGGAACGTGACTTTGAAGATCTACTTGAGCAAGATGCCATGCTTCTCTTAGGTGAACGTATCCTTGTTATTAGCCGGCAGCCTCCCGTCAGCGTTTCAAAAAGAAAGCTGGACCTCCTTGCGCTAGATCAAAACGGGAATTGCATCGTCATCGAACTCAAGCGTGGCAAACCTTCGCGTACAACCATCGCGCAGATTCTGGAGTACGCCGCTGTAACCTCTAAGTTATCCTTCGCAGAACTTGAGCGTTTTGCCCATCGGTGGTTTCAGGGGCAAGGACGTGAGTTTACTTCCCTGCTGGCAATGCACAGCGAATTTTTCGGGTACGAACTCGGCGGGCTTCAAAAATTGAACTTTAACCGTAAGCAGCGATTGGTCCTTGTCTCCGAAGGGGTCGATGCACGGATTCTTGAGGTGGCGGAATACCTGCGCAGTATCGGCGTTGATCTCACCTACATCTCCTATTTTTCCTATCAATCTCCTGATGAAATCCTCGTTGCCACCGAAACAGTGCTTGGCACCCCTGTAATTAAAGAGGAACAGCGTCATTATCAATACAATGTAAAGCAACTTATGACACGCGAACAATTCCTTGCCACACTTGGTGACAACAAAGAACTCTATCAAACGGCGAAACAGTTCTTCAAGTACGTCGAATCCTGTGGTGCGATTGTCCGTCCCCGTGTTGGCAGGATTCGTATGACAATTGGCGGAAGATGGTGGATGGGCACATACTCCTCAAAA